>CAZUMF010000343.1:0-4884 GCA_964621385.1 uncultured Desulfohalobiaceae bacterium
AATTTCGCTTTCATGAAGTCCGAGTTCCTGTTTCAATTCCTGGATTTCCTGCTTGATGAGCTCATATCATCAATCAACGATTGAAAATTACTGTCAAACTCCCTGACAATGATCAGGACATCAATGTCAGATTCAGGCGTAGATACACCCCGGGCCCTGGAGCCAAAGACCCGGAAATCAACGAAGTTCTCTTGATCCTGCAGAAATGTTTTCAGTGTGGTTAAAGCTTTTACTTCATTATGCAATTCTTTTGCAATTTGAGGCTGATTGGATATCTTAATAAAATTGTCCAAAGCTTTTTCAATTTCTTCAGATTATGGTCCAATTTTGCCTAAAAGCTCTTTATAAACAATTGGAGGAATCAGTACTTCACCAACATACTTTTCTAGCAAATAAAGTTTTCCTATTTTTGCCAGACCAATAATTGGACCAGTGTCTGCAACAATCTTCATTAAAAATTTATATCCTCTAAAGTCTTTATATCAGTTCTCAATTCACTCTCTATTTCATCCTCAGGATAATTAAAAACACTGACTTTGTATCGGCCACATGTCTCCAGAAATTCTATCCTACTTATACCTGCCAATTCTGCTGCCTTTCCTGAAGAAACTTTACCAAGCTCAAACATCTTTAAGGCAGCCATAAGACGAATATGTGCCTCTAATTTTTCTTTCGTCAGATGAACTGCTGATTCAAACCCGCGAGGGAATTTTATTTTCATTTCCTCTATATCCATATATTTTCTATCCTTTGGTCTTTATTGACCAGTCGTTGATGTTCCACCAGCGGACTAACGGTTCGCAGAAGATCAGCTTTTCCAAGCAGAATTATCGGGGACGCATTTAATACGAAGACGTTATTCATATTCCAGCTTACTTTTACGCACGATTGCCGTATATTTTTTTTCCATGGTGTACTCTCTTGTAGGGCCTGGGGGCGGAACCAGCCAAGCTTTTGAAATAATGAATGTACTTTAATTTGGGCCGTTTTGGTGCCTTAGAATGCCAATTTCAGGGTCAACATGGATCTTCTGAGAATTAATCGTTTTCTCCAAGCAGGGCTGAATGATTTGCTTCTTATCATGTGAGGCTTGGACGCGCAAATGTAGTTATGGGAACGGGCCTGACCTTCATAAGCCTCTGGACTATGCCATGGGGGTGACTCACTTTAGTAAAAAGAGAGGTTATATTCTCTGTTCTTCATCGACCGCGGGAGCTGCAAAGCTCCCACAGGAAGCCGGCGCAGTTAGCTGCTTGGGTTGCAAGGAGCAAAACGGAAAGCGGGAGAGCGCGAAAGAGACCGTATTTCTGAAAGGGATGGCTGAGCAAGTCCCAATAAAAGGAGAGCGGTTCGATTCGAAGAGGTGTACTGCTCCGTGCGGCCCGTAAGCGGTGATACACCAGAGCTCCGCGGCCGTAATGAAAGTGCTGTTTCAAAAAGGCCAACAACTGCATACCGTGGGCATGGCAAACGGTAATTTCGGTTCTGTAGCGCAGCGCCGCTCCGTGCTGCCGCAACCGATCGCAGAGCTCTCGATCCTCGCCGGCCGCCAACCTAAAGGCTCCATCGAACCCTTTGGCCTTGTGGAACAGCTCTCGGGGCACGAGGAGATTGTTCGAGGTGAAAAAACGGCAATCGTCTGGATCCGCATTGTAGTAAGTATACAGATAGTCAACCAAAAGCTGGCTGGCCGTTGAAAAGAGGTTGTAGGTCATGGCGTTCACAGTCAGGCCGCCAAGCACACTGCCGTCCATGTGCTCTGCCTGACGAGCGATGGCTTCGAGCCAATCAGGCGGCACCCGGCAATCATCATCAAGAAAGGCGAGATATCGCCCTCGGGCTTCCGCAGCAGCGAGGTTTCTGGCTGCGGCGGGCCCTTGGTTTGCTTGGCGCAGCAGCCGAATGTCCAGGCGTGATCGAAAGGACTCCATCAGGCTGGCCGGGCTGCAGCTGCTGCCGTCATCCACGACGAGCACTTCATAGCTGGCAGGGGCTGGGGACTGAAGGGCCAATGACTCCAGGCAGGGACGCAGCATGCTGACCCGATTGTAGGTTGGAATGATGACCGAAAGGTCGCATTCATTCCCGGGTCTGAGATCCTTGAAGCCGGTCATGGTTTAGCTCAGATGGACATGCTTTTCAGACAGGAAGGACTCTTCAGCGGCCAGGGCGACCTGGACAGCCCTCTTCCCATCTTCAAGGGAGCACTCCGAGTCCCGATCATACCGAATGCAGCTTAGGAAATGGCGCCACAGCCTGTAAAAGGAGTCCGCAAAGTCACCTCCCCTTCTCAGCACAGGGAGAAAAGCGGGGAGCTGCCGCAGTGTTTGGAGCCCCTTTTTCAGTCGATCCTGAACATCGCCTGGGTAGACCGAGGCTGGATAGAAGGCCAGGCCGTCGAATCGATAGAAGGAGATCACCAGCCGGCCGGCCTGGCCAAAGATCTCTATTTCGCTGTTCGGGCTCGTTTGGTAGGTGCTCACCAGGCTGGCCAGGACCCCGTTGCTGAGTCGGGCAGAGAGGACGCTGGTCTCGTCCTCAAACCACTCCGAGGATTGATGCAGGGCCATGACCTGCCTGACCTCGCTGCCAAGCAAGAAGTGCCAGAGATCGAAATGGTGAATGGCCTCGTGAAAGGTGACTCCACCGCCTGAACGAAGCGACCGCTTCCAAGACGGGGCTGCATCGCCTTGGCGATTATGGGTGTAAGCGCTGCGGATGGCTTTGATCGGACCCAAGGCCCCGGTCTTGATAAAGTGTCTGGCTTCCTGCACCAGCCGATGCCATCTGAGGTTGAAGCCCACCACGACCTTGCCCGGTGTTTTCTTCCGCGTTTCTATCAGCCGGTCACAATCCGCTGTCTGCAGGGCCAATGGCTTTTCGATGAGCACGTGCTTTCGGGCCTCCAAGGCGGCCCGTCCGATGGCGGTGTGCGACTCCGGATGGGTCAGGATAGCCACCGCATGGATGGAGGCTTCATGCAACAAGGCTCGATAGTCGGTGAACCTCTGGGGTATGGCATACCGACCCGCGACGTGCTCGAGGCGTCCTTCCTCAGTGTCGGCCGCTGCAATCACTCTGGCTTCAGGCATTCGCATAAGGGCCGGCAGATGACGTTCAGCAGCAACCTGGCCACAACCAATCAAGCCAATACGTATTGGGGACTGGAGAGGAGCCATTATAGAACCCGCTCGCTTCCAAAGAGGTTGTCCAGCCAAGCCATCACTCTGACAAGTGCGCCGGCTGGAGGGCCTTGGCCTTTCCGGTCAAGTCATCGTAATCGATTGTTTCATTCAAGAAATGGGCTTGAATGCTGCAGTCGGTCACATCCCGGTCCCGATAGGGGCAATGTCGGCAAAAGCTGAACCGGGTTGGCTGATCTCGAATGGCTTTGCGCCTCTGTCGAGTCCGAGAGCTGAGCCAAACATCGTGAAAAGAGGTTCCCTCGTCAACTTGTCCGAGAGGTTGCTGAGCGTTGAAGTCCTGCTCGCAGGCCACCACGGTGCCGTCGGCAAAGAGTGTCGGAAACCAGAAAGGCTGCAAGCAGATGTAGTCCTGCTTTTCAAGGCGATTCTGGCCGGTGTACCTGTAGGCCCGCAGGCTGGGATCATCGGGTATGAGATGGTAATGCCTCTGATCTGGAGATTCCACATCGATGATGGACAGAGTCCGGACAGTCAGGAGATCGAAGCGGTTTTGACTGGCGAACTCGACGATGTGCGGGAGCTCATGCTGGTTGTGCTTCATGGCGATGAAGCGCATATGCAGAACAGGGAGCTGCATCCCGAGTGACTCCTTGATTTCGGCCAGGCGCCGGACCCCCAAAAGGACCTTTTCCAACCGGGCTCCTGATCGATACTGGCTGTTGGTCTCGTCGCTCAACCCGTCTATGGCGCAAATGAGGTTGGTTGGCGGGTAGGTGGCCAGGGCCTGAATGACCCGCTCATCATTGAGCCTTTGCCCGTTGGTGGAAAGCAAGGTGATGATATCGTATGGATAGAGCAGTTCAAGGATGTCATATAATCTGGGATGCAGCAGAGGCTCGCCCCAGGCCCAAAGAGACAATGTCAGCAGGTAGGGTCCGACCTCTTCCATAACCCGCTGGAAAAGGCTAACATCCATAGCTTGCGGTTTCCGCCGGACTGTGCCTGTGCCCGCCGGGCAGACCGGACAGCTCAGATTGCAGTAGTTGGTCAGCTCGAACTGCATGTGCAGGGGCATGGACCATGCTTTCGGACGCCGGTAGAGCAGATTGGCCCCTGACTTGACAAGGTTGATCCGTTTTTTGAAGTCCATGGAGTTCATTTGCATGGGCATTTGGTCATAGGTAAAGGCATACTGTCCGCGAGCGAGGATATCGAATAGGAGCTGAGGGGAGCGCAGGAGACAGCCTTTTCGTTCTTGTGGACGCATAGTGGCCTTAGTATATAGACTTGACGTCGTTAGGCAATGACTTTCTTGACGCTTGGCCCCAGGGCGCCGCTCCTGGTTTCGTGAACTCAGCTTCGTGATGAAGGGAAGCTTTTGCAGCCATGAACCTTTGCGTGCGATTGAGCTTTCTCGGCCTCTTCCTCTTTATATTGGCCCTGCTTATGATCAAGCTCTCCTTGATCGGCTGGTCGCTCGGCTCAGACGGACTGAGCTACTATGCGCACCTCCGCTCGGCCGCCATTGATTTGGACCTCAATTACGCCAACGAGTTTCGAGACTTCAACCCCCTGAACCATGCCGTGCCAAATGCGGATGTCAAAACCGCTACAGGGCGCGTGGCCAACAAATACCCCATCGGACCGGCTCTTCTCTGAATACCGTTTTTCCTCCTGGCCCACGGCCGGGTAGTCTTCCGCGGATACTTTGCTATTCCATTTAAGGAATGAGTTTGTT
>CAZUMF010000344.1:0-4881 GCA_964621385.1 uncultured Desulfohalobiaceae bacterium
AGGGCCTGTCCTAAAAGGGGGCCTCCGGATGCTGCAGCGTCCCCCTCCCCGGTGTCCTGCAGGAGTGAGTCCAGCACTATCTGCCGGGGGATACTGGCTTCACCTGTCTCCCGCAGCCTGTTTTCCAGCCGGCAACGGCTGTGCATTTCCGTGCAATCGTCCTGAAAAAATGGTGAATACAGCCAGAACAGGCAGTCCTGGACAGGAAGGGGGTCCCGGGACAACTTGAGAGCGGCCAGGGCGGCATTGACGATGGGGTACTCGGCCAGGCTCGAACCAAGAGAGACATCAAAGGCCCTGCGCGGCGAAGCCTTGGGTCCAAGGCGTTGCTCCGGATTGAGAACGGTCTCAAAGATACGGATAAGCTCGTCTTTCCGTCGGCTGAGATCAGGAACAATGATGCCCACCCGGGTGTCCGTGTTCCGCTCCACGGCCTGCCTGGCCCAAGCCGCTGCAGACGCCGTTTCATGCCGTGCATCCTGCGCACGGAAGAGCTGCGGGGTCGCGTCCTGTTTGGGCAGCTCGAGTCTGTACACCAAACATCCGGCCTCCTGCAGGGCATGCAGCAGACGCTGCTGCTGAGGGGTGAAGGCATCGAACCCGGCCAGGATCAGGGCTCCGGGCCAACCAATGCATCCATTGCGGACGTCGTCTGCTAGCTGATCGGGAAGGGAGGCCCTGTCCAGCCACCCGGCTCTGCTGAGCCGTTGCCTGAAATCAAGCGCCCATGCCTGAAAAGCCTCATACTCAGCAACCTCCCAGTCTTTCAACACCGCGGGGTCGATGTCCCAGGCCCGGCACAGCTGCCAGGCCTGGGCGGCCAGGCCGGCTGTTTCCCTGGTCCGAAGCATCCCATGGCTCTGGACTGACTCGGACACGATGCTTTCCCAGAGCAGCAGCTCCTGTTCCGGGCTGAGAAGCACCGGGGGAACCGGCCCCTCGGGTTCCTCGGCCCAGAAGAGCCGTTCCTGATGCACCTGCTGCAGCCAAGCGTCCAAAGGGAGAATGCGCGGTGTTTCAAACACCGCCGACCCTCCCGCGGACATGGCCTTTGCGTACTGCAGATTGAGCGATCTGGCCGATCGACTGTTCACCGTCACCAGGACTGCATCGCGCTCGAGCAGAGCCCAGGCCTCCTGTTTGCTGACGTCAGGTATATCGAGGGAAGGGTGCGGCTTCATTGTCTCTGGGGGTAAGCATCCTGCAGGGCCTGCATAGAGTTTTTCCGCTTCAAAAAGTGCCGGTAGTCCTGGGGGTGATGCAGAACAACCTGTTTTAAGTATCTAATTTTGTTATCAATTTCATGAACATACAAATTATGATCAAGGCCCCAACGCCGGCGAAAATGACCGCGCATATAGTGGAATACCCCGCCAAGGTCCGTTTCAAACCGGGTTTTGCAATACGCATAGAATTGGGGGGTCTTCTGCAGGAGATCAAACTCGCTCTCAAACCCCGGCACCTGGCCTTCTTCAAATTCATGATACAGGTAGACGATTTTCTCCAGATAATCCCGATCACCCATTTGACCGAGGAGATCCGCTGTTCCGAGCATGGACCCCAGAACGGCATTGTCCGCTGACACAAAGTGAACTTTGTCCAGATTCACATCCAGGCCGGTGCACAACAAAATCGCTTTGGAAAAGAGAAAATCGTCTCTGGAATACCCTGCCAAATGGTAATACGTCTCCATAAAATCGATGCTTCGCTGCACATGGGTCAGGGTGAACTTGGCCCCGGTTCCAAGGTGATCCCCTTCATGCTGTACATACCCTGTGTCATGCATCATCGCCGTGATCAAGGACAGGAGAACATCTCTTTGTTGAAACACCATGTCTGTGCTCATGGCCCCGTGGATGAGCCGGATCATGGCCAGCAGACAGTCACTGGTATGCTTGAAGTCGTGAAAATAGGTGTTGCAGGCCTGAAATCCGGGATAACGGCCCTGAAACAGCTTGAGAATATCCGCATGGACTCGTTCAAGATCGGAATAATCCGTCCCCGGGAATACGTCTGCGAGAAGAAAGAGGACCTCTTCCAAAACAGCTTGCGGATTGTCCATATCAACGAAATCAGACAATTGCGATGTAATCATTGTCCTTAGCCTCTTTTTGAAACAGCCCTCTGCCCTTGATAACGGCCGTCTTTGCTCAACGCACAGTCCCGGCCCAAGCAGAGAGGGCAAAGCAAGGACCGTTCAAATAAACGAGAAGTCTGTCGTTCACTCAGCATCACCCCGTCTGAGGCTTTTCTCCCCAAAGCGATCTCTGATCTCGTCCATGATCCTGTCCAACTTTTCCTGTTTGAGGTGCTCCTGGTTTGGGAACAATGGCAATTGAACCGGCTGCTTTTCAAAATTGGAGACGCTCACCCCGGTCAGACGGACCGGTTTCTGCAGCCGTATCCCGTGTAAAAGCGTGCAGGCGGTGTCAAAAATTACCCGGGTCGTGCTGGTGGCACTGTCCAGGGTGCAACTTCTGGTCAGGACCTGAAAATCAGTGTATTTGATTTTCAGGGTGACTGTTTTGCCTTTGCAGCGTAACCGGCGCAGATCGCGCCCCACCCGTTCACTCTGCATGAGGAGCCTTTTTTTCAGGATCTCCACAGAGTTCAAGTCCTGCTGGAAGGTATTTTCCGCACTGCAGGATTTTCTCCTGCGCACCGGCCGGACCGGTGAATCATCCCGGCCCAGGCATTTGTGAAAGAGATCAATCCCCCGCTTGCCCAGCTTGCGCTCCCAGAATTCCAGAGGAAATTTGGACATATCCCCGGCTGTCCGGACCCCGATCGCTTTCAGCATCGCCTGGGTTCGTGCCCCGACTCCTGAAATCTTTTCCACGGGGAGCACACGGACAAAATCCTGAACCTGGTTCCCCAGAACCACGGTGAAGCCGTCGGGTTTGTCCCAGTCGGAAGCGATCTTGGCCAGAAATTTATTGGGGGCCAGGCCGATGGAGGCCGTCAGGCCCTGTTCCGTTCGAATTCTGTGTTTGATGGTCTGGCAGACCTCCCGGACCGGTCCGAACAGACGTTCGCTTCCGCTTAAATCCAGAAAGGCTTCATCAATGGAAATCGGTTCCACCAGGGGAGAAAAATCCCGCAAAATGGTCATAATATTTTCAGAGAGTTCCTTGTAGCGGGCCATCCGGCCTTTGAGAAACACCCCCCCGGGGCACAGCTGCCTCGCGGTGCGCACAGGCATGGCAGAGTGCACCCCGAACACCCTGGCCTCATACGAAGCCGCCGAGACCACGCCTCGATCGGAAACACCCCCCACAATGACCGGCCTGCCGAGCAATTCCGGATGATCGAGCTGCTCCACCGAGGCAAAAAAGGCATCCATGTCTAGATGGGCGATGCAACGCGAAGGTATTGTTCTGGAGACAGGCATAGGCTGAGCGGATTGTATTCACACCCATTGACCTCTTGCAAGGCCTTCCGTATGGTGGTTAGCATCAAAAAAGCACGAGGAGCCCTCTCATGAACCTTCCAGGCCACCAATCATTTCAGATCATCCGCTGGCTGATTTTCGGCATCCTGGCCCTGGCCTATTTTCTGGTCTATTTCCACAGGCTCTCCCTTTCGGTTGTCGCCGACGACCTCATCAGGGAAATGCAGACCACGGCCAGTCTCATGGGTCTGCTCGGATCGGTCTATTTTTACTGCTATGCCCTGATGCAGATTCCGGCCGGACTCCTGGCGGACTCCTTCGGCCCGCGCAAGACCGTGACCTGTTCCCTGATCCTGGCTGCGGCCGGGAGCATGCTGTTCGGGATGGCCACAAGCATGGGCATGGCCTTTTTGGGCAGGATTCTGGTGGGCTTCGGTGTCTCGGCCGTGTTCATTCCAACCATGAAGATCCTCTCCCAATGGTTCAAAGCCAGAGAGTTCGCCTCCATGGCCGGACTGCTCAATGCCGCGGGCGGAGCCGGGGTCCTGGCCGCAACCTGGGCTCTGGCCTGGATGACCGCCTGCTTTGGCTGGCGCTGGTCTTTTCTCCTCATTGGATTGGGCACCTTTGTTCTGGCCGCCTTGATCTGGCTCATTGTCCGGGACCGGCCCTCAGACCGGGGATTTCCCGATGTCGTCTTTCAAGCCGCGGCTGAAGATCCATCACCGGAGCACTCGCGGTCGGCCGAACTCTGGCAGGGGGTCAGGCTGGTCCTGGCAAACAAATATTTCTGGCCTGTGGCCCTCTGGTATTTTTTTGACTGCGGCATTTTCTTCGGTTTCGGCGCTCTGTGGAGCGGCCCGTATCTGATGCATATGTATGGTCTGTCCAGATCGGAAGCCGGCAGCATCCTCAGCATGATCGCCTGGGGAATGATTCTTGGCAGCCCCTTGCTCGGATTAATCTCCGATCGGGTGCTCAAAAGCCGCAAAAAAGTGATCGTTCTCTGTTCAGGCCTGCTCAGCGTGCTGTTTGGCCTGCTGAGCCTCTTTCCCTCCGGCCTGCCTTTCACCCTGCTCTATGTCCTGTTTTTTCTCTTTTCACTGAGCGCTTCATCCATCGTGGCCATCGGCTTCACCATGACCAAGGAATTGTTTCCCGTGGAAATCGCCGGGACCTCGGTGGGGCTGGTCAATGTCTTTCCTTTCCTGGGCGGCGCCATTTTTATGCCCTTTTTGGGATGGATTCTGGATGCCTACCCGAAAACAGCCCTGGGTGAATATGGCCTGGAGGGGTACACGGCCGTTTTGTTCATCCTGTTCGGGGCCGCCCTGATCGCTCTGCTCTGTTCCCTGCTGACCAGAGAAACCTATCCTGGGGAATAGATCAGAGCTCTTTACGGTATCTTTCCTTTCCTCGTATGAAACTTCAAACAAATGGAGTCACAGTTCCAAGCATTGATCAACGCTCGTCATTGCGAGCGAAGCGAA
>CAZUMF010000345.1:0-4823 GCA_964621385.1 uncultured Desulfohalobiaceae bacterium
CTGCAGGAATTTTTTCGATTGATGGAAGTCATCAGCACAGAATTTTCAGTCAACGTTTCGGATACTGAGCAAGAATAACCTGAGCTTTGTGTCTTATCAATTTTCATCCCTTAGCAAACGATCGCAGGGAGCCGTTTTTGCTACTTTTTCTTATTCTTCATTTAAACAATTCTTTCTTGACCATAGCCTTTGCTTTTGCCAGACTGCAAAAAAATTGTGCAATCATTTCAATAAAACGTCTGAAGTGATGTTTTTTGCATTGGCAGGAATAATCAATGGAAAAACAGTCCCTGTCTGAACGAGATATCTGCACCAAGTTCGTCACCCCTTCCCTGGAGCGGGCCGGCTGGGATATTCAGACCCAAGTCCGGGAAGAGGTGACCTTGACCCATGGCCGGATCATCGTCAGGGGCACCATGCACAAGCGGGGGCGAAAGAAACGGGCCGACTACATCCTCTCCTACAAGCGAAATATCCCCATCGCCGTCATCGAGGTCAAGGATAACACGTACTCCGTGGGCAGCGGCATGCAGCAGGCCCTGCAGTACGCGGAAATGATCGATGTCCCCTTTGTCTTCAGCACCAACGGCAGCGCCTTTTTAGAGCACGACCGGACCGGCAGCGCCGGAGTGGTCGAGCAGGAAATCGGCCTTGACCGTTTCCCCTCTCCCGAAACCCTCTGGAACCGCTACTGTATTTGGAAGGGGCTGGATCAGGAATCACGGGCCGTCGTGGAGCAGGACTACTTTGTTGATTCCAGCGGCAAGATCCCCAGATACTACCAGCTCCAGGCCATCAACCGCAGTGTGGAAGCAATCGCCACAGGCCGGGAGCGCATCCTCCTGGTCATGGCCACCGGCACCGGCAAAACCTACACCGCTTTTCAGATCATCTGGCGGCTCTGGAAATCCGGAACCAAGAAGCGCATCCTGTTCCTGGCCGATCGCAACATCCTGGTGGATCAGACCAAGACCAACGACTTCAAGCCCTTTGGCCCGGCCATGACCAAGATCAAAAACCGCCAGGCCGACAAGTCCTTTGAGATCTACCTGGCCCTGTATCAGGCCGTATCCGGGACAGAAGAAGAAAGGGACATCTACAAGCAGTTCTCACCTGATTTTTTCGACCTGGTGGTCGTTGACGAGTGTCATCGCGGCAGCGCGGCCGAAGACGCGGCCTGGCATGATATCCTGACCTACTACCAATCGGCCGCCCAGATCGGCATGACCGCCACCCCCAAGGAAACCAGCCGGGTCTCGAACATCCACTACTTTGGAGAGCCCCTGTTCACCTATTCCCTGAAGCAGGGCATAGCGGACGGATTTCTGGCCCCGTACAAGGTGGTCCGGCTTGATCTCGACAAGGACCTCATGGGCTACCGTCCGGAAAAAGGGAAGAGGGACAAGCTGGGCCAGGAGATCGAAGATCGGATCTACAATCAAAAGGATTTCGACAGGGCCATGGTCCTGGAGCAGCGGACCGAGCTCGTGGCCCGGAAAATCACGGAGTTTCTCAAGGCAACGGGCCGTTATGACAAGACCATTGTCTTTTGCGAGGACATCGACCATGCCGAGCGCATGCGCCGGGCTCTGGTCAACCAGAATCAGGACCTGGCAGGCCGGCAATCCCGCTACGTGATGCGCATCACCGGCGACAACCCCGAAGGCAAGGCCGAACTGGACAACTTCGTCGATCCGGAGTCGACGTATCCGGTGGTGACCACCACATCCCGGCTCATGTCCACCGGTGTGGACGCCCAGACCTGCAAGCTCATCGTACTGGACCGGGTCATCAACTCCATGACCGAATTCAAGCAGATCATCGGCCGGGGGACGCGCATTCGGGAGGACTACGGCAAATACTACTTCACCATCATGGATTTCAAGAAGGCCACGGAGCTCTTCGCCGATCCTGATTTTGACGGCGAGCCGGTCCAGATCTATACTCCCGCACCGGAAGAGCCCCCGAATCCGCCTGATGAAGTTGATCCCCCCGAGGAACCGCCAGGAGGTGGTCCCGGAGAAGGTGACCCGCCCCTTCCCCCTGATGGCCGGGTCCGGTACGTCATCGACGACGTGCAGGTCTATGTGCTGGCCGAGCGGGTCCAGTACTACGGCCGGGAAGGCCAGCTGATCACCGAATCCCTCAAGGATTACACCAAGAGGGCCGTGCAGAAGGAGTACGAGAGCCTGGACGCCTTTTTGAAAACCTGGACCGAGACCGAGAAGAAGCAGGCCATCATCAAGGAACTGGAGGAGCAGGGTGTTTTTTTGGAGGCCCTGGCCGAGGAAGTGGGCAAAGAGTATGGCCCCTTCGACCTCATTTGCCATGTGGCCTTTGACCGGCCGCCTCTGACCAGGCGGGAGCGGGCCGAAAACGTTCGCAAGCGGGACGTGTTCACCAGGTACGGCGCGCAGGCCCGGTCCGTGCTTGAGGCCCTGTTGCAGAAGTACCAGGACGAAGGTTTGACCAACCTCGACGATCCGCGCATTCTCCAGTTGGCCCCCTTTGATGCCATGGGCACGCCGGTCCAACTGCTGAAACAATTCGGGGGAAGGCAGGCCTTTGAAACCGCCGTGCATGAACTCCAGGATGCCCTGTACGATGAGGTTGCCTAACAATGACCAAAGACGGCTTCGCCCGCAACCCAATACACAGAAAAAATTCTTGTCTTTTATGACAGGATTCAAGGCATAAGCCACCCATTTCGATCAGGCCAGGGATAAGACCCAACTCGAACCGGAAGTCTCAGAGTAAATTCAAGGAACACGAATACATGTCAGTCCGCACTACCGTTAAATCCATCCAGGATATCATGCGCCAGGATGTGGGGGTCGACGGCGACGCCCAGCGCATCTCGCAGCTCTGCTGGATGTTCTTTCTCAAGATTATCGACGATCAGGACCAGGAGCTGGAACTGGTCTCTGACGACTACCGCTCGCCCATACCCGAGAAATACCAATGGCGCACCTGGGCGGCCAACCCGGAGGGCATGACCGGGGACGAGCTGATGGCCTTTGTGAACAACGACCTGTTTCCGGCCCTCAAGGAACTCGCTGTGGCCGAAGGAGAAGGCCGCCGCCAGGTGGTCCGGGAGGTCTTTGAGGACGCTTACAACTACATGAAGTCCGGCCAGCTCATGCGCCAGATCATCAACAAGATTAATGCCATCGATTTCAATGACTTGGCCGACCGAAGGCACTTCGGCGACATCTACGAGCAGATCCTGAACGACCTGCAAAGCGCGGGCAATGCCGGCGAGTACTATACCCCCAGGGCCGTGACCTCCTTCATGGTCGACCGCATCGATCCCAAACCCGGAGAGTTGCTCCTGGATCCGGCCTGCGGCACCGGCGGCTTTTTGACCTGCGCCATCAGGCATATGGAGGAGCGATACATCAAATCCGTGGAAGACCGGCAGCTCATGCAGACTTCCCTGCGGGCGGTGGAAAAGAAACAGCTCCCGCATATGCTCTGCGTGACCAACATGCTCCTGCATGGGGTGGAGGATCCCAGCTTTGTACGTCATGACAACACCCTGGCCCGGCCTTACATCAGTTACGGGGCCAAGGACCGGGTGGATATCGTGGTCACCAACCCGCCTTTTGGCGGTCGCGAAGAGGACGGCATCGAAGCCAACTTTCCCCAGCACTTCCGGACCAAGGAAACCGCCGATCTTTTCCTGGCCCTGATCATTCGCCTGCTCAAGCCAGGCGGGCGGGCCGCTGTGGTGCTGCCGGACGGCAGCTTGTTCGGCGAAGGAGTCAAGACCCGGCTTAAGGAGAACCTCATGGAGGAGTGTGACCTGCACACCATCGTGCGCCTGCCCAACAGCGTATTCAAGCCCTACGCCAGTATCGGCACCAATCTTCTCTTCTTCACCAAGGGCCAACCCACCCAGGACATTTGGTTCTACGAGCACAAGGTTCCAGAAGGGCAAAAGGCCTACTCCATGACCAGGCCCATCCGGATTGAGCATCTCCAGCCCTGCATCGACTGGTGGGACAATCCCGACGGCCGGCAGGAGATGGAACTGGCCTGGAAGGTCACGGCCGAGGAGGTCAAGGCGCGCAACTACAACCTGGATTTCAAGAACCCGCACAAGGAGGAGGAAAACAACGGCGACCCTGAAGAGCTGCTGGCCAAGCTGGAGCGCTCCGAACAGCGTACAGCCGAGCTGCGCGATCAGCTCAAGGACATCCTGGCGGAGGCCTTGCTGCGATGACGGAAATGAATGCGCAAAAACTCCTCGACCATTTCGACCGCATCGCCGAAGCCCCTGATGCCGTGTCGCGGCTGCGCCAGTTCATTCTTGACCTTGCAGTGCGTGGGAAGCTGGTTGAGCAGGATGAGAATGATGAGCCGGCGAGCATTTTATTGAAAAAAATAATAAATGAAAAATCAACATTGGATGCCAAAAATAAAAATGGCAATTTATGTACACAGTCATTACAAAATACCTTTGATAATGTAAACTACTCCATTCCAAAATCATGGATTTGGGTAACAATAGGATCAATAATAATTAAACATCTCGGAGGAGGTACTCCTTCGAAAAGCAACCACTCCTATTGGAATGGCGAAATTTCATGGGCCAGTGTGAAAGATATTGGAAAATCGAAATACTTATACCAGACGATTGATACTATTACAAAATCTGGCCTTGAAAACAGCTCCTCAAATCTAATCTCGTCTAACAATTTAATTGTTGTTACGAGAATGGGGCTCGGAAAAGTTTCCATCAACAAAATTCCGATTGCAATTAATCAACAGAGCATTACCCCCACGAATTTCGGACATTTTTTGAGTGAAAGTCAAATCAG
>CAZUMF010000346.1:0-4793 GCA_964621385.1 uncultured Desulfohalobiaceae bacterium
TCTCTCTTTTTTTGCCTCTTCCGGTTCAGGCCGTGGACATCGCGCCCCGGATCACGGACAGGGAAATCATTGAGGGGCTGAGCGAGTTAAAGAGCCGGAGCAAACATCTGGAAGCCACAATGAATGAGCGCTTTCGAGCCATGGAATCCAGGATGGATGTGCGTTTTCGAGCCATGGAATCCAAGATGGATGAGCGCTTTAAGGCTGTGGATCAGCGTTTTGAATCCATGGAAGAGCAATTTGGACGGATCTGGAGCCTGATGCTGGTGAACATTGCCGGCATTTTCGGTTTGATTGGGTTTATCGTCTGGGACCGGAGGACAGTACTCAAACCGGTAGAGCGTCGCTTGGATCGCCTGGAAACCTACCTGGAACACGACCTGGAGATCAAGCATGACGAAGGTTCCCGCATGACCCGCCTCGTGAAAGTTTTGCAGGAGATGGCCCGGGAAGATGAGAACCTGGCTGCGGTACTGCGCTCATTTTCTTTGTTGTAAGCCGGAAATCCGCGGGCAACTTGCGAGGAGCCTTTTTATGAACATAATATCCGCTGGGATTGATATACTGATCCAAGCCCGGCATCTTGGCCAATCATCCCGCGAATAGGATATCGATCTGAGAGAACGAATCATCCGGGTCGAAGAAGAGCTCAAGCACCTGTTACTGAGCATCATTTCTGCCATACTCCGGAAGTATCCGAGCTGTATGTGTGCCTTGCGGGAAGATCTGAATTCCAGAAAATTCCATTGAATCAAAAAGTCCGAGTTTCCGCTCTCAGTAGACCCTCCCCACTTGCCTCCAACGTTTGCAGCACACCGCTTTTAAAGATTTTTCCGGTTCAGTCGATACGAATACAATATATCTGTTTCATTTGAGTCACATAGGAGGCTGTATGCTGAACAAGGTCATTTTCACGGTGGTTTTTTGGTCCCTCTCCTGCTTGATCCCAGCCTTTTCCCCGGCCTCCGGATTAAGTGTCGTATCCGAACTCGCCCCGATGAACGTGCCGCGCTACAACGCCGGCTCGGCGCAATATGACGGGAAAATTTATGTATTTGGGGGACTCGATGCCAATAAAACAGTTCTTGATTCAGCTGAAGTCTATGATCCGGCTCAAGACACCTGGACGGAAGTGTCGCCGCTGCCCACTGCGAGAGCAGCAAGTTGCGCTGAAGTCATTGGTGATACAATCTATGTCATCGGCGGATCGCAAGGGGCTTGGCAACAAAATTTGACGACCAATGCGGTATATGATCCAAACACCGATACCTGGACCGAAGCAGCCCCCATGCTCACCGGCCGAGGCGGCGCGGCTTCCTTTGTGTATGACGGAAAAATTTTTATCGTGGGCGGAGCAACCACAACCTATCAGCCAACAGTTGCTGTGGAAGTTTTTGACCCCCAAACCAACACCTGGTCAACCGGCGCGCCCATGCCTACGGCCCGGGGGGCATTAACCTCCATTGCCGAATATCAGCAGGAGTTTTATGTCCTGAGTGGGTATCTCTCCTCTGATACGTACACCAAGGCCTTTGAAAAATACAATCCCGAGACGGACAGCTGGACAGTACTTGACGATACGCCGTATGGATTTCGTCAAGCTGAAACCTTTGCCCTGAAAGACGTCATTTATTGCCTCGGAGGATGTGGCAAGAACGATTCTCCCAATCAATGGCCCGAACTCTTGCTCTATGACATTTCCAACAGTACCTGGCAATCCGCCGGGCTTTCGGGTTTTCAGAAACGCGAAAATGCCTCATCCGAACTCATTGGTAATACACTGTATGTCCTCGGGGGGCGATCTCCAGACAACACGATACCCGCCAACCAACTGCTTAAAATCAATCAGCCGGCCACCGATACAGTGGTTCTTGCGGATGCAAACAGCGTCAAATCCATGGATCTGGAGACCCATGCCATCCTGTGGGAAAGCGATCTGCCTGAGGCCTCCACGGAATATTTCTGCTTTGTCTTGGCGGACGGACAAGGCGGTTTGAATGTCATCGTTACGGACAGAAACGGGTATACTGCCTGTTTTAACGGACAAACCGGCAATGAGCTCTGGGCGAAAGAGGGGTTTGTCTTCAGGGAATCATACGCGGCGGAATTTCTGCACAAAAGGGTCTATGAAGAGGGATCAATCTTCTATCCGGACGGCCCTCCAAATATGGGCGGAGGACCGGCCCCGGATATTCTTCTTGGTGACAATGCCGGCAGCATCCAACTCATTGACGGGCTCAGTGGAGAACTTATCTGGGAACATACCGGCGCTGCGCCGTATGACCTTATACGTCCAAGCCATTTTCTGCCCGACATCAATGGAGATGGTGTCTATGATATCCTCATCACGGACAAATCCAATGGAACCTATTGCCTCAACGGTGCCAACGGAACCGGCATCCTCTGGGAGCGACAGGATCTTACCCGGGGGGGCGATCCCGTCCCGGATATCACCGGAGACGGCCTCTATGATGTCGTGGTCAACGATTGCTGCTGGACAGACGCGATTATCATGCTGGACGGCAAGACCGGAGCAACGCTTTGGTCCGAGCAGTATGGGAGCTTTGATCTGCATTATGGGCTCCCGGTTCAGGACGAACTGGGCATCGGGCTCATTCAAAGCGCCCAACTGGCATCAGGAGGAGGCACCCGGAGATACACGGCATCAAACGGGGAGATCGTCTGGGAACTGCCAAGCACGTACTCGGATATGGCCAGTTGCGGTTTATTGCAGGGCACTGCGGGCTTCAATCATGTTGCCCTCTGGCGGCATCAGGATCGATATGTCTGCATGAACGGGCAAAACGGAACTGTTCTCTGGGACTCAATCCCCTGCGAAGGGTCGCAGCGCTTCGGAATCATTGCTGTACCGAATTGCACCGGCGACGGAAATGAGGATGTCCTGACGCTTGATAACGGTATTCCAAAACTCTATGACGGTTTAACAGGAAGCTTCCTTGCGAACCTTCCTGTCTCCCAAATCAGTGATTGTGCCTTTCTGCCGGCATCGAAAACGACAGGCTATGAATCCCTGGATCTTACAGCAACCCCGAGCATGGGCGAGGCCCCGCTGGAGGTCGCCTTCACTCTCTCGGATATCAACGCTACAGCCATTGAGAGTTATGCCTGGGACTTTGACGGGGACGGAACGACCGATTCCACAGATCCCGCCCCCTTGACCCACACCTATACAAGCAACGGGACCTATGCCCCCACCCTGAGTATCAGCACGGTCTCCGGCCAGACCTATGATCTCGCAACCAGCATCCAGGTCAACCAGCCCCAGGCGGAGATCGAAGCGAGCACGGTCATAACCGGCGGGACCAACGCCACCCGGTATGCACCTGAGGCCGGGGAGGCCTATGAAATCCCCATCCTGGTCCAGCCTGACAGCCAGACCGTGGAAGTGGACCGCCGGGACTACACCTACAACCTGATCAGCAACGCCACGGTCAACGGGAGCGTGCTCTTAGACGTGCGGCGCATCAACTGGACCCATGCCAAAGAGTACAACGAGGTCGAGCAGGCCCTCTTGGAGGGCATGACCAAGACCGTGCCCCATCCCCTTTCCTCCTGGGACAGGTATGCAGGACCCAATGGCCAGGATATCCCTGCCGCGTCCCTGCTGGTGGACCTCCTGGCCCTGGGGCAGGACATCACCGTGGCGGTCACCCCATACACAAACCTGCACCAGGTCCCGGCGGCCCGGCAACTCCTGCAAGAAGGCTATCTTCTCCTGTCCGGGGCCGACGTCAAGATCGAAGACAATGCAGGCAAGTATCTGAACTGGGAAGACATTGCGGCCGGCACTGACTTGGGGGTCAAGATCAGTGCGCAAACAGGCCTGCTCAGTGCATGCCAGGCTTCGGCCTCGGAATTGAGCCTGTTTGTCTTTGACAAAGCGACCAAAACCTGGACCGAACAATCCGGAACCACCATCCTCGAAGACAAGGGCTCCTATCTCTTGGGCAATTACGGGGTCAACCGCCTCAGCCCCTATGTCTTTGCCTACAAGCCGGTGCCTCCTGGAAAGAGCGGGCGGATCCTGGCCCGGGTCACGGATGACAACGGCACCGTGGTCGAGAATGCCGCTTTGGGGCTTTACACGGCACAGGGCATTCCAGTAACACCCACATCATCTACCGATGCTTTCGGCTTTACCGAACTCGGCTTCAGCCTGGCCGAGAACGCCACGGCCTGGTACCAGCTCAAGGCCCTGCATCCTTCGAAGCTGGAGCAGGGGGCAGAGTATAGCATAGAGATTCCTGCAGGCCAGGATCAGGCCATTCCTGTGGACTTTTCCGCTATGCAGCTGAATGATGCGGACCAGGACGGAGTGGTGGACCAATGGGATGCCTGCCCGGACACACCCCAGGATGCCGTGATTACCTCGGACGGTTGCCTGTATGTCTGCAACGGCACCACCCCCCTGCCCGATCTTGTGGCCGGCTGGAACCTGGTGGGCTGGGGGCAGGAGACCATCAGCACAGACGACCTGCTGCTGCAGCTCACGGATCAAGGTCACGATGTCGTCTCCTGCTGGAAGTGGCAGGACGCCAACTGGCAGACCTTTGTTGCAGGCTACACCCCGGCCCAATTGGAGGACTACTGCAATACCATGGGATTCGATGTCTTGCAGGAACTCGCCCCCGGGGAGGGCTTCTGGGTGAATTGTCAGTAAGGGCGGAGGGCAGGCAGAGAGCAGAGAGCATAGGGCATGGGGCATGGGGCAGAGAGCAGAGAGAGGACGGAGGACCGAACAGAGAGGGCGGAGGTCAGACGACGGATGTCCG
>CAZUMF010000347.1:0-4727 GCA_964621385.1 uncultured Desulfohalobiaceae bacterium
AGCCGGAGTAGCGGGTGTCGCCCACGTCCTCCCGGTAGGAGGCCCCCAGGACCACCACTGTGCAGGCGGCTACGATCTTGCCCATATTGCGAAGGGCGTCCCGGGTCAGCTGCACCGCCTGCAGGGGTCGGGAGTCGTTGATGTCGATGGCCAGGGGGGTCAGCTTGAAGATGTCGTCCTCAAAGCCCATTAAAGTGTGATAGGCCCAAACCCCCAGACCGCCGTCCTTGGGCAGGCAGTAGCCTCCAATGCCCGGACCGGGAAAAATGATGTTGTTGTGGGTGGGCCGCACCTTGATGGCCTCCATGACCTTGATCAGATCCACCCCGTTTCGCTCGGAAAAGACCGACCACTCGTGCATGAAGGCCAGGATAGAGGCCCGGTAGGAGTTCTCCACGATCTTGCAGGTCTCGCTCTCCAGGGGGCGGTCGAGTACGGTCAGGGGGTAGTCCTGGACATTCAAGACCTCAGAGAGAAAGGCCACCACCCTGTCCCGGGCGGTTGCATTGATCCCGGAGCAGACCCGCCAGAAATCGCGGATGGAGGCCACGTATTCCTTCCCCGGCATGACCCGTTCAAAGGAGTGGGCCAGAAGCGGCTCGGCCATTACAGAGGTCAGATGTCCGAGGTCAGAGGTCAGTGAAGATGAAGAAAGACCAGAGGTCAGATCGGAAAAAGAAGAGGAGGATAAATCCTTTGAGCTTTGCGCATTGGACTTGGAGTTGGAAGAGATAACGCTTTCCTCTGACGTCTGACCGCTGACGTCTGACCGCTGAACCAGTCCGCGGCGCTTGAAGGCTTTCTTCAGGATCGGATAGGCGATGTACTCCGTGGTTCCGGGGGGAACCGTGGTCTCGATGAGCACCAGGCATTCGGGATTGATCCGATCGCCGATGACCTTCAGGCTCTCCTCCAGGGCCCGGATTTCGGCCTGACCCTCACGCACATTGCCGAATTCCTCTTTATGATAGTCGCACTGCACGTCCACCACCACCACATCAGCCATGGTCAGGGCCTCGTAGGAAAAGGTCGCTGTCAGGGTTTCCTTCTCCAGGACGCAGCGGGTAATGAGCGGGGCTACCTCAGGGTCTTCGGCCTCCACCGGACAGCGGCCGCTGTTGAGGTAAGGGATTTTCCAGAAGGAGCGGGGCGAGGGGCGTTGCATGCCGATGACAAATTTGGAGGGACTCCCCTTCTCGTCCACGGTGTCGGCCACTACTCCGGCCATGACCGCGCCCACAAAGCCTACGCCCATAACCACGACGATCTCGTGGCCTTTTTGGCGATGTTCCTGGACGAGCTTTTGCAGGCGCCTGGCTTCGGCTTCGTAGTCGGCCGTGCTGGGAAGAGAGAAGGCTTCACCGCTCGGAGAGGTTGAGACAGCGGTCTTTTCGAGTGGACTGGATTCGGTGGCTGATAGCTTCATGATGGTTTCCGTTCTTTGTTGGCGTTTCATCATCTACTCCACGGTCACACTCTTGGCCAGATTTCTAGGTTGATCGACATCCGTCCCCAGTTCGACTGCCATCTCGTAGGCGAAGAGCTGCAGGGCGGGCAGGGCCGCAAAGGAGCTCAAGGGCCAAGGGAGCTCGGGCAGGGTCCAGCGGTCCACCCCCTGAAGCTCCATCCCCGGGGTGGTGAGCAGGATGACCTCCCCGACCCGGGCCTGGACCTCGGTGATGTTGGAGGCGGTCTTGGGCCAGAGCTCGTCCCGGGGGGCGATGACAAAGCTGGGGAACCCGGAATCGATCAGGGCGATGGGCCCGTGCTTCATCTCCCCGGCGGGGTAGCCTTCGGCATGGATGTAGGAGATTTCCTTGAGCTTCAAGGCCCCTTCCAGGGCTAAGGGAGTATTGAGTCCCCGACCCAGGTAAAAGAAATGTCGTTTGTCTGCATACTTTCGGACAAGCTCCAGGGCCTTTTCCCGCATGAGCGGTATCTGATTGCTCAACACTTCAGGCAATGTTCGAAGCCCTTCGATGACCGCCCTTTCCTGTGCCTGATCCACTGTCCCTTTTCTGCGGCCCCAGAAAAGAGCCAAAAGCAGCAGGGCCGTCATCTGGCTGCACATGGCCTTGGTGGAGGCCACCGAGATCTCTGGTCCGGCCTGGGTGTAGAGCACCCGGTCCGATTCCCGGGCCACGCTGGAGCCGAGCACGTTGCACAGCCCCAGGACCTTTGTCCCCTGCTGTCTGGCCAGGCGCAGCCCGGCCAGGGTGTCGGCCGTCTCCCCGGACTGGGTGATGGCCAAAACCAGGTCCCCGGGCCGGAATCTGAGGCTGCGGTAGCGGAACTCCGAGGCGATATCCACCTCGACGTCGATATCGGTCCAGTGCTCGAAGACCTGCCTGGCCCAGAGCCCGGCGTGATAGGAGGTGCCGCAGGCCACGATGCGGAGCCGTTCGGGCAGGGGCCAGTCCTCGATCTCTGGAAGCCTGAGGTCGGCGCTGTCCGGCAGGAGGCGGCCGCTCAGGCAATCCTCGACCACTTTGGGCTGTTCCAGGATCTCCTTGAGCATGAAGTGGGGGTGCCCCCCCTTTTCCGCGGCCCGGATGTCCCAATCCACGCGGCTCACGGCCTTGGTCCTGGGGATCTGGCGGGCGGTCTCCAGGACTTGCCATCCCTCCGGCTCAAGCCTGATGAGTTCGCCGTCCTCCAGATAGATCACGTCCCGGGTGGAGCCCAGAAAGGCGGGGACATCCGAGGCCAGAAACATCTCGCCTTTGCCCAGGCCCGCCAGGAGCGGGCTGGACTGCCTGGCGGCCCAGATCTGCTCCGGCTGGTCCTGAAAAATGACGGCCAGGGCGTAGGAGCCCTCCACCTGGCTGAGGGCCCAGGCCAGGGCGCTGGCCGTGTCGCGGCTGTAGCGGCTGCCCTGGCTGATCAAGTGGCAGAGGACTTCGGTGTCCGTGTCCGAGGCAAAATCATGTCCCTGGTCCTGTAGCTGGTTTTTGAGCTCCTGGTGGTTCTCGATGATCCCGTTGTGGACCAGGGCCAGGCAGCCGGCTGTGTCGCAGTGGGGGTGGGCGTTGACCCGGGTGGGCAGGCCGTGCGTGGCCCAGCGGGTGTGGCCGATGCCGCTGGTGGCTCCGTTGGCCAGTCCAGCAAGCAGGGCCTCCAACTCCCGGATTTTCCCGGCCTGTTTGATCACGGCCAGGCCGCTGCGGTCAGGATAGGCCAGCCCGGCCGAGTCGTAGCCGCGGTATTCCAGACGCTTCAAACCATCCAGGAGGATGGGGACTGCCGATTGATGACCGGTGTAGGCGATGATGCCGCACATGATTTCCTCCTTGCAGAGTCAGGCCTGAGACGAGTGTGAAAAGGGAGGCGGGTGTTTCCTTGGAATATTGAGTCGCTCGAATCGTTTCCTTGCGACTTTTTGCAGGGACGTCCCCTTATGCAGCCGTGTGCTCACGGATCAGTTCCTCGAGTCCCGCCTTCTGTTCTTCCGTGAGATGCAGAAACTGTATCCCGCAGCGCCTGTTTTGGGTCAGCGAATCGACTGAAGCCCAGGGCTTGGGCAGGGGCCGATCATAGACCAGGCGGCAGTGCAGGCCGGAAAGGGCATAGGCATGGCCCAGTTTGAAGAGTCTGACCTCGATCGGCTCCGCAGGGCCCTCAGGCGGTTCTTTGCCGTCCAGGATCACATAGTTCAGGCCGAAGCCGGTACGGCTCACGTCCTGGACTGTTCCCAGGATGGAGCCTTCCGGCTGGAGAAAGCCGAAAAGATCTCCTGTGACTGGATACCGGTGGGCATGGCGCTGTTCAGACCCCGGACTGCGTTCCTGAGCCTGATCAGTCTGATCCGCTGGGTGCATTTCTTGGTGCATGATGCGTGTCCTACAATGAATTCTTTTAGGTCACTTCCAGACTCCGGACGCACTCCGTCCCTTTCGGGGACGCAGACGACATGAGTCCGCGGCCCATCCAAGGGGAAACAGCCAGGCCAAGGGGGAGAGCCCCTATAACCTAACCAAGCCCAATACGTAGCAAATTCTATGCCATGGAAGGCGGTTTGAGGTGAAAAAGACATATTCATTGATAACTGTTTGGAATAATGATGGTTAAAGAAATTGTCACGTGTGGTGGTCTGGCGGATTTGGTCTGTTGTGTTTCCCAAAAAACAGGCTTGAAGTCCGAAAAAACCAGACAATCAGTCGTAACCAACTGAAATATTTGATCTGAAAAAAGCAGACAGCAGTCCGGGAAAAGTGGACAGCGGTCAGGTATAAGAAGTAGGCAGTAGGACCTTTAGATTAGGGGCTGGGGTCTGACCGAACCAATTTCTGGAATAATGTGCCCGTGGGGCTGTTGTGGGAATGGGGCTTGGTCCGCCTTAATGCCTGAAATAATTCTAATTATGCGCAAAAAAAGTCCGTTTTTGGGGCTTCAAATCAATCAAGATTGAAGTCATTAAGCATAACCTGCTATGATTACTGAACAACCAAGCCAATTTTTTACCTAAAGATCTCCCACTCAAGCTCATTCCAGCTGGTGTCTCCGTAAGCAGCCATGTCCTCAAATACGGCATTGGCCTGCTTATGTTAGCCTATCCATGATCTTT
The DNA here is from genome assembly GCA_964621385.1 of uncultured Desulfohalobiaceae bacterium. Classification (GTDB taxonomy): domain Bacteria; phylum Desulfobacterota; class Desulfovibrionia; order Desulfovibrionales; family Desulfothermaceae; genus JAABTT01. The sequence continues at coordinate 4,565 of CAZUMF010000347.1, forward strand.
TCTGGATCCTGACGGCAATCGAGCACTGCCCAAACATGGACGTTGTCTTGTTGGAGGTAATAGTAGATGGCGAATGGAAATCTTTTTGACAACACTCGTTGGTAACCGTGATGCCAAGGATGGATACCCGCGTAAAGTTTCAGCGACTCGATATCCGAGGAGA
>CAZUMF010000348.1:0-4720 GCA_964621385.1 uncultured Desulfohalobiaceae bacterium
CGACTCTTCGCACGCACCAGGGAGGAACTTGTCGGGGCTCCAATTATGCAGGATGTACACCCGGAAGACCGGGACCTGATTAAGGACCGGATCGAGGTTCGTCTGGCCGGAAATCCGGTTGAAGATATTGTGGAACACAGGATCATCGATGCACATGGAACCGAGAAATGGGTCGAGACCAGAGGAGTGCTGTCAACCTGGGAAGGACGCACAGCCAACATCGGGTTCGCCTCCGAGATCACCAAGCGCAAACAGGCTGAAATGGAGCTTGACAAAAGCCGGACAATCCTCGCCGAGGCCGAGAAAGTGGCCGGACTCGGCGGCTGGGAGTGGGATATCCAGAACGACACCTGGACCATGTCCGACAACTGGCTCCGCACCCACGGCTGTTTGAATACCAGGTTCACGACTTCCGAACTGCTGCCGATCACACATCCACAAGACAGGGAAAAGGTCCACCAGGCACTGACCAGAGCCGCTCGGACAGGCGAACCATATGATATTGTACATCGTATCGTGCGCCCGGACTCGGGGGAGATGAAGATTATCCGCGCCTACGGCGAGTCCAGACAGGAGGTCTCTGGACAGGTCAAGAAGATGTTTGGAGCCGATCAGGACATCACGGCCCAGATGCAGGCCAAAGAGGCCTTGCAGGAAAGCGAGTACAGATACCGTGAACTCTTTGACAGCATACGCGATGCCATCCTGGTGGCGGACACCGGCAGAAACATTATCGACTGCAACACAGCCTTTGCTGAACTGTTCGGATACACCCGGGATGAAATCAAGAGCCTGAAAACATACTCGGTCTACAAAGATTATGAAGAATTCGAAAAAATGGGGGAAGAGATACGAAAAAACATTGGCGCATCGAAATTTATCTATACGATCAACTATAAAAAGAAATCCGGAGAGGTCTTCACCGGCGAGACCAACGTCTTTTTTCTCAAGAACAAAATGGGAGAAATTACGGGTTATATCGGATTGATACGTGACGTCACAGAGCGCATCAAAGCTGTAGAGGAGAGATCCAAGCTCGAAGCCAACCTGAGGCAGGCTCAGAAGATGGAGGCCATCGGCACCCTGGCCGGAGGCATCGCCCACGACTTCAACAACATACTCAACAGCATCACGGGATATACGGAACTGGCATTACTTGAGATTGAAAAAGGTTCCAAACTTCATGGATTCCTGCAGCGGGTGCTTGAAGCCGGTGAACGGGCCGCCAACCTGGTACGCCAGATCTTGAACTTCAGCCGGCAAACAGAGCAGGAGCAAAAACCCTTGCAGGTCAGCCTGATCGTCAAGGAAGCGCTCAAACTGCTCAGAGCCTCGACACCTTCGACCATCTCCATCAGCGAAGCCATCGAGAAGGACCTCCCTGTTGTTATTGCCGATCCGACACAGCTGCACCAGGTCGTTATGAATCTATGTACCAATGCGGTTCAGGCCATGCAGGAAAATGGCGGAACACTGACCGTTCGCCTCAAGAAGATCACCCTGGGACAGGGGGAGACGACCACTTCCCCGGATCTCTGGCCGGGTGGCTATCTTCATCTCTCGGTTGTTGACACCGGTCCAGGCATGCCCGAGCAGATCAAGGACTTGATCTTTGATCCATACTTTACCACCAAGGCAAAGGGGGAGGGCACGGGCCTGGGTCTGGCCTTGGTGTACTCGATCGTGCAGGGATTTGGCGGATTCATATCCGTCACCAGCCAGCCGGGACAGGGAGCCGAATTTAAAGTGCTCTTGCCGGTTGCTGAACAGGATTTGAACGAAAAACAGGCTGATCAAGCGACCGAGCCTGAGCGGGCATTGCCCTCCGGCAGCGGACACATTCTGTTCGTGGATGATGAACCGCCAATTGTGGACTTCTGCAGAATCATGCTGGAAAGTCTTGGCTATACGGTGGAAACCCGCACCAGCGGCTTGGAGGCACTGGAACTCTTCAGGGCTGATCCCGATCGGTTCGATCTGGTTGTGACCGATCTGACCATGCCTCACCTGACCGGAGACAAGCTGGCCCGGGAAATCCACACACAGCGGCCGGGGCTTCCCATAATCCTTTGTTCGGGTTTTTCAACGACCCTTTCTCCAAAACAGGCTGAGGCCATTGGTATTCGAGCCTTTGTGCACAAACCCATCCGCCGGAACGAGATGGCACGTGTCATCGCGGATACCTTGTCCTTGGCCTAGATCGAAACGAACATTCAGTACATTCATGATTTAAAGGTGGATAATGACGGAAAAGATACTAGTGGTCGACGATGAGTCAAACGTACTGGAAGTGGTTCGATTGTTTCTTGAACATTGGGGATATCGTTCGGTACAGGCCCAAAGCGCTGCCGAGGCCAGAGAACTACTCCGGAAGGACGAATACGCCCTGCTGTTAACCGACATCAAAATGCCTGGAGAATCCGGTCTGGATCTGACCCGATACGTCAAGTCCACTTATCCGGACATGGTTGTGATTTTCCTGAGCATGCTGGAAGATCGGGATACGGCTGAGGCTGCCATGGAAACCGGGGCCTATGGCTTTCTATCCAAGCCATTGCGGCATAACGAATTGCAGCTATTTATTCGAAACGGGCTGCAACGCAGGCGACTGAAGATGGAAAACCGGCGTTATGTAGCCGAACTCGAAGACAAAGTCAAAGAACGGACCGAAGAGCTCGAACAGAGCATTGCCGAACTGAAGGCCAGCCAGAAGGCGTATCTGGAGAGCGAAGAAAAATTCAGGATCGCTATTGAACACTCCAACGACGGCGTTTTGATGCACGGCCAGGGACGGATTCTTTATGTAAACGCCAAAGGGGCCGAGATCTTTGGTGTTAAGGATACTGAAGAGGTAATAGGAAAAGACCCTTTTTCTTTTGTTCACCCAGATGATTGGCGGCGGGTTAAGGAAGTCAACACCCAGAGAACCCTTGGAAAACCAGCCCCTGAACGCTATGAATTCAAGGGTCTTCGCAGAGACGGAACTTCAGTGGACTTGGAGCTCTCGGTCACTCAATCATGGTATCAAAACATGCCGGTAACCCTGGTTTTTTTCAGAGACATTACCAGCCAGAAAGCAACACGAACAGCTCTCACAGAAGCCTATACAGAGTTGGAGAACGTCTTTTCCGCAATCTCCTCAATCCTCATCCAGATCACATCCGAGGGTCGAATCACCAAATGGAACGAACAGGCTGCCGCATTCTTCAGCCTGCCGGAAACCGAAGTCCTGGGCAAGTCGCTTTTCGACCTTCCGCTCCCATGGGATTGGGCAAGGCTGCAGAAGGCGATCGATGAGTGCAGGATGAGACGGAATTCGATCAAGGAAATTGAGTTGAACTCGCAGAGACCGGATGGCAAGAAAGGGCTTTTGGGCTTCTCACTTTCGCCGTACTTTGATGAACACGATGTGTTCTCCGGCCTCTTGTTCATGGGGGAGGATATCACTGAGAGAAAAAATCTGGAGAGTCAACTTATCCAGGCCCAAAAACTGGAATCCATCGGTCAGCTGGCGGCAGGGATCGCCCATGAAATCAACACTCCCATCCAATATGTGGGAGACAACACTCGTTTTTTCAAGGAGGCCTTTGAAGATCTCTCAATGGTTTTGGAACAATCCAGCCGCCTGCTCGCCACGTTTCAATCAGGTGAAGATGTGAGCGAAGCAGTCAATGAAGCAACCCGGGCCATTGAAGAGGCCGATCTCGAACTTCTTGAGGAAGAAATCCCCCGGGCCATAAAGCAGACCCTGGAGGGAGTCGAGCGGGTGAGTTCCATCGTTCGCTCTATGAAAGACTTCTCCCATCCCGGCGGAGAGGAAAAGGTTCCTGTAGATATCAACAAGGCATTGGAAAACACTGGAACCATATCCAGAAACGAATGGAAGTATGTGGCCGACCTGGAGTTCGATCTGGAACAGGATCTGCCCATGGTTCCATGTCTGCCTGGTGAAATGAATCAGGTCTTTTTGAACATCATCATCAATGCAGCTCATGCCATCTCAGATGTTGTCAAGGGAAAAAACAGTGATAAAGGGACCATCACCGTGACCACCCAGCATCTGCAGAATGAAGTCGAAATCAGGATTACGGACACCGGCAGAGGGATACCTCAAAAAAGCAGGCCCTATATATTTGATCCCTTTTACACAACGAAGGAGGTCGGCAAAGGCACAGGACAGGGGCTTTCCCTGGCCCGTTCCACAGTCGTTGACAAGCATGGCGGATCCCTGACCTTTGAAACCGAGGAGGGACGGGGAACCAGCTTTTTGATCAGACTGCCAATCCATACCATCTGAGAGCATGATGAAGAAAAATATCCTTTTTGTAGATGATGAATCGAATGTGCTTCAGGGTCTGAAACGCATGCTGCGCGGCATGCGCCATGAGTGGAACATGGTTTTCGTGGAAAGCGGGGCCGCGGCGCTCGAGGTCATGGCTGAACAAGGATTCGACGTGGTGGTCACCGACATGCGCATGCCTGAAATGACCGGGGTAGAACTCCTGGAGAAGGTCAAAAACAGCTACCCTGAAACAGTTCGCATAGTCTTATCCGGGCATTCCGACACGAAGATGATACTGAAATCCGTTCGAGTCGCGCACCAGTACATCTCCAAGCCTACTGAAGCCGAGGAGTTGAAAGCAAAGATCAGCAGATCCTGCGCCATTGTTGATCTTTTGCACAATACCCGGCTGGTGAAGATGATTTCCAACATGGAGGC
>CAZUMF010000349.1:0-3316 GCA_964621385.1 uncultured Desulfohalobiaceae bacterium
AATAGATGAAAAAAGAGTGCCGCCGGCACTCCGCGCCTCAGCCTCAGCCGCTCCCCCCGCTTTTTTCCTGCTGGGTTCCGGACTCTTCGTGAGTGGTCGCGTTTTGATCCTCGCCCGCTGGTTCGTCAGTGCCACCTGCACTGCTTTCGGCCTGGCTCGAATCGCCTCACCCCGATCCGCCTGAGCTGCTCGACAATGCCGTCCCCGGACTGCTCAGAAGCAACACTCCCAAACAGAGTCCGGCCAGATAGGTCTTCACATCTTTGGACTCCATGCTTTCCCTCCTTCGGGCTGCCCCTTTTGGGCCGTTAGAATGATTCATAGGCTTCTACTAGGACATAATGTATTGTATAAGGAAGTGCCGCTTGAACAAGGGGGAGAAAATGGGTATACGCCGAAAGCCGCTTTTAAAGCCTTCATGTTCAGTCTATAGCTACACTCCAAGATAAGAACCGACTCTGGTTCGGTCAGTTCTGAAATCATCACCCTGTTCTTCCAGGGCGATCATGCCGTTCAAAAAAACATAGACCCTGTCGGCCAGATTGGCGGCCATATTTAGATTTTGCTCTACCAGAAGAATGGCGATGCCCTGCTTTGACAGGCGATCGCAAACTTGCTCCACTTTTTTGATCACGTTTTGGGATAGGCCTTCTGAGGGCTCGTCCATGAGAAGCAGTCGGGGGTTGCAAAGCAATGCCCGGGCAATGGCCAGCATTTGCTGCTCACCACCGCTTAACAGGGTTCCGCTGAGCTTGGTGCGCTCCTTGAGTTCCGGAAACAGGTCGTAGATGTCTTCCAAGGACCAGGCCGATCCAGTGGATACGCTTTTGCCGGCCGCCAGGCGAAGATGCTCCTCGACAGTCAACGACGGAAACAACAGACGGCCCTGTGGAACATAAGCTATTCCCAGGACAGCTATCCGATGCGCTTCCAAATTCGATACGTCCCAGTTGTTAAAGACAATCCGTCCTTTGCGTTTGACTGGCGGATACCCAAGGATGGAACGAAGCAGGGTCGTCTTGCCCATGCCGTTGCGGCCGACGACCACCACCAATTCACCGGCATTGACCCGCAGATTCACATTTTGAAGGACATTGCTCTTGCCGTAATAGGCGTTCAGGTCTTCTATGGTAAGGAGGACTTCAGACATGATTGGTCCTGGAGGCTTCAGTGCCAAGTGTATATATTTCTTGTACCTGTGAATTTTCCCGTATGGCGGAAGGTGTCCCCCTGGCGATGATCTGGCCCTGGTGCAGGACTGAGACGGTATCAGCGATGCGAAAGGCAATATCGATATCATGCTCTATGAGGAGGACAGTAATGGATGAACTGAGCCCCAGTATCAGTTTCGTCATAAAAGTACGTTCATTTGCCGAAAGACCAGCCATCGGTTCATCCAGCAGGAGGATTTTCGGCTGATGGGCCAGGGTGATGGCCAGCTCCAGCTGTCGATGCTCGCCGTGGGACAATTCACTGACCACAACATCCTTTTTTTTATCTAGTCCTACCTGCCCGGCAAATTCCAGGGCCTGTGAACACTGATCCCTGTACTTTCTCCATGGCCTGAACAGGGCGGCCAATCTGCCCGAAGGCGGTTTGCCTTGTTTCCAGACCGCCAGAAAAAGGTTTTCCTCGACTGTCAAATTGGTGAACAAGCTCGAGGTCTGGTAGGTCCTGCCGATTCCCTCGCTGATACGACGCTGAACCGGTTCATGGCTCAAATTGTGTTCGAAAACGAAAATTTCCCCTCTGTCTCGGAATATTTCCCCGGTAATCAAATTGAACAGAGTGCTCTTGCCGGCTCCGTTGGGCCCGATCAAGACATGCCTTTCTCCCTGAAGCACGTTCAAATTCACGTCCACTACTGCATGCACACCACCAAAGGACTTGGAAACACTTTGCAGGGACAAAGCCGGTTGCTGATCGGACCCAACTGGTATGTTCATAGATACTCAAATCCCGGATTATTGCCAGCCATTGTTTGCTTTCAGTTCCTTAACATATTCTTCACCAAAATGTTTTTTTAGCTCAGCAAAGTATTGCTCTTTCTCACCTGGAGGATATTTTCTGGTTGTGGGCGGTGCGGCCATGTATTTTTCAGCCATATCCTCATACGGCCCGAACTGGGAAACTTCGTGATAGGTTTTCACGGCAATGTTCTGGAGCATGCCGTCTTTCTTGACCACCTTTTTGATGTAGATGTTCTGGACAGGATTGCCGTACTTGTCAAAGTGAAACGGCCCCCGGGGAGATTCTTCGGCAGTCATCTGCACGTCCCTGACAGCCTTGATAAAGGCCTCAGAATCGTCCACCCTGCCCTCGATGGCTTCCATGGCCTTAAAAGCCACATTCATGGCGTCATACCCCTGTAAGGCGATGACGTCCGGATAATACCCATAGGCTTTTTTAAAGTTTTCCCTGAATTGTTGGTTGGCCTCGGATGGATTCCCGTCATAGTAGTGCAATGAAGAGTAAACCCCCTGGGCGCTGTCCCCCAGTTCACTCAGCATGGAGACGATGGGGACATTGGCCTGCCCGAGGATCTGCGGGTACATGGCATCCAGGCCGAACTGCTTCCACTGCTTGAAAAAGGCCACCACCTGGGCTCCGCCCGAGTTGTTCATGACCGCGTCATACTCATTGGCCAAATTGGCCAGGCGGGCCATGATGGAACTAAAATCAACGGATTCAACTGGGTGCCATATCCTGAGGACTTTTTCCCCGCCGTTTTCAAGAAACCCCCTGATGAATCCTGCCGCCTGCCCCCAAGGGTAGGAATAATCCTGACCGACAATGATCACTTTATCATACCCCAGATTCTTGGCGCAGAACTGCCCGAAATTAAAAATGACCTGGGAACCGGTCCAGCCCGGCCTGACCACATTAAAAACCGCTTTGCGCATGGTGATGTCTTCTGGGGCTGAGTAGCCTATCAGCATAGGCATATCAGGATTGCGGGCCCCCCAGTCTACGGCGGCCATTCCCTCATGCCCCAGGGAGGGACCAATGATGAAATGGACTTTGTCTCTGGTTTTCAGGGAATCAAGTTTGGTGATCATCACTTCGACATCGGCCTTGGTGTCCTCACTGAAGATCTTGATCGTGGTTCCCTGAAACTGGGAGTCATGCTCGTCCAAAGCCAGTTTCATTCCCTTGAGCACTCCTTCCCCGAAGATGGTCGCCCATCCGGTCGTGGGACCGATATGACCGACCCGGATCTCGTCAACCGCATAACCGGGAGCAGACAGGAACAGAAAAAGGGGTATCAGGATGCTTACCAAGGGAAACAATGATTTCTTGAACATAGTGTCACCTC
>CAZUMF010000349.1:3416-4694 GCA_964621385.1 uncultured Desulfohalobiaceae bacterium
TTTTTGATTAAAGAATATTTATTCATATCCATACAATAACTCCATAATACAGGTTTGACAGAAACAATGCTGTAAAAGAAAAAAAATTTTTTATGCTACATTGCAATCATACAGCAAACACCTCCTTGTGAATGTAAAGATTATTCTGTCAACTTGATTTGAATAGTCTTATAAAGCTCTTCCAGTACAGTGTTATCAAACCTACAATTCCTCTGGGTGCAAACATAATGACGAACAGAAACATAATGCCCATGTACAACATATAGCGTTTAGTGATACCGCTTAAGACAATGTCCAGTGTTTTCAGGATGGTTGTTCCCAGAAAAGCACCGAGTAAGTAATTGATCCCACCTAAAATAGTTGCCAGGAGCGTCTCCACGTTGTTAGCCAGGGACACTGAATGGGGGTTGATCAACCCAGTGAAATAGGTAAAGAAAATCCCCCCCAGAGCAGAAACAAAGGCGGCGAACAGAAATGCCAGATAACGTAATTTTAAAGTTGAGTAACCGAGCATGATCATTCGGGCCTCGCAGTCCCGGACGCCTTTGAGCATCAAACCGAAAGGCGAACGCTTCAGGGCGTAGAGCAGGCAGACTGCGAGTCCGAAGAACACCAGCTGAAAGAAATAGAAAACCGTGTTCGACTCCTCTGAAGAAAATCCGAAAAGGTCAGGCGCGTAGACGTTGGTGATGCCGGTGTCACCGTTGGTCATCGAGGCCCACTGATTGGCCAAAGCCCAGACGAGCTGACCAAGGACCAGGGTTAACATCAAAAAATAGATCCCCTTGGCCCGGATAGTCAGTAGCCCGAACAAAAGCGCGGCCACGAGAGCCATGACCAAGCCGATCAGCGGCGGCAGGGGAAAAGGCAGGCCGTACCGGGTTTGCAGTATGGCCACGAAATAGCCGGCAATCCCGTAAAAGGCGGCCTGCATCAGCGAAACCTGGTTCAGTTCACTGGACAAATAGGTCAGGCTCAAGGCCAACATGCTGAAATACATGATGCGTATGATCATGATCATGGAAAAATCAGAACTGATCCAGGGGATGCCGATCAAAGCGGCCGCTATGGCCAGAGGAAAAAACACTCTTAAGGATGAAACGAGTTGACGTGTCATACCATCCCCCTTCCAAAGAGTCCCTGGGGACGGATCGACAGAATGACCGCGACCGGCAAAAAGAGGAAGAACAGTGAAAATTCAGGAATATAGGCCTTAGCGAATTCAAAGACAATCCCGGTGATCAAAGCCCCGAGGACTGTTCCGCCCAGGCTGCCCAT
>CAZUMF010000350.1:0-4690 GCA_964621385.1 uncultured Desulfohalobiaceae bacterium
GCGGAGCCGGTCTATCACTGGACCAATGACGGCCGCTACGAACTGCGCAAGGCCGATCATCTCTGGGGAAAGACCACCCACGAAACCACGGATCAGGTCCTGGCGGAAACCGACGCCAAGGCCAAGGTGGCCTGTATCGGTCCGGCCGGAGAACGCGGCGTCCTCTTTGCCTCGATCATGAATGACAAGGATCGGGCCGCGGGTCGTTCCGGGGTCGGGGCGGTCATGGGCTCGAAAAATCTCAAAGCCATTGCGGTTCGGGGCACAGGCAAGATCAGTCTGGCGGATCCGGAAGGATTCAAGGCCTTCCACAAAACCATCATCGACGGATTCAAGGAGACCACCAAAGAGGCGCCCCTGGGACTGACCGTCAACGGCACGGCCGGGGTGGTGGTGGCCACCCAAAATTTCGGGTGCCTGCCCACCAAAAACTGGCAGCAAGGCACGTTTGACGGCTGGGAATCCGTGCAGGGGGCGACCCTGACTGAAAAATACCTGGTCACCAACAGCGCCTGTTTCGGCTGCCCGGTGGGTTGCGGCCGCAGGACCCGGGTGGATGATCCGGACTTTCAAGGCGAAGGAGAAGGCCCGGAATATGAAACCATCTATGCCATGGGGCCCAACTGCATGATCGACAATCTGGCGGCCATCGTCAAAGCCAATTACATCTGCAACGAGCTCGGCCTGGACACCATCACCATGGGGGCGACCCTGGCCTGCGCCATGGAGCTGTTCGAACAAGGCTACCTCCCGGAAGCAGACGTGGATCGCGAGCTCTTGTGGGGCGACGGCGAAGCCCTGGTGGATATGGCCAGAAAAACCGGCTACCGGGAAGGCTTCGGCGATATCCTGGCCCTGGGAAGCTACCGCATGGCTGAACGCTACGGCCATCCGGAACTGGCCATGGTCACCAAAAAACAGGAATTTCCCGGCTACGAGCCCCGGGGCGAACAGGCCATGGGCCTGGCCTATGCCACATCGCCCATCGGCGGTTCCCACATGCGCGGGGATCCGGCTTACTTTGAACTCTTCGGGGTGCCCAAGGCCATGGACCCCCAGGAATGGAAAGGCAAAGCCAAGGTGACCAAGGATTATCAGAACCTCTCCGCGGTCATTGATGCGGCCGGTCTCTGCATTTTCTTTGCGGTTCGCAATCTGGCCGGCAAAGATCTCGATGTCCCCCCCACCGGGATACTCGAATATCTGAACACGGCCACCGGCCTGAACTACACCCTGGATGAACTCATCCAGGCCGCGGAGCGGATCATCAACGCCGAACGGCAATTCCTTGGAGCAGCCGGCTTTTCCCGGAAGGACGACAGTCTGCCCTCCCGGCTCACCCAGGACCCCATGCCTTCAGGACCGGCCCAGGGCATGGTCTGCCATTTGGAAGAGATGCTCGAGGAATACTACCAGATCCGGAACTGGGATGCCGAAGGCAAGCCTACCCGGGAGCGGCTGGAGGAACTCGGGCTGGCCTAAAAAGGTTCACGGACCAGAGGTTGAAAAAACGTCGAACATCGAACTTTCAGCGTCGAATGACGAATAAAAAACCGAGAAAAACGGACAAAAGGTTAAGAGGGTTCACGGTTCACGGTTGAAAGAGAAAAAATCACTTTACACTTTTGAAACTCTTTGCGTAGGGCGGCTCTCTCCGAGAGCCGGCCCACTGCCCGTTCCGGCCTGCCGCTCGGAGAGCGGCGGCCTACTCAAGAACCCTGAATGGAGAGGGGATATGTCAAAACATGTCAATGACTTTTTCGATGTTCAGAGCTTATAAAAAATTTTAAGCTCACTGGAAAAAACTCTAAATTGTGAACCGTGAACCGTATAAACCTTTATTTGGTTTGCAGTCGAAATCCGCTTTCCATACAACGAGGAGGACATTATGCCCCAGAAAAAAACAGCCTTGATCACGGCCGGCGGCAGCGGTATGGGAGCGGAAGTGGCCAGGGTCCTGGCCAAACAGGATTATGCCGTGGCTGTTCTGTCCTCTTCAGGCCAGGGCGAGGAACTGGCCAAAAAACTGGGGGGAATCGGCTTCACCGCTTCCAACCAGGACCCGGAAGCCCTGAGGGCCTGTGTTGAAAAAGTGTACAACACCTATGGACGAATCGACGCCGTGCTGAACAGCGCCGGCCACGGACCCAAGGGAGACATCCTGAAAATCAGTGATGAGGAATGGCATCAGGGTCTGGAGGTCTATTTTTTGAACGTGGTCCGTGTCTGCCGGCTGGTGACGCCGATCATGGAACAGCAGGACGGCGGAGCCATCGTGAATATCTCCAGCTTCGCCACCTTTGAACCCGATCCCAATTTTCCGACTTCGGCTGCTTTTCGCTCCAGCCTGGCGGCTTTCACCAAACTCTTCTGCGATGCGTACGCCCCCAAGAATATTCGCATGAACAACATCCTGCCCGGTTTTATCGACAGCCTTCCGGAAAAAGACGATTTCCGCAAGCGCATCCCCATGGGCCGGTACGGATCGGTCCAGGAGATTGCCGCCACTGCCGCCTTCCTCCTCTCTGATGCCGGCGCGTACATCACCGGTCAAAACATCCGGGTCGACGGCGGCTTGACCCGCTCTGTCTGATCAGATGCTTCCTGTTGAGCCGGGCGCCGAGCCTTCATACGCTTTGTGCATCCCACTTTGTTTTTCAAAAAAATACCACTGGTATTTTTTTAATGAATCCCGTATGCTCAGACACAGAGGGGATGACGGAAACACACCCCCCTGAATCTGCGAATAGCTCCCCTGAACCACTTCAGAAGACAGTGACAGGCCAAAACCATGAATAAAGCCATCTACCAGGCCTTGAAAGACAGAATCCTTTTTATGGAGTACCAGCCCGGACAAATTCTCAATGAACATGTCCTGGCCAAAGAATTCCAGGTCAGTCGCACGCCGATGCGGGAGATCCTGTACCGTCTGGAATGGGAGCAGCTGGTCAGAATCCTCCCCCGGACCGGCACCATGATCACGGAAATTGAATTCCAGAAAATGCTGCACAGCTACCAGACCAGAGTGGAAATCGAAGGCCTGGTCGGGCGAATGGCGGCGGAGCATATCAGCTCCAGTCATCTCGAGGCCATTGCTTCGGTCCGGGAGAACTGCCAGAAGCTCGACACGGGAAAAGACCGCAAGGCCCTGGCCGATATCGATTTCAGATTTCGCAACATCCTGTATGAAGCGGCCGACAATCCCGTCCTCAAAGACATCTCGGAACTTTTGTATCAGATCACCTTCAGGATCTGGTATCTGACCATGGACAGAGGAGACTGGAGCGCCGAAGTCCGGTCCATGGTCAATGAAATCACTGAAACCATGCAGGCTCTGGAAAAACACAAGCCCGGAGCCACCGGTGAGATCCGGCACACACACCTGCTGTCCCATATCAAACGCATCCAGGCCAAATACTTCGGGACCCGGCCCAATTCCGCCGATTGACCCCCCTTCCTGGAAACACATCGGGCTCATTGGAGAGAAACAAAAAAATGACTTGACACCTTTTCGTACCACTTGTATACTACAAATAAGCACAACGAATGCAGTGTGGTATTTTTGCCATTTTACGATCACACCCTGCCTGGACTCACGGAGGAAGCAGCATGACCGTTTATCGTGCAACCCGGAAAAGTCAGAGTTGGTACGGCATCCCCATCGGCATTCTCATCCTCAACGCCACCTATCCCTGTATTCCCGGCAATGTCGGGAACGCCTCCAGCTTTCCATTCCCGGTCCGCTACAAAGAAGTGTCCGAAGCCTCCATTGATGGCTTGATCAACAAACGCGACCCAGCCTTGATCCAACCCTTTGTGGACGGCGCCAGGGAACTGGAAGCCGAGGGCGTCCGGGGCATCGCCGGGGCCTGCGGCTTCATGGCCTTTTTTCAACGGGAAATCGCAGAGGCGGTTCAGATCCCGGTCTGCATGTCCAGCCTCCTGCAACTGCCCTTCATCCGCCAGATCCTTCCCCGAAAACAGACCATCGGCATTCTTACGGCCAATGCCGGCGCCCTGTCGGAGCGTCATTTCCAGTCCGTGGGGGTCCAGGATCAAAGCGGTCTGGTCATCCGGGGACTCGAGGATTCAACAGAGTTCCGGGAGGCCGTGCTTGAGGAAAAAGGCACCCTGGATTCCGAGCTCATGGAACGGGAAGTGGTCGAGAGGGCCAAGGAATTGCGGGCCTCCAACCCTGAGCTTGGCGCCATTGTCCTGGAATGCAGTGATCTTCCTCCTTTTGCCCATGCCGTCCAGGAGGCGGTCTCGCTGCCGGTTTTTGATTTCAACACCATGATCAAGCATCTCCAGACCGCCGTGCTCCAGCACCCGTATCACGGCCACCTCTGAAACAGGGTTCAGCCTCCGGCCCGGAGGGGCCTACGCCCCGGAGGGGTGTCTGGTTTCAGGTTTCAGCGCGGTCGCCGGCAAAGCTGACACATAAGACTTTGAAATAAAATATAATATTCGAACATGCTCGTACACAGATGGTGAATTCTCTCATTGTCGGGTTGATCAATGAAGAAACTTCGTTTGACCGGCATGCTGTCGCTATAACCCGTCATTGCGAGGCGTCTTCGCCGAAGCAATCCCTCGTATGAAACTTCGAACTTTTTTGAACCAAAGGGCGTGACAGAATGAACATCGAACATCGAACGTCGAACGTCCAATGGTGAATCAAAGAAAAGAC
>CAZUMF010000351.1:0-4668 GCA_964621385.1 uncultured Desulfohalobiaceae bacterium
CACCCGAAGATGACCCTTTCTGGACTCATGAACAAGCTTCCTTTGAGTGTCATGTCGCTCCTCCTCCACCTCAGTGATTTACATCTAAATCGCTCAACCGAGATTTCACGTAATAGATTATCAGAATATTTTCAATTGGTGCCATATTCCGCGGCTGTTCGAAAAGAAAAGCTCGTTATCCTTTTTCCAGAGCCTTGGTCAGGGCCGGGACCACCTCGAACATGTCCCCCAGGATACCGTAATCGCATTTTTCAAAAATCGGGGCCTCCTTGTCTGTATTGATGCCGACAATGATCTTTGACGTCTTCATCCCGGCAAAATGCTGGACCGCACCGGAAACGCCGCAGGCGATGTACAGGTTGGGGCTGACCGTCTTCCCGGTTTGGCCCACCTGCATGGAGTGGGGGGCGTACCCTGCATCCACGGCGGCCCGGGAAGTCCCGACGGCCCCTCCCAGAACATCGGCGCATGCCTGCAGCATGGCGTAATTTTCAGGAGCGCCGATCGGCCGTCCTCCGCTGATGATAATCGGCGATTCACTCAGATCCATTTTCCGGTCCCCGCTGGCTTTGACTTCTTTGACGACAACCTTGGGCTGGGTGGGGATATCAACCTGAAAGACGGTCGTCTCCAGGGAAACCGGGTTCTCGAAAGGGTCAAAGGCATTGGGACGAACCGTGATCTGGCCCGGTGTGTCCCTCAGGGAGATGCTGGCCAGGGTCTTCCCGGAAAAATGGGATTTAACGGCGGTCTTCGAGGCATAATCGAGCCGAAGGACGTCAGCGGCCAGCTCGACATCGAGCAGAGCGGCGCACCTGGCGAAAATATCGCGACCCAAGGCCGTGGCCAAGCCCAGGCACGAGTCGAGGCCATATTCCTGGATGCCTTGAGCCAATCCAGCGGCACAGCAGTCTGGGCTGTGGGTGATTTCAAGGCTGGCGGCCTTGAGCTGGATCAACCGGGAAACACCGTACCGGGCCAGCAGTTCCTGAGCCTCGGCCGGGAGTTCTTCAAAGGTGAATGCGAGGAGTTCGGCGGATGCATCCCCCCTGGCCGCTGTGAGCAGCCCGAAATTGATTTCTTTGAGTGCATTCTGTTCAATTTCCAGTAAGACACCGGTTTTTGACATGATTTTTCCTCCCTAACCCAAAATATTGGGAACGTCTGGTCTCCATGATCAGGTTGTGCTTATTGCCGGATGGACAGATTCAGAGTGTATCCCAATTTTCCTTGCAAAGAAAAATCAAAGAACCTTCTCCTTTTTCAGGGTCTCGATGAGCTGGTTGACGCTCTCCGCGACCTTGCCCTGCATCATTGTGGCGCCGGAGCGTTCCGGAACAGGCTCCAGCTTGACCAGGTTCGGCTTGGGAGCAAGGCCCAGATCGTCAAGGGAAAGCTCTTTGATTTCCTTTTTCTTGGCCTTCATGATATCGGGAAATTTGGGATAGCGGGGTTCGTTCAGGCCCTTGGTGGCACCGATCACGCAGGGAGTCTGCATCTCCAGGACTTCCCTGATGCCGGCCCCCCGCTCCCGTTCGGCCAGAGCCGTTCCATTGTCCAGTGACAGGACCGAGACTTCACTGACCACCGGCAGGTCGAAGAGCCGGGCCAGGCGATAGGCTGTCTGGCCGCCTTCGGTATCCACCGCTACTTTGCCGGTTAGGATCAGGTCAGGGGCCCCGTCTTGGCTGATGGCGGCGTGCAGGGCCCGGGCCGTGGTTTTGCTGTCAAGGAATTTTTCCGCGCATTTGACGAGGAGTCCGCGATGAGCCCCCATGGCCAGTGCGCTGCGCAGGGTGGTCAGGGCTTCGGCCGGTCCCAGGGTCACCAGGACGACCTCCCCCGACCCGGCCGCTTCCACGAGCCGGACCGCCTCTTCCACAGCGTACTCGTCGTAGGGATTGGCTACAAACTTGACGGCCCCGGCTTCATAATCGGCTTCCCCCTTGAGGGTGATATTCGCGGCTGTATCCGGGACATGTTTTACACAGACATAGATTTGCATAAGCATTTCCTTGTGTTGACGGTTTCCCTGCAACGGTCCTCAGCAGACAAAAGGATTCCTGTATGACATCTGCAGGGTCGATGCCTATACGGTCGATGCATATTAATGCAAATTGGAGGCCAAAAAGATGTGCTGGCAGGTTCAAGGTCACCTGGTAAGTTTTTTTTACGATTGACAATCCCGGGTTGAAGATTTTTTTATGAATTATAGGAGTCCCTTTTAGAAAATATAGGCAGTGAGGCTTGACGGTGAAAGAAATGAGGTGCTATTTGATGCAAATACGACTCAAATCGGCTACACTTTCATCGCGGAGGCGAGTATGGATACTGACCAGCATGTGCTCCAGAAGCAGTTTGATTCCATTTTTCATTTCACGAATTATGGTATCTGGATTCTGGATAATCAGGGGGGTGTTTTAAAAGTCAATGATGCGGCTGAAAGACTCATCGGAATCACTGCAAAGGAAGTTGTTGGCAAGAAAATCATGGAATTGGAACAGCTGAAACATATAACCCAAAGGTATCAGGATGAACTTTCCAACATCAACTTGGCTGACCTTCAGGCTCATGGTATTGTATCGGAAAGCATGGAAATGCGCCAAATGCTCAATGCGGCCTTAAAATTGTCCAGATTGGATGCCTCAAATATTCTGATTACTGGAGAATCAGGAACCGGGAAAGGACTGGTTGCACAATTTATTCATAACAAGAGCAAGCGAAAGAACAAGCCATTTGTTCAGGTCAATTGCGCGGCCTTGCCGGAAAGCCTTCTGGAAGCGGAATTGTTCGGCTACGACAAAGGGGCATTCACCGGAGCGACCAAAGGAAAAGTCGGTTATTTTGAGATGGCCCAGGATGGAACGATTCTCCTTGATGAAATCGGGGAGTTGCCTTTTTCAGTACAGGCCAAACTTTTGAAATGTCTTGAAGATCATCAGGTATGAATCTTTTTCTAGAATATCATTTTTCCGGCAATGTCAGGGAGCTGAAAAATATATTGCGCCAACTTGTTGTGATGACCGAAGAGCCGCTACTGTGATAAGGCCATTCAGGAAAAGATCCAGATCAAGCCTTTCAATCGGAACAGACAGGCTGCATATAAAAACATTCTAGGGGAAGGCCTGAAAGAACCGGTTGAAAAATTTGAAAAATCTGTTTTGACTCGCGCCTTGAAGGAAAAGCGTTGAGTTATATTTGACTCAAATTAATCCATAAATATCAATATATTTTCATAATTTTTTCTGTTTTTTTTCAATTCAAGTCAAAATTGACTCAGTTTCCCATGGCCCTGTCCGAGGTTTCTTTGTTATGTTCCTGAATGTTAACGAAAAAATACAATCAATTGTTTGGCCTGTTCTTTGCAAAAAGCTTTTCAGTACATCCCGGGAAAAAGGGAGATTTTTCATGCTCCCTTGCTTCAGACCGTATTCCTATCTGTTCAAGGCTGCGCAACGATCTCACGTTTTTACAGCGTATACAAGGAGGGAGACATGGCTGATTTGAATGCCATCAACAACACCCTGATCAAAGGAGACACCGGAAACTTGACCGTGCAGGTCCAGGCCGCCCTGGACGAAGGAACCGCCGCCAGTGAGATTCTGAACAAAGCCCTGATTGCCGGCATGGATGTCGTGGGCGAGCGCATGGAGAACGGGGATATGTTCATCCCGGAAGTGCTCATGTCGGCCAAGGCCATGAGTGCGGCTTTGGGGATATTGAAGCCCTTGCTCACGGATGAGGAATCCAAGTCTGCGGGCAAGATCATCATCGGCACGGTCAAGGGGGATCTGCACGATATCGGCAAGAACCTGGTGGCCATGATGCTGGAGAGCGCCGGTTTCGAGGTGGTCAACCTCGGGGTGGATATCGCGCCTGAAGCCTTTGTGGAGGCCGTCAAGGAACATCAACCGAACCTGATCGGCCTGTCCGCTCTGCTGACCACGACCATGACCCAGATGCAGAAGACCGTGGACGCCCTCAAGGAAAGCGGGCTGCGCGGTCAGGTCAAAATCCTTGTTGGCGGGGCTCCAGTCACGGAAAAGTTCGCCCGGGAGATCGGGGCCGACGGCTATGCCCCGGATGCCGGATCGGCCGGGAAACTGGCCAGGTCCCTGGCGTAAAGTGCCGGACCGGGATGCATGAAAGAAACATTTTTCAGATATGCACCGTGAGCTTCATCCAGGCCCTGCGTGCAGAGGACATCCCTGGGAAGGTCCTGCAGAGGGCTGCGCTGACCTTGTTGGATACCTGCGGGGTGGCAGCAGCCGGTTCGCGCCTGAAGTCGGCCGCCCTCATGAAGTCCTTTGCCCGCCGCCATTACGCCCACGCCTCCAGTAGCCGGTACGGAAAGCGCGCGTCTGTTGTTTGACGGAAACACAGTGAACCCTGGTGGGGCCGCTCTGGCGGCCGGACAAGCGGTTGACAGCATGGAAGCCCATGCCGGCCATCAAAATGAAAGACTGCGTAAGGGCATTCTGGAATCGTGCTCTTTGTTTCAAAAGTATGTATCAGCCTGCCAGCTGCAGGGCTGAGACCGAAGGCTTAGTCGTGGGGATCATATGCTTGCCCAAAATGTCCAGCTGCTGTCGGATGATCAGATACAAACCATCCATGAAGCATCCTTGAGTGTCTTGCAGGACGTGGGCATTCGAGTCCTGAACGAGA
>CAZUMF010000352.1:0-4616 GCA_964621385.1 uncultured Desulfohalobiaceae bacterium
TTCAGGGATTGATACGTGGAGAAGGCCGAGAGCAGGCCGTAGGTGTGCAGGACCAACTGGCGGTGACTGAAGTAGACCCCCTTGGGCAGACCGGTGGTGCCGGTGGTGTAGAACAGGGTGGCCATGGCGTCTTCGTCAAAGTCTGCAAATTCAAAGGCGTCGCTTCTTTCGGCCATGAGGGTTTCATACTCCCCGCTCAGATCCAGACTTGTCTCTGGCGCCTGCGCCTCGTCGGTCAGGAGGATGATCTTTTTCACGGTCTTGAACTGGTCCTTGACCGCCTCCAGCAGGGGCAGAAAATCGGAATTGACCAGGATGACGTCGTCTTCGGCATGGTTGATGGTGTACAGGAGCTGTTCCGGGGCCAGGCGGACGTTCACGGTGTGCAGGACGGCTCCCAGCATGGGGACCGCGAAAAAACATTCCAGATAGCGGTGGCTGTCCCAGTCCATGACCGCTACGGTGTCCCCGGCATCCACACCGTGGTCCTGCAACAGATTGGCCAGTTGATTGACGCGTTTGGCCAGGGTGCGGTAGGTGTAGCGGGATTTGTCCCGGTAGACGATTTCCTGGTCCGGAAAGGAGACCAGGGGGGGCTGCAGGAGGTTTTTGATCAAGAGCGGAAAGGAATAGGCTGAAGGTGTTTTTTGAATCGTGCGAATCGGCATACGGGCCTCCATTCTGATAAAAAAAGGGTGCATACAAAGGAAAATTTCTCAATAATGGAAAACGATTGAAAGGTCAATTCAATCCAAAGCGCTTGAGGGTGCTTTGTTTGGGAAGGCCCTTGGCGGTGTAGCCTTTTTCCCGGTAGTAGGCCTCCAGCATGGGTTGCAGGGGAACGGTTCTCCCGGCGGGGTCGGATTCAAGCCCCTGGCGCAGCAGGCGTTCAGGCAAGGTGTCCTCCGAGCAGTCAATGCCCTCCCGGGTGTTCATGAATCGCTCCAGCAGATGGATACGTTCCCCGGCCCGCAAGAAGTCGCGATTGGACATGGGAAGTCCGGTGACCGAGGACCAGAGCCTGGTATAGAGGCTGAAATCAATGAGCCGGATGGCCGGCCCTGGGAGGTGCTGCATCAAAAGGCCCAGGATTGGTTTGGGGGTCAGTCTGGCCAAGGGCGGCTCCAGGGTGTAGGCGAACAGGGTGAACTGACAGGTCTGCAGGGCGTTCACGCAGCAGGTCAGGGCCTCGAAAAACGCGGTCCATTTGGCTTTGGCCCGGGTCGTACAGGGGTTCAGAAAGCCGAAGAAGTGTTCCAGGGCCACCAGAAAGGCGGATAAATGACAGCCACCCCGGTTGGCCACGGCATAGGCCAGGCCCTGTCCGAAGCTCCCCCGGGGATCGTAGCCCGGAAGTTCCAGGCCTTTGACCTGCATGGCAAAGTCCTGCCCGCCGTAGCGCTCAGCCAGCCATCTGGTGCCGCGCCCCAGTTCCCGGCCGAATCCCCGCTTTGCGGCAATGTCTTGTAGGCTTTGCTCAAGGCCCTGCCGGGAACCAAAGCGCAGGTCGGTGGCAATGAGGCCTTTTTCCCCGGCCTCCATAGCCCAGGCCAGGCAGGCGCCGGTGGAAATGGTGTCCAGGCCGAAACGGCCGCAGCAGGCATTGAAGTCCTTGAGCAGCTCCCGGTCGAAGAGGCCCAGGTTGGAACCCAAAAGGGCCAGGGTTTCGTATTCAGGGACCTGGAACCGGCCGCTGGCAAAAAGGCCCCGGTGCCCGCACTGGATGCTGCAGGGCTTGCAGGTATGCGGTGTGGTCTGATGGATATCCCTGAACATTTCCCCGGAGAGTTCAAAGGCCTTGTCGTGACGGCCCGCGGTGAAGTTGTTCACCGGCAGGATTCCGGCTGTATTGTTGGAATTGACATTGGCCGCGGTTCCGAACTGACGATAGATTTTCCCGGTGAAGGGGTTCTGTTTGATATAGGCTTTTGCGGTTGTGCAGGCCCGGGCAAAACCGGAGGGATCAGCAGGGCGGATGCGGTAGGCACCGCCTGTGGCGACAACGGCCTTGACGTTCTTGGAACCGAGGACCGCCCCCAGTCCGCCCCGTCCCAGGAACCGGGAGCCGGAAGCGATGTTCGCGTAGGCGACCAGGTGTTCCCCGGCCGGGCCGATGGCCAGACAGGCCGTGTGCTTTTGGTCCAATCTTGCCTGGGTCTGCACCGTGTCCTGGCCCCAGAGCTGCTCCGCGGACTCGAAGCGGACCTCCCTGGCGTCCAGGACCACAAGCAGCGGATGCTCGGACCGGCCCGTGAGCAACAGGCCGTCCCAGCCCGCGGTTTTCAGCTGCATGCCAAAAGGCCCCCCGCAGGAGGAACCGGTCAGAAGACCGGTGAGCGGAGATTTGGCCAGGGCGTGAAACCGTCCGGAGCAGGGGGCTTTGGTGCCCAGCAGGACACCGGGCATGACCGCCAGGATGTTCTCCGGCCCCAAGGGGTCGATGCCGGGGGCCAGACGGTCATACATAAGCTTGATCCCCAGACCCTTGCCGCCCAGGAACCTGCGTCTGTCCTCAGGATCGATGCGGGAGACCGTCCAGGACCGGGCGCCCACGTCGATTTCCAGGAGTCTGTTGGAAGGTCCGACTTGATCTACGATCATATCCATCCCCTGACGCGGAATAGGGCGGTTTTGGGATTGTCTGAACTGAACACGCTGTTGTGCCGGGTCTCGTTATGACTGGCCTGTTGTGAAGGCCTGTTTGGCCAGGTCCAGGGCGTCGTCAAAAGACACGTCTTCGGGGTTGAAGATCAGGGAGCCGTCATTGACGGCTTTTCTGGCGATGGCCCCCAGTTGATCCCGGGTAGCCCCGGCCTCTTCCAGGCTCAGCGGCAGGCGGCACAGGGCATGCAGCTCCTCCTGAAGATCACGGACCCAGTCCAGAACCCCCCGGGCCCGGTCTTCAGGCTCGAGGCCGGCCATGGCCCTGTCACCGCCGAGCGGGAGCAGGAGCCTCCCAAGCTCGTGTTTGATCCGGGGCAGATTGTATTGGAGTACCGAGTGCAGAAAAATGGCCATGGCCACGCCATGGGGGATGCGGCAGACGCTTCCGGCGGCATGGCCCAGGGAATGCACCAGACCGACCATGGAATTGGAAAAGGCGATCCCGGCCATGGTCGCGGCGTTGGCCATGGCCAGCCTGGAGCGGGTATCCCGTCCTTTGCGCACGGATGGCAGGAGGTTGCCGCTGATGAGTTCGAGTGCGGCCCAGGCATAGGCATCGCTGAGCGGGTTTTTCTGAAGGCAGGTAAAGGCCTCGATGGCATGGGTCAGTGCATCCATGCCGGTGGCCGCGGTGGCCAGGGGAGGGAGGGTCTGGAGCATCCTGGGATCGAGGACGGCGAGCCTGGGCAGGAGGAAGGGGGAGCTGAAGATCATTTTCATCTGCTCCTCTTCATCGGAAACCAGGGCCACGGAGGTCACCTCGGAGCCGGTCCCGGCGGTGGTGGGCACGACCAGCAGCGGCTGCAGGGGGCGGCTGAGCCTGTTTGCCCCGGCAAAAGGCTTCAGATCGACGCTGTTGTGGGTGATACAGATGTTCAGGCCTTTGGCGGTGTCGATGACCGAGCCGCCTCCCACAGCCAGCAGGGCGTCGCAGGCGTGTTCCCGGTAGAGCTCCGCGGCCTGCTGCACCGTATTCAGGGAGGAATCCGGCGGGACCTTGTCAAAGACCATCCCGAGGCTGAGTCCGGAACCGGCAAAGCCCCGGAGCACAGGGTTCAGGAGCCCGGCCTTGCTCACGCCCGGATCGGTGATGAGCATGGGGCGTTTTGCCGCGAGCTGCTGCAGCTCAAAAGGGATGGCGTCCAGGGCTTTCAGCCCGGAGATGATTTTCACGGGGTTGTAAAATTCGTAATACTCGGGAAGCATACCGGGCTCTCATGTCTTGAAGGGGATGCCGACGGCATACAGATACAAGCGACGGCCGAGAAGGTCAAACCCGGAATGAGGCCGGCTTTTGAGGAGGCGCCTGCTGATGCAGGCAGGGTAGAGATAGACGATGACCCTGTTCAAACAGCGGACCAGGGACATGCACCTGGCCAGATCCCCGTGAACCGTCATCCGGTGCTGGGCAAAGCCTGCATGAATGCTCAACTGCGGGGTCAGGACCAGAAAAGCGCTTTCCAGATTTTTGAAGCGAACCTCCAGGTCGGCCTGTCCTGTTGCCGACCCCAGAAACCGGAGCCGTCCGTTCTGCTTCTGCCAGCCCGCACCGGGTCCATGGGGCAGGACCTTGAGAGCAAAGGCGAATCCTTCCTCCCACTCGGCCACTTCCCGGGCAATGCCGACATCGAATCTGGAGGCGGAGGCCAAGGCCCGGCCGAGAATACTCAGGGCAAGACGCACGATGAGCGTCTTGATGCGCTTTGGCCCGGGCCGGTAGGCGGTGATGCGTGCGGTCTGGTTCATCATTCCGGGAAACAGGATCGGCTGTTGGACGTATACTGAACCAACTTCGCTTCTATTGAAATAGAGACCAGGAACCTTTGATTCGGCAGTTCTTGTCGGGAAAAATCAAGACAATCTGCTGCTCCGAAGCAGTGCAGGTCTTTGTGTAAGATCAGACTTCGTACCTACATCACGTCTTTGAACCTTAAAAATTTAAAATAATTGAT
>CAZUMF010000353.1:0-4615 GCA_964621385.1 uncultured Desulfohalobiaceae bacterium
TTTAACTGGATCGGGCCGAAATTGGATTCGCTGCAGTCCGCCAGGATCGGTAGTTCCCGGGTGATCACCCAGTTTATCCTGAACCTGGTGGAAGGCTCTCCGATCCGTCTGGTCGACGGGGGCCGGCAACAACGATGCTTCACCGATGTCGAGGACGGTATCGACTGTCTTTTCAGAATCATCGAAAACACGAACGGCCGCTGCAATGGGCGGATCTTTAATATCGGAAATCCTGACAACGAATACAGTATGGCCGCTCTTGCCGATATGCTCCGGGACAAATTCGCCGCTCATCCGCTCAGGTCTCATTTTCCCCCAGATGGTGGCATCCAATGCATCGAGGCTCGAGCCTATTACGGGTCGGGCTACCAAGACGTTCAGCACCGGCGGCCATCCATCAAACAGGCGCGAAGGCTTCTGGGATGGGAACCAAAGGTGTCCTTGGAACAGTCGGTCAGTGAAACCATCGACTATTTTTTACAAGATGCTGTGAAATAACAAATCGGGAAACGTTCATGTCTCTTCACAAAACGCATCTTATGGCCATAGCCATTTTAGGTGTTTTTTTCACCGGGCTTTTCAATCACCACTTGTGGAGCCCTGATGAGCCGAGAGTGGCGGCAATAGCGCTTGAAATGAGCAGAACCGGCGATATCGTGGTCCCCAGCTTAGGGGGCACCCCCTTTGTTGAAAAACCGCCTTTGTATTTTGCCGTTGGTGCATTATTTATTTATGTTTTCGGTGGGTTGTTTGGAGCCACAAACGCACTCCGACTCGTTACCGCACTCTTTGGGATCATGACAGTGGTGATGTGTTATTTTTTGACCAAACGGCTCTACGGAAGGTCATCGGCTTCACTTGCAGCCATTTTATTGAGCACCATGCTCGGATTTGTGGTAAATTTCCATTGGGTACGGATAGACGCCGCACTGAGTTTCTTTGTTATCGCTGCAATTTGGAGCTTTTCCACAGCCTATATGGGAGATAAAGCATGGGCCTGTCTCTGGGCCGGTTTTTTTGCAGCGGGCGCCTTTCTGACAAAGGGATTCATCGGAGTGGTATTGATCGGGATCCCCTGGTTGTGCCTGTTTGTCATGTGGTTCACGGAAAAAAGACAAACAGATTTCAACAAGTCAGGAGTCTATTGTATCTGGCACCTGTTGGGCCTGTTGTGTTTTATCGGCCTTTCAGGCACCTGGATTGTATTATTGAAAGAAATGGGTGGCCAGGATTTGTGGCATGAATGGTTTTGGGTCAACCATATCGGGAGGTTTACCGGGAATACGTCTGGTCTTGGCCATCTCCGTCCCGGAGAGCCCATGTATTATATTAAACAACTCGCGCTGGACTCGTTGCCGTGGTTTCCTCTGATTCTTCTCTGGGTATGGGGGTTTTTCAGGAATGTATTCACGAAGAATTGGCCATCAAAAGCTGATCTGTTCGTATTCATCTGGGGGGCGGGGTCACTTGTGCTTCTCTCCATTGCTACAACCAAACGCGGGATTTATTTGGTCCCGCTTTATCCGGTGTTTGCCATTGCAGCAAGCCAGGCATTCGCAGCGGCGCTCAAAAAGAGGTATCTGAAAGTTTTTTATTCCCTGTGGTGTATCATCGCTTTAACTGTTGGAGCAGTTATCGCAATTCTTCCATTTTTATCTCAATATTTCAATAACCTAGTAAAAGAAAGTACGGTCAAATATATCTCGACCTTCGGTTTTGGGAATTGTCTCGCAGGTGTTGGTTTTCTGATATGCGGATATATCCTTCTGGTATGGTTCAAGAAAGGCATGGACGCATCTCGGCTGGTCTTGCTGACCTGCATCCTCTATGTCTGCCTTTTGTCATTCCCGGTGAAAGTTCTGGATCATGAAAAGAATTTTCAGCCCGGTCTGACAGGCTTTGTCAATCAGGTCCCGCTGGATCAGCGTTCATCTCTTGTTGCCTATGATTTCAGTGAAACCGCTACGGCCTGTTTTTATTATTATGCTGATTGGATATTGAACCACACCCGAGATACGAGGCGAATACAAGGTATTATCGCCGGGAAAAACAAGCGATTCAAGGGCATCCTTCTCAGCTCACACAAGCCTCTCTCTCGGGCAAAAGAATCTTTTGATCAGCTCTTCGCCGATATCCCTTATACTATCATGGCCTCTGGTTATATGGGGGCTACGGGGTGTGAGCGGGGTTTTTTCTGGATCACTGGAGACAGTCATGAGAAATCCCCCTCGTGAGAGAGGATCGCCAGGGTTGAAAACAAATCAGAAGAGCATCCAGGTCGGGCTGCGGGTCGATGTGGACACTCTGCGGGGCACCCGTGTCGGCGTTCCGAACCTGATCAAGCTTCTGGGTTGTTTTCAAATCTGGGCGAGCTTCTTCTTTTCTCTGGGGCCGGACAATATGGGCCGGCATCTGTGGCGCCTGCTGCGCCCCGCCTTTCTGCTCAAGATGCTCAGAACACGGGCGGCCAGCCTCTACGGCTGGGATATTCTGCTGCGAGGAACGCTTTTCCCCGGGCCGCTGATTGGAAAAAGATGTCAAGGTGAAATACAGGCTGTCGCTGGAGCAGGCCACGAAGTCGGACTCCACGCCTGGGACCATCATTTGTGGCAGACCAGCGTGGATAAGATGGGGCCGCAAAGCCTCACCGCCGAGATCCGGCGGGGCATGGAGAGGCTCGAGTCGATCCTGGGGCGCCCTCCTGAGTGTTTTGCCGCACCAGGCTGGCGGGTCACGCCTGAAGCGCTCCTGGCCCTCGAGCGCTTTCCTTTGCGCTATCAGTCCGATTGTCGGGGCCATTCGGTCTTTCAAGCGCTAATCCAGGGCCGGCGGATCAGTCATATCCAGGTGCCGACCACCCTGCCGACCTATGACGAACTCATCGGACGGCACTGCAGCCAGGAAATCTACAATGAATCCCTTTTGGAAATGATCCGCCCCGGCCGCCTCAATGTGCTGACCATCCATGCCGAAGTGGAAGGAATTCATTGCCTGGGCCTTTTCCAGGATTTTCTTCAGAAGGCCGGACAACGGGGCCTGGTCTTTCAAGCCCTTGGGGATATCCTGTCCCAAACCAAAGAGATTCCCTCCTCCGGGATCAGGAAAACCGAACTGGCCGGAAGGGACGGCTGGCTCGCCTCTCAGGAGACATCATCTTGAGCCGGCAATACAGACTGGAGCAGAATAACGGGTTTGCCTGGCTGGTCTTCGCCTTTTTTGTTGTGGCCTATCTCCTTCCTCTTGGCGTCCGGGACCTGGCTGTCCCGGATGAAACACGCTACGCCGAGATCCCCCGGGAGATGATTGTTAGCGGCGACTGGATATCTTCGCATCTCAACGGCCTCAGGTATTTTGAAAAGCCGGTCCTGGGCTACTGGATCCAGGCCGGTTCCATCCTCCTGTTCGGTGAAAATAATTTTGCCGTGCGTCTTCCTTCGGCCTTGTCTGTCGGACTCTCGGCCTTGCTGATAGGCATCCTGGTGTTCCGAATGGGCCGAAAAGTCGGAGATGAGCAGAGATCAACCGCCGTCCTGGCCGCCCTCATTTATCTGTCCTGTTTTGAGGTCTTTGGGGTGGGCTGCACGGCTGTGCTGGACAGCCTGTTTTCCTTCTTTCTAACGGCCAGCATTGCCATGTTCTACTGGGCCACTGAATACCGGCCGAGATCTCAAAGTGAGAGACGGACTTTACTCCTCTCCGGTTTCTTCTCCGGTTTGGCCTTTCTGTCCAAGGGCTTTCTCGGGTTTGCCCTGCCGGCCTTAGTCCTTGGGCCCTACCTTGTCTGGCAGCGTCGCTGGAGAGACCTGATACGGATGAGCTGGCTGCCGATTCTGGGTGCCGTGCTTATTGCTCTGCCCTGGGCCGTGTTGATCCACCTCAGAGAACCGGATTTCTGGCGATTTTTTTTCTGGAATGAACATATCCGCCGTTTTCTGGCGGATAACGCCCAGCATGCAGAGTCTTTCTGGTATTTTTTCCTGATCGCTCCCGCAATGTTTCTGCCCTGGACAGTGCTCCTGCCGGCGGCAGTGCCGGGCATCAGCAAGCTGGCCCATGATCAGAGCGTACAGGGCCGGTTGGTCCGACTGAGTCTCTGCTGGCTGGTGCTGCCCTTTGTGTTTTTTTCGGTTTCCGAAGGAAAACTGCTGACCTATATCCTGCCCTGTTTCCCCCCCTTTGCCCTTCTCATGGCCATGGGACTTACGTGGGTTTTTCAGGAAGAACAGCACAACAGGCTCGTCCAAGGAGGGCTTGTCTTTGGTCTGTTCTTCTTCAGTCTGCTCCTACCTGCCTTTGTGTATCTCCAGTTGAACGGCTTTGAAGGCGTTCGTCTCTACGACCGGCCCTGGAAGCCGGTCCTGGCCGTCAGCGGGCTTCTTTTTTTGCTGTTTTCTTTCTCTAAGGCATTCAAAGCCAGAGCGGGAAAACAAAAAATCCTGCTACTCGGTCTGGCCCCGCTTCCCTTGTTTTTCCTGGCCCATTTCATTGTCCCGGATTCGACCATTGAAGCCAAGATGCCGGCCTCCCTCCTGGAACAGCACGCCCATTCCATTACAGATAAGGACCTGGTCCTGGCCGACGATAATACAATCAGGGCCGTCTGCTGGTATCTCAA
>CAZUMF010000354.1:0-4613 GCA_964621385.1 uncultured Desulfohalobiaceae bacterium
TATTCATTCCTTCAGGCAGAATTTGAACGTCCAACGTTCGATGTTCATTCTGTCATGCCCTTTGGTTCAAAAAAGTCTGAAGCTTCATACAAGTAAAGCCAATTTATTACAAAAATATGGCACCCCTCAGTCCAGGCCCATTTCCTGCTCCAGCTTCCGGATCTGTTCCTGAATGGCCTGCCTCTCCTGTGCTGAAAGAGTGTCCCCGGCCGGCCGTTTTCTGAGCCCGGCCAGAATCATTTCCTGCCGGTAGCTGTTGCAGGTGTACGGTTGGTTCGGGAGCCCCTCTCCCGATAGAAAGGGGGGTGTTTTTTTCTCCATCCGGCATTTCCCTATAATTGCTGTGCCCGTCTCAGGCGGGCAGATGTTCTCCGGCCAGATCCCGCCCCCTTTTGGTCAGCAAAAGTCGGTCGATACGCTCCGGAGTACCCTGGGCCTCGACCTGACGCGTCTCCAACTCGGCCAGGAGCAGGGCGTCGGCCACCACCCTGAAATTCAGGCTTTCCTGCTCCGCGGTCTGGTCCGCGGTCTTCTCCAGGGTCTTGTCCGCGATCTGTTTCGGGGTCTGCTCCTGGCGGGCCACGATATCACAGACTTCGTCAATGGTTTCCGCCCCGGCCCCGAGCTTGACCAGAATCTCCCGGGCCAGGGCCGTGCCCTGTCCCTGCAGAAAGGACCGGTCCAGTCCGCCACAGCGGCGCTCTGCCTCCCGCCGGACCAGGCTGGCCAGCGAGGCCCCCATGAGGATCACCCCGAGATCACCGCCTTCATCCTTGCCGATGCGTTCCGCATAGGCGGCTGCAGACGCTGCCAGGCGAAGGCCTGAAGCGTCGTCTTTCAGGACGCGGCGCACTTCCAGGCGCACCTTGTCCTTGATGAGGTTCTGCTGCAGATCCTGCTGCCTGTCCTTGATTTCCTCCGGCAGGGAGCCCAGGCACTGCTCTGCGAACTGGCAGTAGGCGGCGCAGCCGAAATCGAGTTCGGGATTCACAAAGCGATGACCGCAGGCCGGGCATTTCCTGGCGGTGTCGTCTTTGAAGAATTCCACGTCCCTGCCGCACTGCGGGCATCTGGCCTCATAAATGGCATCTGCCTTCCAGAATCGGCTGTCTTGGCCTGGGCATTGCATGGCATCGACCTCCTGGTTCATCCTTGTCGAGTATCTCGAACAGGCAAAATCTCACTGTATGACCACTGAAAGTATAAACCCTTTGTCGGCAGAATCAAGAGCCCATTCCTTGATCTGCATCAAAAATATCCGGTTGGGCAAGACCTGCGGCAGCAGGGTCCAGTCTGCCGGCATTTGCCTCCCGGCCTGCTTTCAGGTATGCAAGGACTGTGACCCCGAAGATTGCGCAGCACGGATCGCCCCTTCAGACTTTGGACAGAATCCTCGAACAGGCCAAACCGCAATGCATGAAAAGCGTCAGTCCATGAACAGCCTGCAAGCCTTTATCCATACCCTGGGCTA
Organism: uncultured Desulfohalobiaceae bacterium; assembly: GCA_964621385.1. Lineage (GTDB taxonomy): Bacteria > Desulfobacterota > Desulfovibrionia > Desulfovibrionales > Desulfothermaceae > JAABTT01. Next base: position 1,472 of record CAZUMF010000354.1, read on the forward strand.
TGCAGATCTTCCCCGGCCTGTCCGCCGCCAGGCCCAGCGCTGCCTGCTGGACACTCTGGGGGTGGCCCTGGCCGGGCGAAAGACCGTCTTGTCGGAGATCATCCATGCATTCAGCGCCGCTGTCTATCCCGGGCAGGGGGCCTGTCTCTGGCTGGATGGCCGAGAGGTCTCCCCGCCCGGGGCCGCGCTGGCCAACGGCATGACCATCGATGCTTTCGATGCCCATGACGGACAGGTCCTGGCCAAAGGCCATGCCGGGGCCGCGATCATTCCCTCGGCCCTGGCCCTGGCTGCGGCCTCCGGGACAGCCGTTTCCGGCCGGGAACTGCTGCTGTCCATTGTCATCGGCTACGAGATGGCCCTGCGGGCCGGCATCACCCTGCACGCCACGGCCTGCGACTATCACACCTCCGGGGCCTGGAACGCGGTGGGGGCCGCCGCCCTCGGCGCCAGAAGCCTGCGGCTGGACCCTGAACAGACCCGCCACGCCCTGGGCATTGCTGAATATCTTGCTCCCCGCTCCCAGATGATGCGCTGCATCGAACATCCGACCATGCTCAAGGACGGATCAGGCTGGGGGGCCATGACCGGCTTGAGCGCCACTTTCCTGGCCCGCAGCGGCTTCACCGGAGCCCCGGCCCTGACCGTGGAAGACCCAAAACAGCAAGAAATCTGGTCTGATCTTGGATCACGCTGGTTGATCCTGGAGCAGTATTTCAAACCCTATGCCATCTGCCGCTGGGCTCAGCCGGCTGTGGAAGGCGCCAGACATCTGAAACACACGAGAGGGCTTGACCCTGAACAGATCAAAACCATCGAAATCAGAACCTTTCATGAGGCCGTGTGTCTCAATCAGCCCTTCCCCCAAAGCACGGAGGCGGCCCAGTACAGCCTGCCCTTCCCCCTGGCCGCCCTCCTGATATACGATCGGCTGGATGCAGACCTGTTGAGCGGCAGGGCCTTGCAGGATGAACGGGTTCTGACCCTGGCCGGACGTGTGCAGCTCATCGACGATCCGGACATGAGCGCTGCATTTCCAGCCAAGCGCTCGGCCAGGGTGCGCATCACCCTGCACAGCGGCGAATGCTTTGATTCCGGTCAGGTCCAGGCCGGCTGGGATGCTGAACATCCACCCACCAATGAGGAACTCAGCCGGAAGTTCAGCCGGCTGGTCGAGTACCAGCTTTCGGCCCAGCGCGCCCAGACGCTGCAGCAGACCGTCTGGAACTGTGAGCACCTGGAGGATGTCCAGGCCCTAACAGCGCTTGTGCACCCACCCCGGGACATGGACAATTTCTCATTTCAAATTGCACCGATGAGGTGTGCCCATGAACAGCCGCTACCGATTTGAGACCCTCTGCCTGCATCACGGCCAGCAGCCCGACCCGGACACCAGGGCCAGGGCGGTTCCGGTGCACCGCACCTCGTCCTACGTGTTCAAAGACACGGCCCATGCCGCCGGTCTCTTTGCCCTGCAGGAAAAAGGGAACATCTACTCCAGGATCATGAACCCCACCAACGCCGTGCTGGAAGACCGGCTCAGCGCCCTGGAAGGGGGTCGGGCCGCCCTGGCCCTGGCCTCGGGCACCACGGCCGTGCACTACACCATCATCAACCTCTGCACTCCGGGCGACGAAGTGGTCTCCAGCGTCAAGCTTTACGGCGGAACCCACACCCTCTTCGACGCCCTCCTGCCCCAGTTCGGCATCACCACCCGTTTTGTGGACCCCGGGAAGGCTGCAAACTTTGAAGCCGCCATCACCGCCAGAACCAGGGCCCTGTACCTCGAAAGCATCGGCAACCCCAGCCTGGAGATCGCGGACATCGAAGCTGTGGCCGCCATCGCCCGCAAGCACCACCTGCCGCTCATTGTGGACGCCACCTTCACCACGCCCTACCTCCTGCAATGCCTGAAGCACGGAGCGGATATCCTGATTCACTCCCTGACCAAATGGATCGGCGGACACGGCACGGCCATCGGCGGGGCGGTGGTTGACGGCGGAGACTTTGACTGGACAGATCCCAAATTCACGGCTTTCAACGAACCCGACCCAGGCTATCACGGACTGCGCTTTGCCCATGACCTGGATACTGCAGACTACCCACCCTTTATCCTCCGCCTGCGGCTGGTGCCCCTGCGCAACTTGGGGGCCTGCCTCTCCCCGGATAATGCCTGGATCTTTTTGCAGGGTCTGGAGACCCTGCCCCTGAGGATGGACAGGCACTGCTCCAACGCCCTGCAGGCGGCTGCATACCTGCAGGGACATCCCGGGGTGGACTGGGTCAGATACCCCGGCCTGAAAGATGACCCGGCCCACCCCATCGCCTCGAGATATCTGCAGAAGGGCTTCGGGGGCATGGTGGTCTTCGGGATCAAAGGCGGCCGGCCGGCCGGAGCCGATTTTATCGACAACCTGCGTCTCTTCTCACACCTGGCCAATGTCGGGGACGCCAAGAGCCTGGCCCTGCATCCCGGAAGCACCACCCACTCCCAGTTAAGCGAAGAAGAGCAGAGAGAGGCAGGGATCACACCGGAGATGATCCGGTTGTCCATCGGTCTGGAGCATATCGATGACATCATTTTCGACCTGGAGCAGGCCCTTCCATGACTCCGTCTGAATTCGTCACCGCCAGGAGCGTCCTGGGAAAAACCCAGAAAGTGATGGCCCGTCTCCTGGGCGTCTCCCTGAAGGCCGTGCACAGCTACGAGCAGGGCTGGCGGAACATCCCCGCCCATGTGGAGCGCCAGGTTTTTTTCCTGCTGGCCAGAAGGCCGGGGCAGAGCAACGAGCACCCACCCTGCTGGGAACAAACCGACTGTCCCCGGGAGATCCGGGATTGCTGCCCGGCCTGGGAGTACGACGCCGGGAACCTCTGCTGGTTTGCCTGCGGCACGGTCTGCCAGGGACGGGTCAAACAGAGCTGGAAGGACAAGATGCAAATCTGCAAATCCTGCGCGGTCTTTCAATCCATCCTGGAATAGTTATGTATACTTACGGGAGCGATAATCTGTAAAATCACTGCAAAGTACAAGACCAGCCATTAATTTTTCGTTTATAATACAACAGAAAAGAACCGTAAGTATACCATGAGTGAGTATATAGAACACGATGTCCAGGGGGTCTCTGCCGGGATCGTCGAG
>CAZUMF010000355.1:0-3385 GCA_964621385.1 uncultured Desulfohalobiaceae bacterium
GCCTGAATATAGCTTTACAACACTTGCAACCGGAGAAAAATCAGTTTTATAAAAAAATACAAACTAGTTGAGCTGTCAAAGATATATACTGATCCAGAATGAAATATCCTCTACAAAGACTGCTGCTGATATCACCCTTCAACAGATCAAAAAAAGCCTAACTGGAGCAGTATATGACCCGCCTCACAACCACAGACATCAAAGACATCGGCCCCGGCCTCGAAGCGTATGAGGCTGAGATCACGGCCAAGACCGGCCGGACCCTCCTCGGTCTGGCCTGCCACGCCTGTCACCTGGATGAAAATCGAGTCCAAAAAGACTTGACCTTTTTGAAAACAGCTGTCATTCCCATGACCTGCGGGCAAGGGGTCCTTCCCGGCTTCTCCGAAGCCGTCCGTTGCATTGCCGCCCATCTGGGATGTCCGGCCAGTGTGACCGAAATGACGGATGCAGGGGGTCTGGGAGAGGCCTTTGCCAATCAATGCGAGCTGCTGCTACTGGCGGATGAAACCAGTTACCTGGCCCTGCAGGTCACCAGACAGCTGGTGATTGACAACAACGAGGCCACAGCCCAGGGGTTTGTCGCCGGGCTGGACCTCATGGCCGGCGGGGTGGCCGGAAAAAAAAGCCTGGTGATCGGCTGCGGTCCTGTGGGTCGAAGCGCTGCCCTGGCCCTGGCGCATCGAGAGGCAGAAGTCAGCCTGTACGACCGGGACCGGAATACGGCTGAAAAGGCCCGGGGCAGGCTCGAGACTGCGGGCCGGAAGGGTTTCAGCCTGTGCCCGAGCCTGGAGGACGGCTTGGCGCAGCATCAGCTCATTGTGGAGGCGACACCCGCCCCAGCGCTGATCACCCGGCCATGGATCAGACCTGATATGTACATCGCGGCGCCTGGCGTGCCGCTGGGGATAGACCCTGAAGCGCATCAAGCGGCTGCATCCAGAATCCTGCATGATCCGCTGCAGATTGGAACCGCAACCATGGTGGTCAAGGCCCTCAATGAGCAAAAAAAATCCTGAGAAACGCTACTATCGAAAACGGGTCGGACTGTTCAACCTCATTGAGAAGATCAAGCTCTGGCCCTCGCGAAAAGGGGTCCTGCACGGCATCAAGCGCATCGACAAAGTCGGCGATCAGGCCTGGATCACCACCCACTGCAACCGGCAGTTTCTGATCAATGATTCCAGAAACAGCCGGGCGGCCCGCTGGCTGCGCAACAAATGGTTCACCCGGCCCTGTCCGGAATGCCGGGTGCCGGACTGGAAGCTGGCCAAGTACTCCTCCACCCGGTTCAAACGTCATTATGGATCCCTGTTGCAAGAAAATTCGAATTCCGAAGCACGAAATCCGAAACAAACACGAAATTCAAAATGTAAAAGAAGTTGAATCTGAAAGAAATAAATTAGTCAAAGAATCAGCTGAACTGATGAACATATTTGGTGCCATACTTCACAAATCACAATAAACAACCATTCAATTGGTTTTTTTCTTCATTCTTGTTTATGTCATTGAAGCATTCGAATTTCGTGCTTGTTTCGAATTTCGATATTCGTGCTTCGAATTTTTATAGTTTTGTATAATTTAGAAAAAGGGAGGTCTAACACATGCTTATCATCGGAGAACTCATCAACGCCAGTCGAAAAAAAGTCGGCGAATACATTGAAAATCAGGATGCTGAGGCCATCAAGCAGCTGGCTAAAGACCAGCATGAAAACGGTGCTGATTTTATCGATGCCAATGCCGGGATCTTTGTCGGGCAAGAAGCCGAGTATCTGACCTGGCTGGTCAAGAACATCCAGGAAGCGGTGGACGCGCCCTGTGCCATCGACAGTCCGGATCCCGTGGCCATCGAAGCCGCCCTGGCCGTGCACAAAGGCACGGCCATGATCAACTCCATTTCCCTGGAAAAGGAGCGCTACGACACGTTGCTGCCCATCCTGGCCGGGACCGACCTCAAGGTCATCGCCCTGTGCATGAGCGACGAGGGCATGCCCGAGACCCTGGACGACCGCATGCAGATCGCGGACAAGCTGGTCAACGGCCTGCTGCAGAAGAACGTCAAGGTGGAAAACATCTATGTGGACCCCCTGGTCCAGCCCCTGTCGGTGAACAAAAACTACGGCATCGAATTTCTGAACGCGGTGGAGAAGATCATGGCCGCCTTTCCCGGCATCCACACCGCCTGCGGTCTGTCTAATATCTCCTACGGCCTGCCCAACCGGAAATTTTTAAACCAGATGTTCATGGTCATGGCCATTGCCAAGGGCCTGGACGGGGCGATCATCAACCCGCTGGACAAGCAGATGATGGGCAATGTCATTGCCGCAGAATCCCTGGCCGGACGCGACGAGTACTGCATGAACTATCTCCAGGCGCATCGGGCCGGCCAGTTCAGCTGACACCTGCATGTAGGATTAAAGAGCGATACACAACAGAGACCCGGGCTACTGGGAGAGGAGGCCCTTACCCCTGTTTCTCCGGGTCTCTGTGCTGAAAGAAGGAAGTTCAGTACGGCAATGGATTCCATGACTGAACGCCTCGTCTCCGCTCGGCCCCAACCCTTCCATTTCCTTCCGGTGCCGGGATTTTCCATGATCGGTCTCATGGCCGCCATGGAACCCCTCCAAGTAGCCAACCGCTATCATGAAGACCTGTTCCGCTGGCATTTTCTTTCCATCGATGGCCGGCCAGTGACAGCCAGCAATGGAATCCCCTTTGATTGTGAAAGCAGCATTGAAGAAAGCGGTCAGTTGTCCACCCTTATTCTCTGTGCCGGTTTTCATCCGGAAAGGGTTTGCACGGAATCCTTTCTGTCCTGGCTCCGTGTCAGGGCATCAGAAGGAACCATTTTGGGCGGGATGGATACCGGAAGCATTATTCTTGCTAAGGCCGGACTCCTCAGGGGCTACCGGGCCACAGTGCACTGGCAGCACCTGGCTTCATTTCAAGAGGATTTTCGAGAGGTGATCGTCACCGGCAATCTCTTTGAAATCGACAGGAATCGCTTCACATCCTCAGGCGGGACCTCTTCATTGGATATGATGCTCCGCCTCATCACCCGGGACTATGGCCATGATCTGGCTGTCCAGATTTCCGATTCCCTCATCCATGAAAGAATCCGTGATGCCCATGAAGACCAGCGCATGGAAATCGGGCTTCGGCTTCAATCGCATCATCCGCGTCTGAATCGTCTCATCAAACTCATGGAAGACAATCTTGAGCAGCCCCTGAGCATCAAAACCATCGCTGAAAAAATCTCCTTGTCCTCCCGGCAGGTCCATCGTCTTTTTCAGACCTACCTCGGGAAATCTCCGGGGCGGTACTACCTTGGCCTCCGACTGGAAAAAGCCCGCCAACTTCTCCAACAAACAAGCCTGCCAATCAT
>CAZUMF010000355.1:3395-4608 GCA_964621385.1 uncultured Desulfohalobiaceae bacterium
GGATGTCGCATTGGCCTGCGGTTTCTCCTCAAATGCCTCCTTGACGAAATCCTACACAACCTTTTTTGGACACTCCCCGCGACACGAACGACAGGACAGAACTCCGGCTGCTTCCTGATTGAAGAGTTGACTTTCCGTCTGATGTCTTAAAAAGACAAGTAAATGTCCTGATAAGACAATCATGTTCCACCCTCCCTTTCTAAGATTCAACTGCAAAACAAAGCGCAAGCCTGAAACCTCGAGAGGGAGACTTCTATGCGTCAAGAAATCATTCTGACCTGTGCCTTGACCGGTGCCGGGGAAACCGCCGAAAAAAGCCCTCATATCCCGGTGACTCCGAAAGCCATTGCCGAGGCCGCGCTCGAGGCCAGGGAGGCAGGCGCTGCCGTGGCCCATATCCACGTGCGGGACCCAAAGACAGGCAAGGCGGCCCGGCGTTTTGAACTGTATGCTGAGGTCGTGGAACGGATTCGGGCAGCGGGATCAGACCTGATCCTCAACATCACAGCTGGGATGGGTGCCGACTTCTGCCCTGACCCCGGAAATCCTGCCCAGTCTGGACCTGGTTCCGATATGGCCGATGCCCGGGAACGAGTGGCCCACGTCCTCGAACTGATGCCTGAACTGTGCACTCTGGACTGCGGCAGCATGAATTACGCCCAGGCCGCCTATATATCCACCCCGGACCAACTCAGGGAAATGGCCCGCCTCATACGGGATGCCGGGATCAAACCCGAGATTGAATGCTTCGAACTCGGGCATATCTGGCTGGCCAAGACCCTGATCGACGAGGGGCTGATTGCCGGAACACCATTGTTCCAGCTCTGCATGGGCATCCCTTTCGGCGCCCCGGCCACTGCGGCCAACCTCCTGGCCATGGTGGACAATCTGCCACAATCCGCGCAGTGGGCCGCTTTTGCCATCGGCAGAATGGAGATGCCCTTTGTGGCCCAAAGCCTGCTTTTGGGCGGACATGTCCGGGTGGGACTCGAGGACAATCTCTATCTCGAACGCGGCGTCCTGGCGAGCAACGGCATGCTGGTGGACAAGGCCCGGAGCATCGTGGAGATGCTCGGGTCCACAACGGTCCCGCCGGCCAGGGCCCGGGAAATGTTGCAGATAGCCTGAACCCGATTCAACCTCAGTCCAGATCTGAAGAGACCTGATTCACGGATAGTGGAGGAAACAGTGTACACACCACCAGAAAACATCC
>CAZUMF010000356.1:0-4602 GCA_964621385.1 uncultured Desulfohalobiaceae bacterium
GCGGCCCTGCTCAGCAAGAGGCGGGAACAGATCCTCCAAACCATCCTGGGGCAGCAGGGGGCCAAGACCCTGGTCAGACTCTTGGCCAAGCTTCAACCGGGCAAATATGACTATCAGGAAATTCGGCTCGTCTATCAGGTTCTCCGTCAGACCCAAACCCTGACGGCCCTGAGGCATTGCCAAACGATTCAAGTCCATTTGTTACCGGTCGTGCTGGAAAACCCTGAGTTGGCTGATCTGCCCCTGGTCAGAGAACTCCTCGAGCATCCCGAGACCTCGGTCTTTTGTCTCAAGCGGGTACAAATGCTCCTTACTGGATGCCGGGAACTGATTCGCAACAGGGAGTTGCCGGATTTCTGGCTGCGGCTGTCCAGGTGCCGCAGCCTCAGGGAACTGGAGGCTTTCCATAGGCAACTCACGGATCGCTACAACACCCGCTTGCTCCGCTACCGGGTCCGCTTGGAAGAGGAAAATCAGGCCCTGGCAACCCTCAACGAACGTATCCGGCAGAGGAGCCAGGCCTTTCCGAATCTGGCGGCTTTGGACGATGAACTGACCCCGGAGGAGCAGGTTCGCCGGCAGCAGGCCCGGCAAGATCCAGTCCATTTGGAGCCTGAGACAAGGATTGAACCGGACCCTGCTCCCCACCAGCGCGGACAGCAAGGTGCTCAGCCAAAGAAACTGCACGTGCAAACTGAACCAGAATCCTTTCCACCTCCGCCGATTCAAGGCACCGAGTTCATCAAGCCCATCCTGAAACCCGGGGGCCTGAAGTACGAAGCCAAGCGCGAGGTCATGGACAATTGCGTCGGATCGCGGTTCTATGTGAGGGACGCGTTGAGGGGTGTGAGCTACATCTACCGGGTGTACAAACCCGAGCGCTGCACCCTGGAAATCCGGAAGGACCAGAACGGCACCTGGCGAATCGCCCAGCTCAAGACGAGATCCAACGGCCGCCCCTCTTCAGCCACCAAGCGGTATGTGGAGTCCTGGCTGGAAAAGGGCAACAAACGACTGAAAGATAAAAAGGATAATTTTGCTGAATTCTCTTGCTTGACAGCATTTTGACAGCACATTATTTTGAAGTCAAAGCAGGAGGTAATCATGAAAAATTTGACCATACGGAACATCCCTGATGATCTCTACCAGATCATTCATCGAATTGCCGTGAGGAACCGACGAAGCATCCAGCAACAGCTTCTGGTCATACTGGACAGAATGAGGATTCTGGACAATGAATCCCCTGTTGACAAGGCAGCTGCTATTCGAAACCAACTGGCTGACAGGGCTCTTGGCAATACCCTTGACGAACTGCACGAGGACAGAGCCAGATGAAAACCGTCGTATTGGACACCTCAGCACTTATACGGTTGTATGTCCCTGACGGTCCTCTGCCCGAAGGGCTTGAAGAGCACATTGCTTTGGCCTGGCGGGCAGAAGCCGTCGTGATCATTCCCGAATTGGCTTTGGTTGAAGCGGCCCAAGTGCTGTGGAAGAAAGAGTCGGCTGGATATCTCGAGTCGTCTGAGGTTGACGAGATTTACACCTGCATCTTGGAGCTTCCTCTTGAAATCATCGGGCATTACGCACTCTTACCCGATGTTTTCAGCATAGTCCGCCAACATCAACTCACGGCCTATGATGCATTGTTTCTTGTTCTGGCCCAAAAACGAAAGGCCGAGTTGATTACAGGCGATCAAAAATTACTCAAAGTGTTTCTGGATAACTGCCTGTTTTCACCTCGTGATCCAGCGCTCAATCAAGCCCTGGCTGTAGAGATACCTGGCAATGGCGGTGCCTCCGCTGACAATGGTCTTCCGGCCCGGCGCCTCCAGCGCCACCAGCACGGGCACCCCCCGATAGCCCATATGCCTGATATAGTCCGCCGCTGTTTCCGCATGCGTCCTGAGTTCTTCTGAAACCTGAACAGCCGGGATATCGGACCGGTGTTCCACCTCCAGGACCTTGAGAATCAAGGATTCGTTCCCCTGGGTCTGATCCAGGGCATAGGCCATTTTCTGCAGATCCTGCTCCCGGGTGTCCACGCAGGAGAGGTGCCAGTCCGCCTTCCAGGCTGAGGGCTGGTACCCCACATTCTGCATCACGCTTCGGCAATGGCCGCAATGGAAGCTGAAAAAGAGATAGAACTGCCGGGCCTCTGTCTCCGAACCGGAGAGCTGGCTACCGAAGGCCGTCTCCTGCAGCTGCGGAGGCTGGGTGCGGAAGGACAGCAGGGAATTGGCCGCAAAGCCGGAGGCGAACACACTCAGCCCCACGCAGAGGATGAACCAGGAGCGCCTGGACCAGGCCATGCACAGCAGAACGGCCATCAGGGCGGACCCCACCCCGGCGCACAATTGACAGGGTTCGCCCAACCCCACAAACTGATACCCCAGCAGGGCCCCGTCAAAGGCCAGCCCGCCCCAGAGCCCGAGGGTCACCAGAATCCAGAGGATCGGCCGCTTATAGCGGTCCCCGAAAAAAATCAGAAGCCAGAGCCCCCAGAAAAAATAGGCCCCGGCCATAATCAGAAAAATCTCCGGGATGCGCAGGTGTTCAGCCGCCAGCCGGCAGGCGTCCGTGCTGCACAGTCCTTCCTGACCCCAGACCTTCAAAGAGTAATCAGCGGTCAGGGCCGCAGCAGAGACCAGGGTGACGGTCTTGAGCAGATTTTCACGGCTTGCAAATTTCAAAAACACGTCTCGTCCTCATATCCTCAACATCTTCAATATCCGCTCCCATCAGCCCTCGCCGCCGCCAGCCCGGACATACTTTGATTCACCTCGCTCGAGGCCAGAATCCGGTACAGACTGGCAAGGACAGCCGACTCATCCGCCAGGTCCGTCCAGTTTTCCAATTCCCCTGATTTTCTGTATTCCCTGAAGTTTCGAAGGAAGTCAACCACCAAAAGATGCTGTGGCGAACCCGCCAGGCAGATGCTGTCCTGGTCTCGTCCGCAAACAGGGACCACATACTCCAGTTCAACGAGAGCATCCACAGTCTGGCGAAGCAGTCTGACCGGAGCCTGCAATTCCTTGATCATGGTCTGCAGGGACACCACCCCGAAGCCCTGGACAAAACGCCGGGACAAATACAGCATAATGCCCAGGGCCATCCGCTCCCTGCTCTCCAAGGCATAATCATGGCTCTGCTTCTCTTGAGATCCCGCGTTAGAATGTTCCAGACAGAAACTTACTTCCGCTCCCAGCAAGATGATAATCCAGCTGATGTACAGCCAGATCAGAAATAGGGGAAGCTGGGCGAAACTTCCGTATATCGCGTTGTATTTGCTCATTCCTACCTGAAAGACAATGAAGAGCTTCTGGGTTGTATGCCAGAGCACACCCGCAAACAAAGCCCCGATCATGCATTTTTTGACTTCCACCCGGGTATTGGGGATGAACAGATACATGAAGAAAACGGCCAGACAGACAAGCAAAACCGGCAAGACCTTCATTGCAACCAGATACATTGAACTAAAAACCGAATACGAAAGAATACTCTGGACCAGCCACGAACTTTCCAAAGAAGCAGTAAAGCTGATGGCCGCAATAACCAGGAGCGGGCAGACCAGGGTCACGGAAAGATAATCTGAAAATTTTCTGGCCAGGGTTCTCTGTCTGGTCACGCCCCAGATCGAATTCAGGCTGGCTTCGATATTCCCCAGCAGGGAAAACACGGTCATCAGCAGCAGGATAACGCCCATGGCCCCCAGAGTGCCCACATGGGTGTTATTGATATAAGTGATGATATGGTCGACAACCATCTCCCGCCCGGCGCTGATGTTCAACAAAAATTCCCGGATATACCTGGTATTTTGAAAACCGAAGCCTTTGGAAATGGAAAAGGCGACCGCCAGGAAAGGAACGATGGACAAGGCGGTGACGAAGGTCAGGGCCCCGGCCCGTAATAAGCCCTGATCGGCCTGAAAGGAAGAGAGTACGAACCGCATCCAGGTCCGAAACCTCCCGGCAACATCCGACAAGCGACCTTGTCTGTTTTTTAATGAAAAAGTCATGGCTTTGTATCCGCTCCCGTCTTCAATTCACCGGCGCCTGTTTCAGGCTTCAGCCTTCCTTGTTCATCAGCGAAGAATAAAACCAAGCGCTGTTTTTGGCAAGATGCGGACCTAGCGTGCAATCCATCTGCAGCTATTTCTTGAAGTCAGCGGCAAAATAGCGTAGCCTCGGCTTGAAGTGCAGATGGGACAAGAACTCTCCCTTGCTCGTTTTTTTTGAAAAAACAGTGGAGTGAAAACGTGGCAAAACCCAAAGTCAAACAACTCTCTCTCTTTCCTGCTGACGAACTGAAACTCAAGACCGTCTATATCGATAAGCCCAAGCTCTTTGACGAACTTTTTTCCGGCTATCAACAAATGAAAGCCGTTTCCTACGCCGCTTCCCCGATCACGGTTCTTTCGATTTTTGAAAAATTCGGCTTTGATCAAATGCAGCTCCTGGTAGGGGAAAATATCGGCATCAAACATTATAAGGGAGAACTTCAAAACAAGGACCTGGCAACTCTTCAAAAGTTGATGAACCTAGTTCGTGCATGTCGCAGAATTCAATCAGCCGGGAACCACCCTTTTGCAGATGTCCCGCA
>CAZUMF010000357.1:0-4577 GCA_964621385.1 uncultured Desulfohalobiaceae bacterium
CCGCTTTGACGCCATTCACAGGCCTGCGGCGGACTGGGATGCAGAGTTGTGGCGCGATGCATTCACCCTGGCGGAGCAGGAGGATTGGCTGCGCTTTCTGGAACAGCACAGGATTGACAAGAGCGATTTTCTGGCGAAGCACCGGATTGTGGCCAAAGAACGTGAACAGTACGATCACGAGAGTACACGGCAGTTCCTGGAGCAGACCATCCCTGCCAGAACCGTGGTGATCGATACGGCGCGCTTGACGGAGATGGAGGTGTATGCCCACGTCTGTCGGGGTTTGTCATGGATAGATTGAAAAAAGGATTCTTGTCTTTTCTGATTCTGGCCCTGTCCCTTGCCTTTTTCACCGGTATCGGGCTGGGGGAGGCCTATCGGACCTATTCCAAGCTGAAGCTGGAAGGGGTCTATGCCCTGGGTGAAACCATCAAGTCGGTGGTGGATTCGTTTCTCGGGGCCGGGGTTCCCTTGAGTCAGTTCGTGGGCTTTGAGAATGTGGCCGCCATGGTGCTCGAAGTCGACCCTTCGATTTTCAGCATGCAGATCGCGGATCATCATGGCGAGATCATTTTTTCGGACGGGGCCGAGACCGCCGCAGCGGATCATCCCTTCAGCCCTTCCAAAAAAATTGACTCCCAGCAGGGCTGCCGCATCGAAGAAAATGAGCGCTTCTATCGGGTCAGCATCCCTTTGGAGAACAAGTTCGAAACAGCCGGGGAACTGCAGCTCAATGTCCTGAAGCACCAGATTCACGACACCTTGTTCCGCTCCTTTCACGGCGTGTTTGTGATGATCGCTGCAGCCGTAATCCTCTTTCTGCTGCTCATCACCGTCATTGATGTCAAGCGCCTCAAGAACCAGAAATTCTGGTTTTCCTCAGCCTATGCCGCTGCGGTGCTCATGGTCGCGGTTTTCATGCTCGGCACCCTGATTCACATTTATTTTGACGGCATTCAGGCCAAGACCGAAAATCTGGCCAACTCCCTGGCCTATAAGCTCTCCGCCATTCAAAAGCTCGATTTGAAAATCGAAAGCTTCAAGGGCATCGACAAGCTGTTTCAACGCTATCAGGACCTGAATCCGGAGATCCACGGCATTGTTCTGTCCGCGGGATCGGATGTCCTGGTTCGAACGAATAAGGCAGAAGCCGGAGACCCAGGGAGCTTTATCAAACATGCCAAGCAGTTTCAGGGACACAGCATAGAGGTCCTGGTGGATAAGGGCATCGTCTATACAAATCTCTGGAGGAGTTTCAAAAGCTTTCTGATCCTGTTTGTGGCTGCGTTGTTTATGGCCGCTTTGTTTTTGAATCTTCTGTTTGCCTTGCAGCGCAGCAGAAGTCGAATCCGGGATGTGAGGGACGACAGGGAAAAAGGACGCCTGCTTGAATTCATCAAACCCCTGTTTTTTCTTGGAGTCTTTGCCGAGACCCTGTATGCTTCATTTTTGCCCCAGTATTTTGAACGGATCGCCACGCAGTATGCCATCGGCCCCAACGGGGCCTCCTATTTGTTCACGGCTTTTTTTGTGGCCTACGCCCTGATGCTCATGCCCGCGGCGAATTATTGCCAAAAGCACGGAGAAAAGCCGCTCTTTATCTGGTCCGTGATTTTTTTCGGGATCAGCAGCATCGGGATGGCCGTGAGCAGCAACTATCTCTTGATCGCGATCCTGAGACTGCTCGCGGGATTGTGCCAGGGAGCGCTGTTTATCGCAGTGCAGTCCTACCTTCTGCGGGCCGGTCCTGAACACCGGCGCACCCAATCCATGGCCATTCTCATCATTCAGTACAATGGAGGACGCATCGCGGGCACGGCCATCGGGGCCCTGGCCGTGAGCTATTTTGACGCCTCCGGGGTCTTTCTGGCCGGGGGGATCGTCTCCTTTCTCCTGTGTTTCTATGCCCTCAAGTTTGTTCCCGGACTGGAGACGGACGGTCCGGCCAGGCCCCTGGCGGAAGCGGAGACCGCAACCCAGATGCCGTTTTTGCGCAAGCTCAAGGAAGCCCTCAAGGACCTGGAGCATGTCAAGACCACCTTTCTCATCGGCATCAACGCCAAGCTGGTCATGATCGGGGTGGTCGGGTTCGCCCTGCCCTTGATCATGGAGCGCCATGCCTTTTCAAAAGAGGATATCGGGTTGGTTCTGATGCTCTACAGCGCAGGGGTGCTGCTTTCCAGCGTCTACTCCTCGAAGTTCGTGGACAGGACCGGGGACAGCAAAAAGATCCTGTTTCGGGGCAATCAGGGCAGCGGTCTGGGTCTGGTCTGCATCGGCATCATCGGGCTGCCCTTCATCCATGTGGTTTCCGCCAATCTGCTCGTGATCGCGGGGACCTTCATCCTGGGGGTGTCCCACGGTTTGATTGCAGCGCCCATTATGACCCATATTGCCGAAACCCGGACCTCGCGGCGCATCGGACGGGGGCCGTCGGTCTCCATTTTCCGGGTGTTTGAACGCGCCGGCAATATTCTGGGGCCTTTGCTTGTGGGACAGCTCCTGGTTGTGAGCCAGTATAACTCCCTGGTCATCAGCGCTGTGGGCGGTTTCATCCTGCTCTGCGGCCTGCTGTTCATCCTGCGCTCCTTTCGCGCCAAGACCCTTGTGCTGCTGTTGGTGATCTTCGCCTCCTTTGGCCAGGCCGGAAAAGGCCTCTGCAGCGCTAGTGAGGCATGGTTCCCGTTTACCGAGAACAAACCCGATGCCTGGCGGGTCGTTGACACGGACAAGGGCGGGCAGCGCTTCACACTCGTTCCCCAACACGAGACCGGAGCTATGCGGGACAAGACACTCCTGGTCCTGATCCCGAAACAATCCTCCGCGTATGTCACCTCCCTGGAAACCGTGCTGCGCTTTTTTTCAGAAAAGAAGCTGTATCCGGTGTTTGAAGTGGCGAATTATGACCGGGATACCGCCCGGGGCAAGCGCATACTGCAAACCGCGCAGGAAGAGGGCGTCGACTTGATTTTTGCCATGGGGTCCCTGTCGGCTGATTTTGTGTTCAACCACTTTCGGCATGAGGACATCCCGGTGGTGACCATCTGTGCCAAAGATCCGGTGATGATGCAGTATGTCCCGGATTACGAAGCCGTCAGCAAGAGCAATTTTGCCTTTACATCGCTCAATATCCCGGTCAATATCCAGATGATTTTCCTGCAGGAACTGATTCCGGATTTGCGCAACATCGGCATCCTCTATGCCAGAAACAATGCCAGCGCAGTGCTGACCCAGGCCGATCCGCTCCGGGAGTATGCCGAAAATATGGGGATCACCGTCATTGATGTGGCTGTGGATGATCAGGAAAACGCCAGGCAGGAACTCAAGCCGAAGATCCGGGCCGCGGTGCGGCAGATGCAGGAGAGTGATCCCGGCTTGCAGCGGAGCATCTTCTATGTCACGGGCAGTACCTGCGTATTCAGCAATTTTGACGTGATCAATGCCAATGCGGGCCAGGTCCCGGTCATCGGCGTCTCTCCGAGCATGGTCAAGGGGGGGGACACACCAGGGGCCATGCTGGCCATCGGGGTCGGTTTTGAGAATAATGCTCAACTTGCGTCGATTTATGCCGAAAAGATATTGAAAGGGGAGAAAGCCCCGGGGGAGTTGCCGGTCGGTGTGATCAGCCCTCCGGATATCGCCATCAACTTCAAGCTGGTCAGAAAAATCAACATGAAGATTCCCTATTCGTTTTTTGAACTGGCCAACTTCATCTTCAACTACCAGGGCACCCAGGTGAAAAAGAAAGGGCTGATTGTCTATCAGCAATAAGGACGCTTGTCGATGTCACTGAAGCATTTTGCGCTTGTGGATACCACCCTCAGAGAGGGCGAGCAGTTTTTCAAAGCGAATTTTTCCACAGTCCAAAAAAAAGCTGTTGCGGGTCAACTCGCTCAATTCGGCGCTGAATATATTGAACTGACCTCTCCAGCGGCCTCCCCCCGATCAGAACAGGACTGCAGGGCCATCAGCCGGATGGGGCTTTCATCAAAGATCCTGACCCATATCCGCTGTTGCAAAGCCGATGCCCAAAAGGCCATTGATGCCGGAGTGGACGGCATCAGCTTTTTTTTATCGCTGTCGGCCTTTTCAGATCAGGGCCCGTGGCGGGAAAACCGGATCCGCATCCTGGACGATGTGCTGGAGGTCCTGGAAATGACCCGGGTTGCAGGTCCTCATCTGGAGATTCGATTTTCCCTGGAAGATGTCTTCAGGTTGCCCAGGGAAGAGGTGGCGTCCATCTATCAGCGAGTAGAGCGCTCCGGTTTCGTGGACAGGCTGGGGATCGCGGACACCGTGGGCATTGCCCTGCCGCACCAGGTGCAGGACATGGTCGGGCTGATCCGATCCTTGGGCTGCAAACAAATCGAGTTTCACGGCCATAACGATACGGAATGCGCCGTGGCTAACAGCTTCACCGCTCTGGAGGCCGGGGCGACCCATATCGACGCCTCTGTGCTCGGTCTTGGCGAACGAAACGGCATCACCTCCCTGGCTGGGTTTATCGCCCGGATGTACAGCATTGACAAAGAGTTGATCAAGGCCAAGTATCGACTCGATGGCCTCAAGTCCCTCCA
>CAZUMF010000358.1:0-4563 GCA_964621385.1 uncultured Desulfohalobiaceae bacterium
ATGATATTATAAATTCTTAATGACTTCAAAATTGGACATAATATCGAAATTCGAATTTCGTGCTTCGAATTTAACCAAAAAGAGATACTTGTCCAAATAATGTTCCAAATTTTAGAAAACGGCAAAGAGCTCTGTATCTGTTTCTTAAAAATCGTAAATCGAAAATCGTAAATCGAAAATTCTAAACCGTGCATACGCTCCAACCCTGTTCTTGAAAAAAATCTTTCATGTCAATCTGTTCAGCAGTCAGGTAGACTTCCTTGTCATTTGGCCAGGCCAACTCGGCCTCTGCTTCCACCCGGCCATTGACGATGAGTTCAAAGCCGACCGCGGGCGCAGGCCGTCCCTGTTGTTTCAACTTCTCCAGAACCGAATGCGCTTCGGGATCCGCCAATTCCCAAATTTCCTTCCAGGTCGGATCAACATTTTGGGCCCTCTCCTTATCCGTGCTGCTCTCCTGGTCGGCAGTCTCCCACTGGAGGGCAAAATAGGCTCCCTTTGCTACACCCTGCCGGGTTATGAATCTGGCTCCCGGCAGGAATTGGAAAATATTGTAGAGCCTCAGGGCATTGATCCAGCTTCGTTCAAAATCCACTCGCTCCAGAGCGCTTTCGCCGTCATCCAGGCAGCAGACAGCCGAAACACCCTGGACATCGGCCGTCCTCAAAGCCTGGGGCCGGCCAAGGGCAAACACACGCACCGGGCCGGATTCCAGTCCGCCGATCAATCCATCCTGCTGATGAGCCCCCAAACCCTGGAGGACGAATCCGGTGTCCCATTGATCTATCTCTTCCAACCAGGCAGCTCTTTTCTCCCGGTCCCTGTACCCATCCATATCCAGGAGACTGACAGCCTGGGCCAGGGCGTAGCGCTGCATGGTCTTCTGGTTGGGGCTCTGCAGGTACTGCATCAAAAACGTGAAATTGTCCCTGGTGTGCCACTCCCGGCAGCCCTCCAGACCCAGCTTGCTCAAAAGTTGGGCAAAGGAGTTTCGTCCCAACCGACTGTCGCCGGGATGGAGCAAATCGGCTATCCGCTCACTTTTGTTCCGCACCTGGGCCTGGACATCCTTCCAGGTCAGGCTCCAGACATGAAACCGTCCGCCGGCCAGAATGGCCATTCGCTGGGCCGTATCCTGCCCAAGTCGGTTGCGGTGGAAGGTCAAGCCATCGGTGAACACGGCTATGGGCTTGACCTCAGCCCGGCTGCGGGAGGGCCAGAAGACGAAATCGGCCCGGCTGGGGACGGCGACTCCGTCCCGCTGCCCGAGTTCCACTTGAGGTTCGATTTCATAAGCCTGCTCCCCCAGTCGCAAAAAGTTGCCAGGCTTGCCCCGGACCACCTCTTTGCGAAGCTCTACGCTGAAGCCCTGCTGCTTGAAGCGTTTGATCCCCTCCAGGAAGAGGGCTTCCAGTTCGCTGTCCAGGAGTCCGTCCACCCGGACGTTTTGCAGATTGTTGACCTGCTTGAGTGTGTCCCGATAGGAAAGAATCAAGGAGAGCATTTCCATGGCCGTTTCCCTGGAAGTGGTGGCCATGGTGTAGCTGTTCCGGTAGGCAAACAGGCAGTTGTAGCAACCGTCCCGGTCCGGATCTTTCTGGCAGCGGCAGGTTTGCAGAACAGTCAGGGCCTTTTCCAGGACCGTGAGCATGGTCTCCGAGCGCATGAGCTGCTTCAGAAACCCGGCTCCGCGGGGGACGGTACCGAAGAGAACCAGATACTGTTTGCTCAGGGCCGAATCAGTGACCGGTTCATTGCTGAGGGTGGTCTGGAGGTGATCAATGGCGTAGGCCGATCCTCCGAAGTGATGTTTGAGGCCGAGTTGCAGGGCGGCCACAAAGGAGTTCAGCCGTCGCTCGGAACCTTCCAGACCGGTGACCGGCAGAAGGATCTTGATGGCCTCCGAGGTGAACTCACGGTACAAAAAGACGCTCTGCACGAAGTTTTTGTCGGACTCCTTGTCCCGGGCCGGACAGCCAAAGGCGTGTCTGATCCCCTTCTTGCCTTTCTGGACCTTGCCGCATTTGTTGCAGATGATGAACCCCGGCCGCTCCAGCTCCTTGCCGGCCACAGCGATTTGCTCGGCATTGAGTCCCATGGGCCCGAAGTTTATATCCGGAAAATGCGCCGTGGACAGGAACTCAAATTAAAAAGGGCATTCCGCCACATCAGTCTGATAGGCACCGATGACGGCTGAAGCGTCCACATCCACCAGGAGCTGGGTCGTGTAAAAGCTCGGACTGCGCTCGTCAGATTCATCCGTGATTCGAGTGTCTCTATCCGGTGCATTGGCGATGACCTGACGCAGTCGCACCAGATCCTGCCGGCGACTCTGATCGTTCCACAGAGGGCTGCCGCAGCATGGGCAGAGAGAAAAGTTCTTGGCCGTGACCTCGGGTTCGGTATGGGGGCAGGCCGCACAGAGTCTCCACTGCTCAATCCGGACTACCTTGAGGTCGACCTGATCGACCTCCACCCGCCTTCCTTCGGCGTAGAAGCGGTTGCCCGGGGCCAGTTCGCGCAATCCGCTGCCGGCAGGACGTTCATACTCGAAGTTCAGGGTCTCGGTGGCCTTCTGGCCTTCCCGGACCTGACGCCGTTTGCGGAAAATGATGGACTGCAGCAGGATCCCCTGCTCCGGAAAGGCATAGTTGGGCAGAAGCCCTTCCTCGGTGAAGAAGTTGTAGGTGTCCTTGGCATTCATGTTTTTGATCAGGGACATGAGTCCTGAGCGTTCCTGTCGTAGTTCCTCGTACTCCTTTTCATGATTTTTGTCCCTGGCCGGGCTGTTTTCCCTTCTCTTCATTTCCCGGTACAAGCGATCCACCTGGGTCTTGGGGCCTTTTCGTTCTTTGTGCAGGTCATAGAGTCGCTGCAGGATGCGGTGGTTCACCCCCGGGGTCTCCTCGGCATCGCCAAAAACAAAGCGCTCCAGATGGTTGATCGAGTCCTGGCTGAGCTCGCCTGAAAAAAGAGCCAGGAATCCCTGGAAGAGATCACTTTGCCGTCCGGCAATAAAGGCAATGAAGTTGTGCGGAAAGACGCTCGGATCTTCCCGGGTAAAAGTGTCCAGCACCGTGCCCAAACGCTGGGGAACCGGGGTCTGTCCCTGTTTGTCCCGCACCCAGTGATCCAGGCAATAGGCAAAGAACTGCCGCTCCAGGACGGCAGAGGCGTCCAGAAACACACCTGGGGATTGGATCGCTCCGTCCAGCATCTCCAAGGGATTGGTGAAGAAGTACAAGTCGTGGGCCTGACCGGCGGCCACAGTCAGGTTGAGACCGTTGCCGTCCTTGCGGCCGGAACGGCCGACCCGCTGGATATAGTTGGCCTGGCTGGGTGGAACCGAGCACTGCAGGGTAGTGGAGAGATCGCCGATGTCGATGCCCATCTCCAGGGTGGGAGTGCTGGAGAGCAGATTGGGATACCAGGGCTTTCGCCTGTCCGAAGCCGCCTTGAATCGTTGCTCCAGGAGTTCCCGCTTTTCCCTGTCCAGAAGTCCGGTGTGCTCCGCGGCCACCAGCCTGTTGACCTCACCGTGGCTGTATAGCCGGCCGTAGTAGTCCAGTCCTTGGTCAGTGCTTGCATACCGTCCACGACAGCCCTGTCTTAGGCAGGACATGCCGCTCCAGATGGGTTCGTCAGCCAAGGCCCCGGAGACAATGTGTCCGCAATGGGAGCACTGCACCTGGAGCACCTCGGATACCACCTCAAAGCCGTCAGGGTCCAGACCAAACACGTGATGCCCGTCCTGGAACTGATCCCGGATCAGGCCGGCGGGTTCCAGGGCTGCAAAGACCAGGCCGAAGAATCGCTGGGCCGGTGATGGCCGGCGCATGGCCAGTATAAAAAAGTGTTGATAGGCCCACCACTCCGGCCAGGAGGACCTGTTTCCGGATTTCGTCAAGGACTCGAAGCGATCGACATTGGCTTTGGTGGTCACAAATCCCGGGGTCCTGGTCTGGGGTCCAAAGCTGGGCATCCAGTACTTGTGTTTCTGACTGAGGAGGTACTCCTTGCCCCATTGGCCTATATACCCCTTGAGCTCGGGATCGAAGATGCCGCCCTTGTTCTTGATATGGGTGAGTAGTCCCAGAAGAAAGCCGGCCAGTCCCTGAAATGAATGATCTCTCAGCTCCTCCATTTCATTGGGGACGGATTCCTGCAAAGCAGAAGCGGCCTCTTGAAGGCGGGCTGCAGCCGGTCGAAGCACCGAGGCCCCGGATTTTTCCAGGGTTCTTCCAATACGGCTGCTGAATCCGTACACAGAGACCACTTCAAAGCGCACCCGCCGGGCAATCACCTGACAGAGGTCGGAACCTGGGGGCAGGCGGTCGTGAGTCTCCAGATAGTCCACTTCCTGCCGCCAGGTCAGATTGGGAGGCAGAAAAGTGGCGGCAAAGGTGGCCGGGTCGAGCCGCTCCTGCCAGTAAGCCGGCAGGCCGTCGGCCACCTGGGTCAAAGTCCGGCCCTTGGCCTGGTCCAGCACAAACTGCTGCAATGCGGCCCTGAAGGTGAAGCGGAAGGTCCTGGCGGCGAAAAAACCGGCCCGGTGGGCCGCGT
>CAZUMF010000359.1:0-4558 GCA_964621385.1 uncultured Desulfohalobiaceae bacterium
GAGCACCACGGATTCTCCCCTGATGTCCGGAAATAACCGGTCTTTGCGATAGCGCGCTTCGCGACGCTCAAGCTCAGCCTTTTCCTTGTGCAAGACCGCATCGATATCCTCCTGACTCAGGCCCAAACGCTGAATCAGGTCATGATTGAGGACAATCCCCCCGCCGCTGGCAATGGCCCCCATGGCCACTTCCTCCTGGCCGGGAAGGCCAAGCTTGCGCACCAGAAAAACATCCAGTTTCGCCTGCAGGAGAGAGGCCACTTCATAGGCCACCGGCACACCGCCTCTGGGCAGTCCCAGAACCAGAGGGGTTTGCTTCAGGACATTCTCCGCAAGGATGCGTCCCAGCTTTTGTCCGGCATCATGCCGATCGCGAAAACGCTGCTGGGTCTTGGTTTCATCAGTATACAACATGGTTCATGCCTCCCAGTCTTCATTTCATTGTACACGATTCATTCTCAAATCGTACCCCGGCTTCTAGACCAGAACATGCCGAATCACATCGTAGCCAAATGACGGATAGGACCAGACCACATCAATCAAGTCCTTTCTGGCAATAGCCTTTTGAATGGCCAGGGAAAAAATATTGATGACCTCATCCGCGCCATGGCCAAGCATATGGGCGCCAAGAATGCGGCCGGTCTGTTTTTCCCACAACAGCTTGACCGCGGCCGGCTTTTCGCCGATGCGCTGATAGGAGGCCCATTTCGAAGCATCCACGAAACGCTTTTCAAAATCGAGACCCTGCTCCCGGCATTCCGCTTCCAGGAAACCGGTCCGGGCCAGCATGGGGTGTGTGAACAAGACGCTGGGAATCCCGGAGTAATCAACTTCCTGATCATCATTGCCGGCAAGGTTGTTGGCCAGAAGTTCGGCTTCCATGAGGGCCACAGGGGTCAATTGCGGTCCCTGGGGAACCACGTCGCCGGCCCCGAATATTTTGGGATTGTCCAGGCTCCGGAAGTACGGGTCCACCTCGAGCCCCTTTCCGGTCTCCTTGATACCGGCCGCTTCCAGGTTGAGGCCTTCCAGATTCGGAATCCTCCCGGCCCCATGCAGAATCAAATCGACCTCTCGATGAACGCGCCCCTCGCCCGTCATCAAGCGCAGTCCCCTGTCTGTTTTTTCAACCCGCTGCGGCGGGGCCTGAAAAGCAATATGAATGCCGTAGTGTTTGGAATGATCAACCAGGAGATCCACCAGATCGGGATCAAAGTATTTGAGACAGCGGTCGCTGCGGACCACAAGCTCCACTTCGACCCCGAGCCTGGCCGCCAGGTGAGCGAACTCAAAGGCGATATACCCGCCCCCGATAATGAGCATGGTCCAGGGCAGGGCCTGTAGATCGAAAAATTGATCATTGCTCAGGAGGTATTCCGCGCCTGGAAAATCAAGTGGCCGGGGCATGGCGCCGGTGGCGATGATGAACGCGTCCGCGGTGAGTCTCCGGCCGTCGACGTCTACAGTGTCCTGATCCAGAAAGCGGCCTTTGGATTTGAAAAGATCAATCCCCCGAGAGTGAAAATCCTTTTCCACATGGCCCGGAACCGGATGGACAAAGGTGTTTTTGAAGCGGACCAGCTGCTGCCAGTCCAGGTCCGGCTCGTCCCCGAAAAGTCCGTTCCCGTCCTGATTTCTCGTCCTGACCAGCGTTTCCACGGCGTCATACATAACCTTTTTAGGTTCGCAGCCGCGTAAGGGGCAGGTTCCGCCCAAAGGGCCCGGGTCAATGACGGCCACGGATTTTCCGGACGTTTTCAAGGACCTGGCGGCCACACCGCCGGCCACACCGCTCCCAAACACAATCACATCGTAGGCATTGCTCATCGTCTTCTCCTCGCGGCCATTGGTTTGCGTCAATCAATGGCCGTGGTTATTTCCACTCCCCTGGTTCTTCGCTCAAGGCGATATCCATGTCCTTGCTGATATACAGGAGAACCTTGTGGCCGTCGTCCTCCACGGACACGTTTTTCTCGGGATCCAGTCCGATGTCCAGGGCCAACTCCTGCCAGTGCCGCTGATTCTCATCAATAAGCTGCTGAATTTTCTCCTTGTTCTTCTCCGTTCGCACGAAATGCGTCACCTGTACCCAGCTCATGTTTGACTTCTTTGTTTGATTGTATTTATGATGAACATGTCTTTTCTTTGATTCATCATTCATCATTGAACGTTCGATGTTCGACGTTCATTCTTCCTCCCCTTTCCCCTCTGCCCTTTGCCTGTCTTCACCCCATCCCGACTCCGGCCGGGACCTCCCGGCAGGAGCTGCAGCGGCCGTCCTGCAAGCCTTCAAGAACCGCCTGGCCCATGGAGCGGTCAATGAGCTTCTGACCGCAGCCCGGGCAGTAGGTATGCCTGGTCTCCCCGCTGGGGATATTGCCGCAATAGACGTAGTGCAGACCCGCTTCACGCCCGATGTCCCTGGCTTTGAACAAGGTCTGGGCCGGGGTCGGCCGGCGATCGGTTTTGCGATAGCTCGGGTGGAAAGCCGAGAGGTGCCAGGGGGTTTCAGGGCCTATGGACGCGATGAACTCGGCAATTTCCCTGAGTTCCCCGGGATCATCGTTTTCTCCGGGAATGATCAGGGTGGTCAGCTCCAGCCAGACTCCGGCTTTCTTCAAGGCCCGGATCGATTGCAGAACAGGCTTGAGACGTCCGGCGCATTCCCTGATATAAAAGGCGTCCTGAAATGATTTCAGATCCACATTGGCCGCATCAAGAACCTTGACAGCGGCCTGCAGCGCTTTCGGCGTCATGAAGCCGTTGCTCACAAAAACCTGCTTCAGGCCTAAAGCCTGACCTTTTTCAGCCACATCCAGGGCATACTCCATAAAGATCGTGGGTTCGGTATAGGTGGCGGCGATACTCGCAGCCCCTGTATCCAGCGCTTCATTGGCAATGCTTTCCGGTTTGACCTCGCTGCTCGGGATCGTGTGCCGCTGCTTCGGGGCATGAGCGATATCCGCGTTCTGACAGAACAGGCAGTGAAAATTGCAGCCCATGGTGCCGTACGAGTAGCTCAGACTTCCGGGATAAAAATGGTACAGGGGCTTCTTTTCAATGGGATCGACGTGCCGGGCCACAGGCCGTCCATAGACCAGGCTCCAGAGGGTGCCGTTTCTGTTTTCCCTGACGCCGCAGCGGCCGCGCTCTCCCGGAGCGATATGACAGGTGTGGGCGCAGAGAAAACAGCGAACCGTATCGTCATCGTGCTTGAAATAAAATGATGCCTCGCGCATGGTGATCCTCCTGATTGCAGAAAAACAAAAGCATCAATGCATCAGTGTAAAAGATTCTGTCTTTCGGACAAGGTGAGAAATGGGGGATTTCTTCGCTGCAGAAGACACGGATATGATTGTCATGACCACTCGGGGACAGAGTCTTGATGAAGTGGGCACGCAAGGGACCGGTTTTGGGAGCGTGGCCATGCGGGTGGCGGAGCAGTCACCTGTTCCAGTGCAGCTTATCAATCCAACAGCTTGAATCCCTAAGGGATTCAAGCTGTTGTCTTTCAGGAGAAAGGTTTCAGTCGACCAATCTGCCGCGCTTGGGCGGCAGATTGGTCTCAGGCATAGCTCTCCATGATGTCTGAAACGATGCTCATCTCCCGCGTCTGATGCATCAGAGGGCCGCCGGACAGGACGCTGAAATGCTCAGCAAACGGTGTGGCCCCATCGTTTTTAAAAATGACTCCGGTGGGAATGGAATCGCCCCACTCCAGACTTTTGGCCATGGCCTGTTCCCAGTCAGCGGGATCATAGTCCTCTTCCAGGGGCGTACAGCGCTGTTTGTACCACTGCAGGGTATTGACGTGGTTGAAGGACACGCAGGGCTGGAGGATGTCCACAAGGGAAAAGCCGGGAAAATCCAGTGCCTCCTGAATCAGGGCCACCAGCTGCTCCTGCATGCCGGTGAACCCGCGGGCCACGAAACCGGCCTGCATGGCTACGGCCACGGCCAGGGGATGGAAGGGTTCCCGCTTGACCCCGCCGGGCTGGGCCTTGGTTTGGTGTTCACGTCCGGTGGTGGGGCTGGCCTGGCCTTTGGTCAATCCGTAAATCTGATTGTCGTGCACCAGCAGGGTGATGTTCACATTGCGCCGCAGGGCCGCCAGAAGGTGATTTCCCCCCTCGCCGTAGTTGCAGCCGTCCCCGCTCTCGGCAATGATCCGCAGTTCCGGATTGGCCAGATGCGCGCCGGTGGCCACGGGGAGGCTCCGGCCATGCAGGCCGTTGAACAGGTTGCATTTCAGATAATGCGGGGCCTTGGCCGCCTGCCCGATGCCGGAGACGAACAGGACCTCGTGGGGGGCGATGTCCTTGCCGGCCAGGGCCTCTTTCACACACTTCAGGATGCTGAAATTTCCGCAGCCCGGACACCAGGCCGTTTCAAACCGTCCGAAATCGTCAGCGGACACCATGCTTCAAACCTCGCTCTCGTCTGAGTACCCTGTCAGGTTTGCCGTTGGCAAAGCCGGCAGGGTACTCTTTTAAATTATTAAATAATGACCCCCAAAAAAACACCCAAAAAGGCCGGCCCTGGGGCAGGGGGGGCCTAA
>CAZUMF010000360.1:0-4552 GCA_964621385.1 uncultured Desulfohalobiaceae bacterium
TATCACAAAATGTCCAAAAAATCTTTCAAATTTACGCTTCCTGTAAAGAGCTCTGGTATTACAAGATGTCAAAAAAATTTCTGCTAATTTACGCGGCCTGCCTCAAGTGCGACGGACCCAGGGCTTTGAGCTGGTCCGTAAACTCCCGGGCCACTTCGGCGAACTTCGTGCCTTCGGCAGACGAGATCCATTCCAGGCGAAGCCTCCCCGGATCAATGCCCAGGAGCTGCACCAGTTCCATGGTTTCCTGAAACATCTTTTCCGCTTTGATATTACCGTCCAGGTAATGGCAGTCCCCGATGTGTCAGCCGGCCACCAGGACGCCGTCAGCCCCCTGCTCAAAAGCTTTGAGAATGAAGTTGGGGTTGATCCGCCCGGAGCACATGACCCGAATGATGCGCATGTTCGGAGGATACTGAAAACGGCTCACCCCGGCCAGGTCGGCGGCTGAATAGGCGCACCAGTTGCAGGCAAAGGTGATCAGGCTCGGTTCGAATTCCTGGACCATGGGTTCTCGTCCTTTTTTGTTTCAATTCTTCTCAGCAATAGTCACTCTTCAATCTTCAATATTCAATACTACGCCAGGGCCGCTTCCACCATGCTCATGACCTTGTCGTCTTCAAAATGATGGACCGAAGCGGCGCCGGTGGGACAGGCCGCAGCACAGGCGCCGCAGCCCTTGCAGAGAGCGGCCTGGACAAAGGCCACGGTTCTGATTTTGTCTGCGAATTCCTTCTGGGTCAGGTCCACGGCGTTGTAGGGACAGGCCTGCACGCACTCCCCGCAGCCCCGGCAGAAGACCTCGTTGATATGCGAGATCACGCCTTCCACGGAGATTTCTTTCCGGGAAAGCACCACCGCGGCCTTGGAGGCGGCCGCCTGGGCCTGGGCGATGGATTCTTCGATGGGTTTGGGGTAATGGGCGATGCCGGCCAGAAAGATGCCTTCAGTGGCGAATTCCACAGGTCGCAGTTTGGGGTGGGCCTCCATGAAGAACTTGTCTTCATTCAGGGAGAGCTTGTATAACTGGGCCAGCAATTCATTGTTTCTGGGGACCACGGCCGAGGCCAGGACCAGCAGGTCCGACTCGATTTCTATGGTCTGGTTCAGAATATGATCTTGCACGCTGACCGTGAGCGCGTCATCTCCGGCTATCACTTCGGGTTTGCGCTCCGGTTCGTAGCGGATGAAAATGATGCCCTTGCGCCGGGCTTCCTGATAGAGGTCTTCCCGTTCCCCGTAGGTGCGAATGTCCCGGTAGATGATTATCACGTTCATCTCCGGATTGGTTTGTTTGAAGTGCAGCGCGGATTTGATGCTGTGGGTGCAGCAGATTTTCGAACAGTAGGGACGATCCGGTTCCCGGGAACCAACGCATTGGATAAAGACCGCACTCCGGACCTTGTCCAGGCCTTGGTCTGCATCGGCCATCCGGGCATCCAGGTCCAGATGGGTCAGGACCCGGTCGTCTTGGCCATAAAGGTATTCGGCCGGCTTGTGCTCTTCCGCCCCCACCGCCAGGATCAGGGCCCCGTGTTCGATGGTGTCTTCTGTGTCCCCGGAGGTTATCGTGGTGCTGAAGTTGCCTACAAAACCCTTGGCATCGGTGATCGAGGCTTCGGTCCGCAGGTCGATGGACGGATGGTTCCTGACCCGCTGGATGATGTCCCTGAGCTGCTGCTGGACCGGGATTCCGTCCCAGGTGCTGATCAGCTTGAGGGCCTGCCCCCCGAGTTCAGGGGTGGATTCCACCAGGGTGGTGGCAAACCCCTGGTCGGCCAGGCTCAGGGCTGCGGTCATGCCGGACAGTCCCCCGCCCACCACCAGGGCGGTGTTGTTGACGCCGATGGTCGGCTGCTCCACGGGCTGGGGCACGTTGGCCCCGGCCACCGTCATGCGCACCAGATCCTTGGCCTTGAGCGTGGCCGCGTCTTTTTCCTTGCTGTGCACCCAGGTGCACTGGTTGCGGATATTGGCCATTTCAAAGAGATAGGGGTTCAGTCCGGTCTCTCGGATGGTCTCCTGGAACAGGGGCTCATGGGTCCGGGGGGTGCAGGCGGCCACCACCACCCGGTTCAGTCCGAGCTCCTGGATGGTCTGGGCGATGTTATTCTGGGTATCCTGACTGCAGCTGAACTGATTTTCCTCCACATGGCGCACGTTGGGCAGGTCCCTGGCGAATTCCACGATTTCCGGGACATTGGCGATGCCACCGATGTTTGATCCGCAGTTGCAGACAAAGACTCCGATGCGGACCTCTTCGTCCGAGACTTCCTTTTCCCGGGGGAAGGTCTTTTCCTGCACCAGGCTGCCCCGGGAATCGGAGAGAAAGATCGAGGCTTGGCAGGCCGCGGCCCCGGCCTCGGCCACAGAAGCCGGAATATCCTTGGGTCCTAGAAAGGTCCCTGAGGCAAAAACCCCTTCCCGGGAGGTGTGCACCGGGGTGAAGGACTCGGCCTGGATAAACCGGTAGTGATCGAGATCCAGGTCGATCCGTCTGGCGGTCTCTATGGCGGATGGCGAGGGTTGCAGTCCAATGGAGAGGATGACCAGATCAAAGGTCTCCTGCTGCATCTGCCCGGATTCATCCGTGTATTTCAGCAAAAGGTCGTCGCTGCCCGGAATGGGGTCGATGGTGTGCACCCTGGACTTGATGAAGCGGACGCCCTGTTCCTGCCGGGCCCGGTCATAGTATTTTTCATAGTCTTTGCCAAAGGTCCGGATATCCATATTGAAGATGGCGCAGTCCAGAGCTTCGCTGGAGTGTTCTTTGGCGATCATGGCCTCTTTGATGGCATACATGCAGCAGACCGAGGAGCAGTAGCCGTTGGCGCAGTGATTGGTGTCCCTGGAGCCCACACATTGGAGCCAGGCGATTTTTTTCGGTTCCCTCTGGTCCGAGAGCCGGACAAGATGGCCCATGGTCGGCCCGGACGCGCTGAGTATCCGTTCAAATTCCAGGCTGGTCATCACGTTGGGATGCTGCCTGTAGGCATAGAATTCTTCCATCCCGGTCGGATCGAAGCCGTCGGTGCCCGGGCAGAGAATGACCGAGCCGACTTCCAGCTCGAGGTCCCGGGCCTGCTGCTCGTGTTCAATGGCTCCGGCCTGACAGGCCTCCACGCATTGATAGCAGTCGCAGCAATAGGCACAGTTCAGGCAGCGTTCCGCTTCGTCCCGGCCGGCCTGTTCGTCAAAGCCGAGTTCCACTTCCTGAAAGCCCGAGGTTCGCTTGTCCAGGGGGAGCTCCGGCATGGCTGTCCGGGGGGTCCGGGGTTCGCCCGGCGGAATGGGCCGATAGACCGGGTTTTCCGGATCGAACTGCACATCCCGTCCCGCGGCCAGGTCCCGGCCCTCGATGGAGCGGACAATGGATTCCGCGGCTTCCCGTCCGGCCGCCACGGCGCCGATGGCCACCCAGGGACCGGTCTGGAGATCGCCGCCGGCGAACAGACCCGGCCGGCCGGTGGCATAGGTCACTGGATCGACTTCGGTGGTGCCCCAGCGGGAAAATTCCAGGCCGTCGATGTCGTTCAGGGCGTCCAGATCGGGCTGCTGTCCAATGGCCGGAAAAATTTGATCGATTGTCAGTTCGAATTCAGTGCCGGGGACCGGGACAGGGCGCCGGCGTCCCGAAGAGTCGGCTTCTCCGAGTTCCATACTGATGCAGCGCAGGCCCGTGACCCGGCCGTCCTGGGCAAGAATTTCCTGGGGAGCCGTCAGATAGGTGATGCGCACGCCTTCTTCCTCGGCCGCCTCGATTTCTTCCTCCAGGGCCGGCATCTCGGCCCTGGTGCGGCGATAGAGAATGTGCACCTCCTTTGCCCCCAGGCGCAGGGCGCAGCGGGCGACATCAACGGCCACGTTGCCCCCGCCGATGATGGCCACCGTGTTTCCCACCACCGCCTGCCCCGAGAGATTGACCTCCCGCAGAAAGTCGATGCCCTGGCGCACGCCTTGGGACTTTTCACCGGGGACCCCCAGGCTGATGCCTTTCTGGGCCCCGAGGGCCAGATACACGGCCTGATAGCCCTGGTCATAGAGATCGTCCACGCTGAGATCGGCCCCGAGCGGGGTGCTGGTTTTGATCTCCACCCCGAGGTTGGTGATCAATTCGATCTCCTGATCCAGGACGTCCCTGGGCAGCCTGTGTTCGGGAATGCCGGATCTGAGCATCCCCCCCGGCTTGTCCTGGGCCTCAAAAATGGTGGCAAGAATGCCTCTGCGGGCCAGGTGATAGGCTGCGGAGAGTCCGGCCGGTCCTGAGCCGATGACGGCCACCCGTTCGTCCCGGCGAGGCTCGCAGGGGATATCCACCTCGCGGGGATCGAATTGATCCGCAGCCAGGCGCTTCAGGGACCGGATGGCAATGGGCTGGTCCACTTCCATGCGGCGGCAGCTGTTTTCGCAGCCCCGGGTACAGATACGGCCCAGCACACCGGGCAGGGGAAGGTCCTGCATGATGATTTCCAGGGCCTCTTTGTATTTGCCCTGGCGCACCATCTGGACATAGCCCTGGACATTGAGCCCGGCCGGGCAGGAGAGCCGGCAG
>CAZUMF010000361.1:0-4545 GCA_964621385.1 uncultured Desulfohalobiaceae bacterium
AGTTCTCACGCAGTATATCCCGATCGAGCCGGAGTTCGAGAAGCTCGGACTCTGTTTTATAAAAAGGATACAGAATGCAATTGGCGCGAATGGATGAGTCTCTGAAATTGACATAAGGCTGAAGATGTAATACTGTAATAAAAAAAGGTAACACACGCAAAGGGGAGAAGATGAAAAATATTTCCATCAAGCTGCCGGAATCATTGATAGCAAAGCTTGAACTTCTGGGTAAGCACACCAATGAAACCAGATCAGCTTTGTTGAGAAAAGCCATTGAGACTTTTCTTGACAGTGAGAATGAGAGGCAAGCGTATTCCTGTTTGGATTGTGCAGGCGATCTGGAAGGGATCATTCAGGCTCCGTCAGATTTGTCAACAAATAAACACCATTTGAAGGATTATGGACAATGATGCGGATGGTGATTGTGGATACGGGACCAGTGGTCAGTTTTCTGAATAAACAGGACATGTTTCATGCGTGGACCGTTGAACAATGGGGTCGAATCAAACCTCCTTTGCTCACCTGCGAAGCCGTGGTCTCTGAGGTCTGTTTTCTGCTTCGAAATGTTCACTGGGGGCAAAGGGCTGTGCTTGAGCTTTTGAAAAGAAACATTCTGGAGGTTCCCTTTCGACTCATGGATGAGAGAGATGTCGTTGCCGCTTTGCTTGAGAAATATGCTGACCTTCCCATCTCGTTGGCAGATGCCTGCCTCATTCGCATGGCCGAGATATACCCAAAAAGTCGAATTTTGACTCTGGACAGAGATTTTATGGTCTACCGGAAAAGAAAAAAACAGGCGATTCCCTTGTTGTCTCCATTTTTCTGAGATTGATCCTCTTGTCCTGATAGGGCAGAGGGGAAGATGTCGGATATCGGATATCGGATATCGGAGGTCGGAGAGCAGAGAGCAGGGGGAAGGGGTCAGAGGGCAGCGCCAGCCGCTGGCTGGGCGGACCAGCCAGTTTGATCAATGAAGAAACTTCAGGAAGAAATCCCGGTCGGGATCGCTATCGCTATCGCTATCGGAATCGAAGTCTTAATACTCATCATATCATTTCTCGATACCGATTCCGATACCGATAGCGACCCTGATGAGAGGAATTTGAAGTTTCATACGAGGGAGAGGTCGGTGGTCGGGAAGAGGTGAGCGGTCAGGCAGACGACGGGGTGGGCTGAGGGCAAAGACCGTTTACAGTCCTTCCTCTTTGAGATAGTATGATTTCAGGAGAATGAAGCTTGATCCGGGCGGCAACCGCATCAAACTGTACTGTCTGTCAGCACATATACAATTTTGATTCTCCATGGCAGCCCCAAAGGCTGAACAATACCGTGAAAACCTGGACAACGATCATGCATGACAATGCAAAGGCTGACCCGATGCTGCCAGAGGCAGAGGCTGTGCTTCAGGAATGCTTCTGGAACGATTACACACTCTCAGCACATGACCTCCTTGAACGACTGGATCGTCAGGAAACCTCCATTTTGAAATCTTAGCCGATACCCGCGATTTCGTTCGCTTGAGCGTCCAGGATGCCCTGCGCATCGATCCGGTCAACGACAGGGTCTACAGGTACGGCAGGTCCCTGCGCAATGCGGACGGGATCGTACTGGATAATCTAGAAAGTATGTGCGATTGTGAATAATATGGAAACATTTTGCATCGCAGCAAAAGTCGATACACCACAAGGCAGGCAAGCATGGCACAGCGGACCATTAAATCAAAGATTCTGTGGCTGACCCTGGGGATCACGGTGTTTTGCTCCGTGTCCTTTGTGCTCATCGCCAACTATGCCATGAACAAGGAAGGCCGGTATTCCCTGAACCAGAGCATCAAGCTCGGGGAGGAGTCCGCCGCCAAAAGCCGGACCGCCCTCGCGTCTCAGGCCGAGCAGTACCTGACCAAGCTGGTCGGTATCCAGGCGGAGAGCAGCAATGATTTTTTCCGCTCCATCACGGTGCAGGTGGAGATCCTGCAGCAGTTCTGCAAATTCCTGTGGTCCAACCAGGCCCTGAAAACGGATTTTGCCGCCTGTCCCCTTCCGGACGAGCGACGGCTCAGTTATCTGTACAGGCTGGCCCCGGGGGTGGAACAGGCAGCAGTGCAGAATGAGTTTCAGCGTCTGCTCTGCATGGGTCGTGTCTTCAAACCCTATCTGTTCAACAATGAAAATCTGGATTCGTTTTTCCTGGGCACCGAGACCGGCATTAACATCCTCTGGCCGGACACCCAGGGCACAACCGACGGGACCTACGATCCAAGATCCCGGCCCTGGTATCTCGATGCCGTCAAACGCAACGGCATCGGCTGGACCGACATCTTCCGGGGGGCCTCCACCTCGAACCTCATGGTGGCCTGTTCCGGGCCGGCCCGGGACGACACCGGGTCCCTGCGGGGAGTGGTCGGGGTCACCGTGACCCTGGACGAGATGCTGGAGGTCATTTCCAATCAGGTCAAGGACATCGGCTACGCCTTTTTGCTGGACGAACAGGGCGCGGTCATTGCCTTTCCTGCACTGGAGCAGGCGGAAAAAGTCATGGATTACGAGCAGGACAATCTGCTGAAAACGGACGATCCGGCCCTTCGGGAGATTGTCCGCAGCATGGTCAAGGGTCAAAGCGGGTTTTCCGAGGTTCGTTTGAAAAGCGGAGACAAATTCCTGGGCTACGCCCCGATCCGGGAAACCGGCTGGAGTCTGGCCGTGGTCATCTCTGTGGATCAGGTTCTGAAGGCGGCCAGGGAGACTGAGAAAAACATCATGGACTATACCGCGAAAACCAGAGAGCGCCTCAAGGATATCATGCTGGAGATGCAGACGATTGTTGCTCTGATGTTCGGGGTGATTCTGCTGGTGGCTGTTTTCATCGCGATCAAGATGTCCAACAAGATCAGCAAGCCCATTCTGGACCTGAGACAGGGGGTGCAGAAGGTCGGACAGGGCGATCTCGATCACAGTCTCGATATTCGGACCGGTGATGAAATTCAGGCCCTGGCCGAGGCCTTCAATCGCATGACAGGAGACTTGAAGCAGTATATCCACAACCTCCAGGTAACCACCGCGGCCAAGGAGAAGATTGAAAGCGAGCTGCAGGTGGCCAATAAGATTCAGGCCAGCATGCTGCCCAGGATCTTTCCGCCTTTTCCCCAGCGCCGGGAGTTCGACATCTGGGCCGGCATGGAACCGGCCAGGGAAGTGGGCGGAGACCTCTTTGACTTCTTTTTCATCAATGAGACCACATTCTGCTTTGTGATCGGAGATGTCTCGGGCAAGGGCGTGCCCGCCTCCCTGTTTATGGTCATTGCCAAGACCCTTTTGAAAAACGAGGCCCTGCGGAACGCCTCTCCGGAACAGATCCTGCACAATGTGAACAACGCCTTGTGTGAGGACAATGACGAATGCATGTTCGTCACCGGCTTCATCTGCATCATCGATCTGGAGACCGGTTTGGCCCAGTTCGCCAATGCCGGACACAATCCCCCTCTGTTTTCCCGGTCGGAGGCAATGGACTTTGCCTATCTTGAAATGGAATCAGGATTTATTCTCGGAGGCATGGAGGAGTTTACATTCAACAGGGAAACCCTGCAGATGCAGCCGGGAGACGTGCTCCTGCTCTACACCGACGGGGTCACTGAAGCCATGGATATACAAGGGCGGCAGTATTCTCCGGAGCGACTGCAAAAGATTGTGTCCGAGGCCGAGACCAGCGATGTGCACGAGCTTATTGCCCTTGTGCAGGAGGATGTCCGGAAATTCGCCGGCCAGGCCGAACAATCGGACGATATCACCATGCTCGCCTTTCGCTTCAATCAGACCACGGGAGCTTAGGCGCCGGGTTCACGGTTCCAAGTTCACGGTTCACGGTTGATGAAGAGGTTAAGAGGGTTCACGGTTCACGGTTGAAGAGGTTCACAGTTCACGGTTAAGAAAAAGGCAATACGTCACTGGACCTTGGGGTATGAAATTTCAACAGATCTCCGATCAGGTCGGGGTGGGGGAGGCGGACAGCGGGCAGTGGCGGTCAGTCAAGGAAATTCCCCTGCACATTCTCGTCGGCCTGAGCGGGGCGGGGAAAACAACTCTCTGCAAAGGGCTGCTAAAGGACGAATCCCGAGCCCTCCTGCCTGACAGGCGAAGTCTCACGGATCAGCTCATTCTTCCGGTGGTGCAGGCCTGGGACGGGCACCAGGGCAGCATAACGGACAGGGCACAGCGATTCGAGGCCACCCGCCGGTTCCGGGAGCAGTATCCCGGCGGGATGGGGCGTATCCTGCCCGAGCTCTGGGTCAGGTCAAACACCCTGCATTTGCAGTGGATCTTTGACGGCTTGCGCGGGCTCGAAGAGGTGCGCTATGCTGCAGAGCATCTGCCGCGGGCCGTGTTTATCGTTCTTAGCGCCCCGGATGGGGTGCGCATTCAGCGCCTGCTCGCCAGACAGGACCGCTTTGACGCCATGAACGGGCCTCCGGTGGACTGGAATACAGAACTGTGGCGGAATGCCTTCACCCCGGCGGAGCAGGAGGAACTGCTGCGCTTTCTTGAACAGCAC
>CAZUMF010000362.1:0-4532 GCA_964621385.1 uncultured Desulfohalobiaceae bacterium
TCAAAGTTGTGGAGCTCACGGATCAATCAAGGGCAATCGAACAGATCAAAGCCAGGGGGTATGCGGAAAAGTTTCAAGGTCAGGAGGTCTATCTCATTGGGGTGGAATTTTCCAGCGAAGAACGTAATATTGTGGGATTTGAGTGGCAAAGGGGAGAAGAAGTGCCTAAAGTTTGTAAGTGACTAAATGTCTGTGATAAAAAACAAGAAATGTATTGTCCCAAAGGCTTTTTTCTTTTTCTTAACCGTGAACCGTGAACCTGGAACCTTCTGAGTTGCGGGCGAAGTGCGCTTTGGGAACTTCTCAAGCATGGCAAACATTCTGATCATCGACGACGAAGCAAGTGTCTGCCGGATTTTTTCCAGGATGCTGCGCAGTATCGGACATGAGCCTGACTGTGCTCTTTCCCTGACGGATGGAATGCGCAAAATGGAGGAAAAGGCTCAGGACCTGGTGCTGCTGGATATCTATCTCCCGGACGGCAACGGCCTGGACGCGGTCCCTGAAATATTGCAGGCGCCTGGTGAGCCTGAGGTGATCATCATCACCGGGAAGGGCAATCCTGAAGGGGCGGAAATGGCCACCAGAAGCGGGGCCTGGGCTTATGTGGAGAAACCCCCGAATATTGAACAGCTCAAACTGTTGATCTCCCGTGCTCTGGAATACCATCAGCAAAAATTGGCGGTCGAACGGCCCAGGGTCTTGAATCGCGGGGACATTATCGGCTCAAGCCAAGCCCTGACGTTCTGTCTGGAAAAGGTGGCTCAGGCCTCGGCCTCGGATATCAATGTGCTTCTCTCCGGGGAAACAGGGACGGGCAAAGAGCTGTTTGCACAGGTCATTCACTCAAACAGCCGGAGGGCTGCACAGCCCTTCATTGTTGTGGATTGCGCAGCACTGGCGGAAAATCTGGCTGAAAGCATCTTGTTCGGTCATGTCAAAGGGGCTTTTACCGGCGCGGATCGTGATCATCTGGGGTTGATTCGAAAGGCATCCGCCGGGACCCTGTTCCTGGATGAAGTCGGTGAATTGCCACTCAGTCTCCAGAAGATATTTTTACGGGTGCTCCAGGAGAAACAGGTCTATCCTGTGGGCGGCAATCAGGCCTTCGACTGCGATTTTCGACTCATAGCAGCCACCAATCGGGATCTCTCTGAAATGGTCGATGACGGCGAGTTCCGCTTGGACCTCCTGTACAGGATACAAAGCTTTTCTCTTGAGCTCCCGCCGCTGCGTCATCGCACCGAAGATATTCAGGAACTGGCCCTGCACTTCATCAAAAAATTGTGCCATCAGGAAAATCTTGTGCTGAAGCAGACATCTCCAGATTTTCTGGAAACCCTTGTCGCCTATCCCTGGCCTGGCAATATCCGGGAGTTGCTCGGCGTCGTGGAAAACGTCCTGGGCAACGCTCGATTCGAACCTGTACTCTATTCAAAACATCTGCCTGAGGAAATCAGGGTGCATCAGGCCCGGGAAAATGTGACCTCAGCGAAAAGTCCGCAAGCTGAGGGTCATGAACCTTCCGTCCTGCCAACACTCCAAGAAGTACGGAATTCCGCTCTGGCCCGGATCGAAAAGGAATATCTTCAGGACCTGATGCGCATAACAGCAAAAGATATTCCTGCGTCCTGTCGAATCTCGGGTCTTTCCCGTTCTCGCTTGTACGCCCTTTTGAAACAATACGACCTTTCCTGATCCTCTGTCCTGTGCAAGGAGACAAAGTCCTGCCTCGCGGGATAAATCCTGTTCAACAGGACAGCCCTCTCAAGGCCATTCTTCTCATCTCTCTGATATTATTTTAAATTTCTTTTTGGGTTTAATGGCACGCCTTTTGCTAGTGTTTTGCCAATGATTGTCACAATGACTTGCAGGAGATTGTCATGCCTCTTCTTTCTCACACCGAATCAGGGGAACAGGTCAAAACGACACAATGCAATACCTCCGTGCCGAAGCAGTCCAGACATCACAATCGTATGGGGCCGGAATCAGTAGCATCGGAGGTCCGGGAAGAGGCCCGGACGATCAACTGCAACCAGTTGCTCGAAAACATTGTGGCCGAGTATGAGCAGAGTCCTGTACCCGGGCTCCGCCTTTCAGCAAGCCTGGACCCTCTGGCAGTGCCCTTGAAGTGTTTGCCTCTCCATCTCGCCCAGGCTCTGAAAGCCTTTATCTCCCTGGCCCGCCTACGAGTCCGGCAGCGGCAAGCTATTCATCCGGATCATGCAGGGCTCGTGCACCTCAGGTCAAAGCAGCTGAGCAAGTGGCAGGTCATCGAGATCTATGACAACGGGATTATAATCCAGGAGGACCAGGTCAAGGCTCTTTTCGGATCTGTTTCAGGTCATAGCGAAGCTGCAAGGTTTCGGGCTTTGAGCATTATCGAAAAGCTCCATGCCGGACATGTACTGTTTAAAACCCAGGCGGAAGGGGACTGGAAAAACTGTATCCGGCTGCTCATGCCTGTGTAAAGTTAAAAAGGTCCACGGTTTCGGGTTTACGCCCTTCGGCTCGAAGAGAGCGGGCCTAAACCTCGGAGAGTTCACTGTTTGAAGAGGAAGAAATTGAGAAGAAACATTTGGTTTCGTTTGAAAAGCAAACAAATGAGCAAATCTGAAGACTAACTGATATTCTGGAGGAAAAAATGAAAAGCAGATGGATATGTCCATATTTTGGATTTTGGCCTCCGGCCCCGCTTCCAGCCCGGAGGGCTTCCAGGCCGGAGGGTAGAAGCCTACACCCCGGAGGGAGTGCAGATTTTAGGTTTGGGCTACTCTTTTTGTCCTGTCTTCTGCTGTGTCTCTGGCTGGTTGCCCCTGGGTATGCCTCAGGCCTGGATGAAGTCAAAAAAAGCGGGGTCCTGCGTCACCTTGGGGTGCCTTACGCCCATTTCGTGACCGGCAGCGGGGATGGGCTGGATGTCGAGCTGATGAGACTTTTTGCCGATCGTTTGGGTGTTTCCTATGAATATGTCGAGACCACCTGGTCGGAAGCCATCCGACCTGATTGGAAAACGGATCAAGGTTTCCGGGTCTGATATTGAAATTTTGAAGGACAGGACGATCCAAGGCGACTGCCTGGCAAATGGACTGACGGTACTTCCCTGGCGGGAAAAGCTTCTGGCCTTTTCGCAGCCCACCTTCATCACCCAGGTCTGGCTGATCGCCGCTGCCGATTCTCCACTGCACCCGATCACTCCAAGCGGAGATCTTGGACATGACATTCAGTCCACGAAAAAGCAACTGGCAGGGCAGAGCCTCATGGGGAGGGCCGGGACCTGCCTTGATCCGGGGCTGTACGGTCTTGAAAAAGCCGGAGCCGATATCAAGATGTTTTCCGAGAGCCTGAACGAATTGGCTCCGGCGGTGATCCAGGACGAGGCCGAATTGACCCTGCTGGATGTGCCGGACGCCCTGGTCGCCCTGCAGAAATGGCCGGGACAGATCAAGGTCCTCGGCCCGATATCAGAAATCCAATACATGGGGGTCGCCTTCCGTAAACAGGATCAGGGCCTGCGTCAGGCCTTCAACCAGTTTTTCAAGCAGTGCCGGGAAGACGGGACCTATCGCAGGCTCGTCAATGAATATTACCCGGGAGTAACAGAGTATTTTCCGGATTTCTTCTCCAGCGAAAAGTAGTAATCGGCAACCTGAATTTCAAAATCCGCAATCCGTAATCCAAAATCAAAAATGTGAAAATCCCGAGATGTTCAAATCAAGATTCAATCTCCTGCTTGTCATTGTTTCAGCCGCTCTCCTGAGCTTTCTTGGCCTTATGACAGTTCACAACTATGACTTGGTCCAAAAGGAACAGGTCGCGTCTCAAAACGATTTGCAGAAGGAACTCCTGCATCATGCCCAGGTCTTGGAATATTTCTTTTCCGAACGGGTCAACGATCTGCAGATCCTGCTTGCCGGTCAAGAGCTTGCCGCCTATTTTGAAGGCAAGGCCCTGGGCATGTCCATGGCCTACGGTCTGAAGGCCAGTTTGACCGGCATAGCCAGGAGTTTTGCCGAATTGATTCAGTCCAGACGGATAAACAAAAGCGCCATTTATTCCAGAGTGGTCTTTCTCAATGCCCAGGGCCGGGTCCTGGTGGATACGAAAGCCAGCAACAAGCAAAAATCAGGGACAGCCTGGACTGCCTTTCTGGATCCAGAAGGAAACCAAAACAGACTCCGTCTGATCAAGGACCAGGGGCAACCTGCAGTGGTCATCAGTCTGCCCTACTTTTTCCGGCAGAAATACAGCGGGCAGCTTATTGCCTGGCTCTGTCCCTGTTCCGCCTATCGGCTTTTGGGTATACGTAAAGATGATCCACAACCGGCTGATTATCTGGCCGTTCAGGATTGGGTCCTGCCCTTAGGTCCGGACTCGCAATCTCCTCAACTCCCCAGACCACTCTTGAACCGGGAGCGAATCCCCACTGCGACCCTGAAGCGGTTCAGCAGTTCGGGGAACTTTACCCCGGGCCGGAAAATGGTGGCGGGAATGATGTCGATTCCGGGTACTCCGTTGGATCTGATCTCCAT
>CAZUMF010000363.1:0-4522 GCA_964621385.1 uncultured Desulfohalobiaceae bacterium
AGAAACTCTCTTCTCCCTCCGCTCTCTGTGCACTCCCTAACTCAAGCGAGTCTTCAGCTTGTCTCGGCGAAGCTGGCAAGCGAAGACGGAAGCGGGCGCGAAGCCAAACTCTTTTCTTCTTGGCATCCTTTTCAAATCCAGGTACGCAAAAACCGGAAGAGCCAGCCTTTGTTTCTCTCAGTCGATTGCAGATTTTGAAGATCTCAGGCTTCAAAATAAGCCTGGTTGAACAGCATGTACAAATTGGGATGGGCGCTCACCCCTTTCAGCTTTTTGGAGGTCACCATCCAGAGGTTCTGCCAAAAGGCAATGCCAATTGATCCCCTTTCCTGCTGGATCGCTTCCAGCCTGCAAAAGATTTTTCTGCGCTTTTCAATATCCAGAATCCCGTTGGCCTGGTCGAGCAGACTCTGAAATTCAGAATCAACCCACTTGGTTTCGTTCCAGGCCACCGGCTGGCCCTGATCATCCAGGCCGTAGGCCAGGCTGAGAACCATCGAGCTCAAGGGGCGATGCGTCCAGGGGGTGATCCCCAGACTCAGTTCGGTCCATTGTTCCCAGTACTGGCTGACCGGCATGGCCTTGATCTGAATGTTCAAGCCGGCTGGTCCGGCGTCTTCCTGAAGAATCTCGGCAAAGCGCATCACATCGGACCAGTCCGAACCAACAGAAAGCTCCACCCTGATCCCTTCAGGAAAGCCTGCCTCCTTGAGCAGGGCTCTGGCCTTGTCCGGATCGTACGTCGGCGTCGGCTGGGGGCAGTATTCGGGGTGGCCTGGATAGACGTGAAAGTCCTGTCCCAGCATGCCTTCATTGAAATAGGCCAGCTTCAGGATTTTTTCCCTTCGCTGACAGTATTTGAGGGCCAGACGCACCCGATTGTCATTCCAGGGGGCCGTGTCGGTGCGCATGCGCAGCACC
Source organism: uncultured Desulfohalobiaceae bacterium (assembly GCA_964621385.1). Classification (GTDB taxonomy): domain Bacteria; phylum Desulfobacterota; class Desulfovibrionia; order Desulfovibrionales; family Desulfothermaceae; genus JAABTT01. Next base: position 922 of record CAZUMF010000363.1, read on the forward strand.
CGGACCTGGGAGGTGGTCACTGAGCGCACTGTCAGATTCGGGTCCTTTTTGGCGGCCAGCATGACGCTTGGATTTCCCGAGTCGGACAAATCGATCATGTCCACTTCTCCGGATTGCAGAGCCGCCAGCTGAGGCACACTCTCGGAACCGATTTCTAAAAAGGTCATGCCCTCCAGGTAGGGCAGGGGTTTGCCGTCGGTCCCCATCTGCCAGTAGTCAGACCGTGCCTTGAGGACGGCGATTTCTGACTCCTTGTAGGTTTCCAGGGTATACGGGCCGGTGCCGTGGGGGGCTTTTCGAAAGTCCCCTTCAAAGGTGCGGTGATTGAGGATAAAAGCCGGGTAGTGGAAGAAATGCTCAGGAAGGCCGATCTCCGGACGCTTGAGGTGCAGGACGATCTGGTAGGGCCCCGTCTTTTCAATGCCGCTCGGCGAGAGATAACTCCCCACCAGACCGAGCATGGATGATTTGGCGTCTTTGCTCAGCCACAGATTCAGGGTGAAGAGCACATCGTCGGCCGTGAATTCATCCCCGTTGTTGAAACGAATGCCTCGGCGCAGATTGAAAGTCCAGGTCTTGAGATCCTCACTGGCCTGCCAGTCCCTGGCCAAATAGGGCCGGGTGATGTTGTCCGGTCCGGTCACTGTCAGGTATTCAGCCACCTGACGCAGGATATTGGCGGTTTTCCCCCAGGATATTTGGGCCGGATTGGAGAGTTTGTGAATGACCGAGGCCACCTTGAGCATTCCACCCCGCTGAGGGGTTGATGCCTGAGCCCATGCCGTCTCCCAGGGTAAAGCCAGGGAGGCAGCGCCAAGCGAAACTCCCACCAGGGCGCTTAGACGCATGAACTCCCGGCGTGAAATCGTGCCTTGCCGGTATTGTTCTGAGAACATCGTCTTGTGAGGATGCAGTGACAAAGGGTCCATGATTCAAGCTCCTTTTTCAGTGATTCGTCTATTCATCCTGGACCACCACTCAACGCTTTTCCACCAGTAATCAGCCTTTTCCTTTTCGGATGTTCTATGAAAATGGATGCGTTTGGGTCATCAGATCAGTCCTTTCCCTGCTACATGGTTGCTGAGGGAACCTCGGGCAGGGGTTTCATGCATCGCGAACGGCTGCCTGAAAAGGCTCCAGGCCGATGCGATCGATGGTTTTCCCGAGACGTTCCCCTTTTTTTGCGTTTGCCTCATAGCAATGGACAAGCCGGTCAACAGCCTGGAGGACCTGGCTGTCATCCAGGCCTGCGGTGACTTCTTCAGCAATGCGTGGCTTGTCCCCAACATTGCCGCCGATGACCACTGTCCAGCCGTCTTTTTTTCCAATGTTCGGAAACTTCGGCAATTCTGCGCAGCAGTTCAGGAGTGACCACACCGCAGGGAATGTGCGGGGCCAGGGCATAGGTTTAATTGTCGTTTTGCAAGATGGCGCCTTTTTCTCCCAGCTTGAGCATTTCTTCCTCCTTGAGGTTTTGATTGGACTGTCGGGTGTGTGATTGTCGTGGATTGGGGTTTAATGCTAAAGGTCTTTCAGTGAACGTGGACCGAAGGGTTGCCGGCAAAGCTTGAAACAGTTTTTTTCGAGTGTAATGCCGGGTTGAGATTCGGTCAAGCCAAACTGTCTTGGACAGCACGGCAATTCCAAATGCGATTGCCGTGGACAGCCCTCCAGATGAGCTTGACATCACAAATCAACTTTCTTACTCTTATGTAAGAGATACCTTTTTGGGTAAGGAGCTGTTTGTATGCCTGAAGCCAGAGTGAGTAGCAAGGGGCAGGTGACCATCCCCAAGTTTGTTCGGGATGCGCTGAATATTAAAGTCGGCGACAAGCTTGCCTTTTCGATCAGCCCGGACGGGGCTGTCATTATCAATCAAGTGAACAAGAAGGTGGAAGAGGTTTTCGGCATGCTGCAGCGAGAACAGCAACCGACCATCACGGTTGAGGACATGGACCTGGCCGTCAAACAGAGAATGCGCTTGTGAAGGCCCTGGATACCAATGTTCTGGTCCGCTTTCTGGTCAATGATGATCAGATTCAGGCAGACTGCTCGAGAAGACGGCTCAGACAGGCCGAAGACCGTGCTGAGATCCTATGGGTCCCACTCGCGGTCGTCTTGGAAACCATCTGGGTTTTGGACTCGGCTTATGGTTTTTCCAGACAGGACATCATCAAGGCCTTGAACAGTCTTGTCCAAATGCCTATTCTGGCCTTCGAGTCCCCGCAGGCGGTTCATGCCTTTCTGGACAGAGCACCAATCGATGCCGTCGATCTTGCTGACCTGCTGATCGGAATATGTGCGAAGCAATCAGGATGCGAAACAGTCCTTACCTTTGACAAAAAGGCTGTCAAAACCCCTCTCTTTGAAAACCTTCTCCAGGAAATCGAGCTTGATAGTGATCTAAAATAAATGACTTGAACCCATCTTCTTCACTCTAACCGAGGCCGGTCTGAGAGGAAAGCTGAAGATCATCGTCGGCTGTGCCCCGGTTAATCAGAAATTCGCCGATTCCGTGGGAGCCGATGGCTATGCCGGGGATGCGGGGGGAGCGGTTAATCTGGTCAGGTCGCTCTTACCGGAGTAGGCGGAACACGTGCCCCGAACCGGAGATCTCATGTGAAACTTCAGCTGATACATTGGAAAAAGTATCAGATACATATGTGTCAGCCAGACCGGCTGGGCTGACCGGTCTGGAGCGGATGTGCCTCTGTATATTTACATCCCTAAATTCTATACAGATACCGTCGGCGTGTCGGCTGCGGCTATGGGCGGGCTCATTCTGGCGGCCCGGCTGCTGGACGCGGCCAGCGATCCCCTCATCGGCGTGCTGTCTGATCGGAGCCGGACCCGTTTCGGCCGCCGCCGACCCTATATCGGACTGGGTTCCCTGGCCCTGCCCCTGCTGGACTTCTTCGGATACCAGCCGGGGCAGGCGCAGAGCGAACAGGTCAGATTCGTCCTGCGCGTGCTGTATTGCCTCCTCCCCTGTTGCTGCTATTTCGGGGCTATCGGGATCGCCCTGGCCTATCCCCTTTCCCGTTCACGGCACGAGGCCCTGCTCGCGGGGATTGCCCTGCGCCGACAGGGAGTGCGGCTCTCCCCTTCTACCAGAAGCATCTCGGATTTCTCCTTGCCCCCCAGCCCGAACTGGGGGGCGGCGCTGCTTTTTTACCTGCTGTTTGTGGCAGGAATGGTCATTTTTGTGCTTGTCCCGGGCCTCAAGGCCGGCTCCCTGCCCCTGACCCGGGTCAAGGTGGCTCTGTTCGGACTCGTTGTCTATGCGGGCTATGATTTGACCAACCAGGCAACCGTGAAGGACTGGCCTGTTGTGGTCACCGTGGTGGACATGATCTGGGGGACGATTCTGAGCACGGCCGTCTGCATCGTGGGGTATGCAGCCGGGAAGTGGCTGCTGTAAGATGCCCTATATAGGCCTGGGATCGAGATGATGAACATGCAGAAAGAGGCGGAGTCTTTTTGCAGCAGCAGCGATCCCGGGTGCTCATCCGCTAATACTTTGCTTATTTTTGGATTACAAATCAAACACGGAAAGAAGAATCGGTTCCACGAATGCTCACGAATGGGCACGAATAAAGAA
>CAZUMF010000364.1:0-1193 GCA_964621385.1 uncultured Desulfohalobiaceae bacterium
AGGGCGAGGATTACACCCAGACCAACAAGGCCATGCTCAAGCCCTATGAAGACCGCAATTATGTGGCCGGCCCGGTCGTGCCCACCTGCCTCAGAAACCACATGATGCTCAGGGAAATGCGTGAAGGCCGCGGCCCGATCTACATGGACACCGCCACCGCCCTGCAGACCTCGTTTAAAGAGCTGAGCAAGAACGAACAGAAACATCTGGAAGCCGAAGCCTGGGAAGACTTCCTGGACATGGCCCCGGGTCAGGCCAACCTCTGGGCGGCCATGAACATCAAGCCCGAAGAAATCGGCTCGGAAATCATGCCCACCGAACCCTATCTGCTGGGGTCCCATTCCGGCTGCTGCGGCATCTGGGTCTCCGGACCGGACGAAGACTGGGTCCCGGATGATTACAAGGTCAAGGCCGACAACGGCAAGGTCTACAACCGCATGACCACGGTCAACGGGCTGTTCACCTGTGCCGACGGCGTCGGGGCCTCCGGGCACAAGTTCTCTTCCGGCTCCCATGCCGAGGGACGGATGGCCGCCAAGCAGCTCATTCGCTGGTGTGTGGACCACAAGGACTACAAGCCGGCCCTGAAGGAATCAAGCGAAGACCTCAAGAAACTGGTCTACGGCCCCTGGTACGTGTTTGAGGAAAACAAGCACGAATCCACCGATCCGAACGTCAACCCGGCCTACATCACCCCCAGGAACTACATGATGCGGCTGGTGAAGCACACTGACGAATACGGCGGAGGCTGCGCCACCCTGTACACCACGAACGAGGCCATGCTCAAAGTAGCCTTCCACCTTCTGGATATGCTGGAAGAAGACGCCGCCAAACTCGGCGCCCGCGACCTGCATGAACTCCTGCGCTGCTGGGAGCAGTTCCATAGACTGTGGACGGTGCGTCTGCACCTGCAGCACATCAACTTCCGGAAGGAATCCCGCTACCCCGGCTTCTACTACAGAGCCGACTTCATGGGTCTGGACGATGCCAAATGGAAATGCTTTGCGAATTCCAAGCATGATCCGGAAACCGGGAAGACGACGTTTTTCAAACGCCCCTACTGGCAGATCATCCCTGATCCCATGGCCCCGTAAAGCAGCAGTCCAAAAGGGAGGCACGCCCGCGTCCCCCGCGTGGGCTGGATTTAGATGGGGGTGTGTGTGCAGTGGCCGGCGCTTACGTGCGCGCGTGAC
>CAZUMF010000364.1:1203-4522 GCA_964621385.1 uncultured Desulfohalobiaceae bacterium
GCAAGCAACGCCCCCAAATGGCCGCGGACCTCCCCCCGCTGCCTTTTTTTAAAATGGTGTGAGCCGGGCCTGAAGTCCCCCTATATCAGCCCCGGCTCAGACCGTTTTCATTGCCGAACAAACGGAGGCCGCCAAATCTTCCGTTTGAAAAAATATTCATTGTGCGGTACACGTCATCGCTGGAAGCTGACAGCTTGAGGGAGGAACCATATGTCACAAAGCATACTCGTTATTGGAGGAGGCTTCGGCGGAATCACGGCTGCCCTGGAAGCAGCTGAAGTGGGTCATGAAGTCTATCTCGTGGAAAAAAATCCCTATCTGGGCGGCAGGGTCATGCAGCTCAACAAGTACTTTCCAAAACTGTGCCCCCCGTCCTGTGGGTTGGAAATCCAGTTCCAACGCATTAAACGCAATCCGAACATCACCTGCCTGACCCTTTCCGAGATCATCTCCGTCAGCGGTCAGCCCGGCAACTATGAGGTCGCCGTCCGGATCAAGCCCCGCTGTACAGCCCAAAACAGCGCCGACCTCAGCGGACTGGCCTCTGAACTTTCCAGGGACATCCCCAATGAGTTCGAATTTGAACTCTCCACCCGCAAAGCCCTGTATATGGATGTGCCCTTTGCGTTTCCGCAACGCTATACCCTGGACCGGGACTCTCTGGATGAATCGGACCGCAAGAAACTGGCCAAACATGAGGCCATCCGTCTGGATGACAAAGAAAAGACCATTCCCCTGAATTGCGGATCCATCATCGTAGCCACGGGATGGAAACCCTACGATGTCACCAACCTCACGAATCTGGGTGCCGGAAAACTTCCCAATTGCATTACGAACATGCAAATGGAGCGCCTGGCCGCCCCCAGCGGCCCCACCGCCGGATCGATCACCCGCCCCTCTGACGGCAAGCCGCCGAAAAAGGTGGCCTTTGTTCAGTGTGCCGGCTCCCGGGATGAAAACCATCTGCCCTATTGTTCCTATATCTGCTGCATGGCTTCCCTGAAACAGGCCCAATACGTCCGGGAGCAGCTCCCGGAATCGGAAGTGACCATATTCTATATCGATCTGCGTACCCCGGGTCGATATGAAAATTTCTCCAAAAAAATCCTGGCCGATGAGAAGGTTAAAGCCGTGAAGGGCAAAGTCGCCGCTGTGGAGGAAGATTTGGCCTCCCAAGGCGTTTGGGTCACGGCAGAAGACGCTGTCGCCGGCAATAAGCTTGTGGAATGCTTTGACCTCGTTGTTTTGGCCACCGGAATGCAGCCCAGTTTGTCCGGACTGCCCCTGCCCATGGACGTTAGCATGGATGAAAGCGGGTTCCTGACCGGAGGTGAAGAACGGGGTATTTTTTCGGTGGGCTGCGCCAAAGAACCCCTGGATGTCATGAAGTCGGCTCAATCTGGAACAAGCGCAGCGATGCAAGCCATCCAAACGGTGAGAGGGAGGTAAGACATGGCCGAAAAAATCGGTGTGTACTTTGATACACAGAACATCGGGCCGCTTCTGGACTGCGAAGCCCTCGCGGAAAAGGTGCGGAACAAGTGGAACAAAGCCTGTCCGGTGGTCAAGCAGGACGACCATCTCGCGACCGAGGCCGGGAAACAGTTGATCCAGGCAGACATTGATTCCGGAGAAATCGATTCCGTCTGTATTTGCGGCTCTTCACCCAGGGTTGACTGGGATATCTTTGATTTTGGCTCCCATGTGCTGGTGGAGCGGGTCAATCTTCGCGAACAATGTGTCTGGCCCTTTCGCAATCCGGATGGAAGCATCCCCCAAAAGGTCGAGGAGGCTGACAAGCTGCTCGCAGAGAACGCCCTGGACTCTATCAATATGTCCATCAGCAAACTCCAGAAGAGCGACCTCCCCCAGCCTGAAGATCTGGAAATCGTCAAACGGATACTCGTGCTGGGCGGCGGCTGGACCGGATGCAACGCAGCCCTGAGCCTGGCCCAGGCCGGCTATGAAGTGATCCTGGTGGAGAAGGAACAGGAACTCGGCGGCTATACCGGCAAGCTGTACAAGACGTTTCCCAAAAAATCACCGTTTCAGCAGGCCGAGGATACCGGAATGCGCGAGTTGCTGGAACGGATCACCAACCAGGCCTCCATTAGCGTCTACACCGGGACAAACCTGCAGGAACTGGCTGGTCAGCCGGGCCAGTACACGGCAACCCTGAAAACCGGTTCCGGCCAGGAAGAAATCCAGGTCGGCTCCATGGTGTTGGCCACCGGCTGGGAGGCCCTGAACACCAAATATCTCGAACCCTTGGGCTATGGAAAAAGCAAAAACGTCATCACCTCCATGCAGCTTGAGGAGATGGCCAAAAATGGTGAAATCCGCTGTCCTGAAAACGGCAAGCCGCCGTCAAACGTGACGTTTATCCTTGGCTTTTCCGAACTGCTGGACGGGATTGCCCGGGAGGAAGAAGCAGAAAAGAAACGGCTCGAAGAAGAACGGGCGGCCGCTCAAGAGGAACAGGGCGAAGAAGAGCCCTCCATTGAGGAGCCTTTTGAAAAGACCGAATCCTATCGGCATCTGTATTTCACCAATGAGCTGACCTGTCTGAACACCTTGAAGCAGGCCAATTACATCCGGGAATTCCTGCCCGAAGCCGTGGCCACCATCCTGTATGAACATATGACCGCCACCGGTATTCATGAGCTCTACTACAAAGAAGCCCAGAACGACCCCGGCATCATGCTCAGCAAGGGGGAAGTCACGGCCGTGGAAACCGGATCCGGCGGGAAGCTGGTGGTCAAGGCCAAGGATACACTGCTCGGGCCGGACATCTCCCTGGAGACCGATCTCGTGGTCGTGCCCACCGGACTGGTTCCCACCACGGCCCTGGACCCCGTGATCCAGCTGGCGTACCGCCAGGGCCCCGCCTTTCCCGATCTGGCCCTCTTTGACGGGTTTGCCGATTCCAACTATATCTGCTTTCCCTATGAAACCCGGCGAACCGGCATTTATGCCGCCGGTTCCGTCCGGCAGCCCATGAGTCTGGCCAAAAGTGCGGCCGACGCCCAGGGTGCCGCCCTGAAAGCCATCCAGTGCCTGGAATCGGTTGATCGCGGCGTGGCGGTCCATCCCCGTTCCGGCGATCTGTCCTACCCGTTGTTCAATTTCGTGCGCTGCACCCAGTGTAAGCGCTGTACCGAAGAATGCCCGTTCGGGGCCCTGGATGACGACGAAAAGGGTACCCCAAAGCCGAACACGGCACGCTGCCGCCGTTGCGGGACCTGCATGGGCGCCTGCCCGGAACGGGTCATTTCCTTTGACAATTACAGCGTGGGCCAGATCGGCTCCATGATCACCC
>CAZUMF010000365.1:0-2142 GCA_964621385.1 uncultured Desulfohalobiaceae bacterium
TCAGAAAGACCGAGGCGGGCATGCGGCCGGCCCAGTAAATGGTGAAGGGGTTCATGGCCTGGAGCACGCCGTTTTTTACGGCGTCGAAAAGCTGAAAGTCACCCACCACCGCTTTGGCGCCGTAGGGTTCGAAAGCCAGTTCGCCGCCGGTCTTTTCAATGATGCTGTTGCACCAGTCTTCAAAAATTTTTAAACCGATTCCGCCCGGCCAGGAGGTCTGGACCTTCCAGGTCGTGGTCTGGGCCTTGGCGGTTTTAATGTTGAACAGGGAGACACCGGCGGCAGCCGCCCCGGCAGTCAAAGCGGAATTTTTCAGAAATTTTCTCCGGGACGTGGGTTGGCTTGAGTTGTTGTCATTCATCTTTTTACTCATAATGCTCTCCTTGTTTTGCCATTCCTGAATGAAAAACCATTGCCTTGTACCTGCTTTTGGGTGGCGATCAACCTCCTTATGGTTTGAGATAGTACAACAAAATATTGTGAATGAAAGGGACCGTGCGCTTTGAAAGCAGAAAAACCCTGATGATCACCGGATACGGGTGGATCTGGTTTCGAGCCTTTCACTTTTTGAGGACTGGCAGCGTAACGTTCGGTAATATGGACTGACCATAGATGAGTTCCTGTTCCCTGTCAAGCGTTTTTTTTGGTTTGTGCTGAAGCAAAACCCAGGGTCGGGCTGGAATGGGACTGAAAGGAGCAGGTGCGACCGCTTGGGACGTGTCATGAACACGTTCAACGCGGGGATCGGGACGTGAAATGGTGCATCGACCCTTGGTGATTATCTATAAGTATGCTGGAGTTCGGGAGCTTTGTCAAGTGAAAATTCAAACCGGGCATGCGGACAGGGACGCCCTAATGGTTACACCCTGAAATAATGACAAAAAAAATCATGCGCTGGTTGAGGAATCTCAAAGCCCGGTCTTGACAAACCGGTTGTGACTTGGCATTCTTCAGGCAAGGTCAGTTGATCTGACCGGAAGCGAAAATACGGCGCTTGAGATGGACTTGACAATCAAACTGCAAATTTATATGGTCAGATTGTTCTACCATCTTACCGTAAAAGGTTGTGTCCATATGAATCAGTTTCAGACAAGGAGGCAGGATGGCTAAATTTTTTGAATATCAGGGCAAGGAGCATTTCCAGAAAGGCGGCATTCCGATTCCAGAGGGAATGGTGGCCAATACCCCGCAGGAGGCTGAACAGGCGGCAGCCAAACTGGACGGGCCGGTGGTGGTCAAAGCCCAGGTCTGGGCCGGCGGCCGGGGCAAATCCGGGGCGGTCAAGTTTGCCGACACCCCGCAGGAAGCCGGACAGGCCGCAGCGGACATTCTGGGGATGGAGGTCAAGGGACTTGAGGTCAAACAGGTCCTGGTAGAAGAAAAGCTGAATATTGTTCAGGAATTTTATGCCGGGGTGGTGATCAACTCGGCCCAGGACGTCCGCGGGCCGGTTTTGATGTTCAGCAGCGAAGGCGGGGTGGAGATCGAATCCGTGCCCCGGGACAAGATCGCCATGCTCAACGTGGATGTGATCAAAGGGTTGATGCCCTATGACACCTTGAACATGGCGGCCTCCATGGGGGTCAAGGGCAAGATCCTCCGGCAGGTTGCGGATATTGTGTACAAGCTCTATCAGGTCTTTCGCAAGCTGGACTGCCGCACCCTGGAGATCAACCCGCTCGTTCTGACCAGGGACAATAAAGTGCTGGCCGCGGATTGCCGCATGGCGGTGGATGATCAGGCCCTGTTCCGGCACCCGGAGTTGGGGATCAAGATCGGCCGCGAGTTTCTCAAAGAGCCCACTGAGTTTGATCTCATTGCCTGGTCCTTCGAAGAGAGCGATTTTCGCGGGACGAGCTATGTTGCGGAAATGGCTCCCCCGGAAGACGTGGCCAAGGGCGGCTATGTCGGCTTTCACGGCATCGGCGGAGGCGCCGCCATGCTGGGGATGGATGCCGTGAACAAGGTGGATTTGAAAGTCGCGGATTTCGCGGATACCAGCGGCAACCCCACGGCATCCAAAGTCTATCGGGTGGTGAAGCTGATCATGGCCCAGCCGGGGATTGAAGGGTATTTTCTGTCCGGCTTCATGATGGCCAATCAGGAGCAGTGGCATCACGCCCACGGCATTGTGAAGGCCCT
>CAZUMF010000365.1:2242-4519 GCA_964621385.1 uncultured Desulfohalobiaceae bacterium
TTGAATAACCTGAATTCAGGGAGTACGGCATGGAATTCCAAGAAAGGACAATCACAATTATCATTGATGATTCCAAGTGCGACACGTGTTCCACCAAGGCCTGCATCGAGGCCTGCAAAACCTATAGCCGGGGTATTTTAACCCTCAAAGACGGAAAGCCCGCGGTTGAAGGCACGCCTGAAGAATTGGCCCGCAAAGGCACTGAGTGCCTGGCCTGCGAATATGAATGCTGGTTCAGGGGAAACTCGGCCATCAGCATTGAAGTGCCGATCAAGGGGCTGGATGACTATCGCGCAAAACACGGCACAGCCTGAAAGCAGTGTGTATCCAGACCGCAGGAATTGAGGGTTTTTGCTTCAATGTAAGACAAGTAGGGGGTTGATGTGTCTATATTACTCGATAAGAATACAACAGTCATTATTCAGGGCATGACGGGACGCGAAGGCTCTTTGCGGACCGCTTTCATGAAAGATTACGGAACCAAGATCGTGGCCGGGGTCACGCCCGGACGGGGCGGAGAAGAAGTGCACGGCCTCCCGGTGTACGATACCGTCAAGCAGGTCATCGACGACAAGGGCCCGGTTGACGCCAGTGTCACCTTTATTCCCGGACCGGCTCTGAAAAGCGCTGTATACGAAGCCATTGACGCCGGGATCAAGTTCGTGGTCTCGCCGGTGGAGCGCATTCCGGTCCATGATGTCATGGATATGGTTCAATACGCTCTGAAGAACGATGCCAAAATTCTGGGACCGGGAAGCCTGGGCATGATCACCCCGGGGCAGGCGGCCCTGGGCTGGCTCGGCGGCAGTGTGGATTGGGCCAATACCTTGTTTGATCCAGGCTCCGTGGGCGTGATTTCCCGAAGCGGGGGGCAGTCCGGGACCGTCCCCTGGGCCTTGAAAGTGGCGGATCTGGGGATCAGTACAGCCCTGCACATCGGCACCGAGCCGGTCCTGGGCTTGACCATGTCCGATGTCTTGAAGGAATTCGAGGCTGACGAACAGACCAAGGCCGTGGCCGTGTTCGGTGAAATCGGGGGCAATCTCGAGGAGGAGGCCGCCGAAACCGTGGCCAAGGGCGAATTCACCAAACCCCTGGTGGTGTTCATCGCCGGGGCCTGGGCTCCGGAAGGCATGCGCTTTTCCCATGCCAGCAGCATTGTCGAAGGCGGGAAGGGAACGGCCCAGGGCAAGATCAAGGCCTTGACCGAAGCCGGAGCGTTTGTGGTTGACAATCCGGAAGAGATTGCCCCGAAGATCAAAGCGTTGATCCAGTAATGCTTTTCGCCCCCCGGCCTTCGGCCCGAAGGCGAAAAGCATTACAACTGTAAAGCGTTCTGAAATATTCAACCTACTTAATTGTATCAGATGCGCTGGAAGCACATCTGATAAGGAGGAAACGTTATGCCGGTTATGCGATCAGTCATGTATCTGCCAAGTAACAGTGATAAAATGATGAGCAAGGCCCCGAGTGTGAAAGCGGATATTTTAACCCTGGATTTAGAGGATTCCGTGCCCCCGGCTGAAAAGCCCAAAGGCCGGGAAAAGATCCGGGAATACCTGAAATCCGAGCGGGCCAACCAGGCTTCCCGGCAATTGTATGTCAGGATCAACAACTGGGAGACCCTGATGACCAATGACGACCTGGAAGCCATCGTCCATCCGGGACTTGACGGCGTCTGCCTGGCCAAGTGCGGGGATGCGGACAATGTGAAGCGCCTGGACTGGAAGCTGGAGGAACTGGAGCAAAGACGGGGCATGGAAGTGGGCAGTGTTTCCATCCAGCTGCTCATTGAAACCGCCAAAGGGGTCATCAACGCCTATCCAGCTGCTTGCGAAAGCCCCCGGGTCAACTCGCTTATCTTCGGGGCGGTGGATTACACCAAGGATATGCGGGTGACCCTGACCTCCGAAGGCCAGGAACAGCTGTACGCCCGGTACTATACGGCCGTGGCCGCCAGGGCCGCCGGCTGCGTGGCCATTGACTGTCCTTTTGTCGCTTTCCAGGATATGGATGCCTTCAAGGCCAGCACCCAGGAAGGGCGGCAGATGGGCTACGAGGGCCGGATGCTCATTCATCCCAGCCAGATTGAACCGTCCCATGAACTCTATACCCCGAACCCCGAGGATGTGGAATGGGCCGAAGGCGTGAAGAAAGTCTTTGAAGAGGAAGGCATTGCCAAAGGCGCGGCCGCCGTAACCTATAAGGGTAAGATGGTGGACACCCCGGTCTATGAGAATGCCTTGCAGATTCTGAGGACCATGGAAGAGATTCGGG
>CAZUMF010000366.1:0-4492 GCA_964621385.1 uncultured Desulfohalobiaceae bacterium
CCGGGACCAATGAGATCATGAAGACGATTGTTGCCAAGTATTTGGGATTGTAACACAGGGGCTAAGATGAGCGGAAGTTCAAGCCGGTGGGCGGCATCGGGGGGCTATTCCATGATGCGGCTGCAAAAAATCCTTTTGCAGAGGTCAGTAAATTCAGATGATTATAAGAACATTGAGTAACTCGAACCGTTTACTTTCGACTTTTTGCAGGTACGTCTTCCATGAAGAAGGACTTAAGTGTGCTCTTGTCAAATGAGCCCATGTGAATTATTGCTGGAGATAAGTTCTCGGTAGTCTTCCACTGATACTTTGAAAAAAAAAGAAAGCAGATGGTTGTCCACGAAAGCTCACGAATTGGTTTTCTTTTTGCCTACAAGCAATAAGAGGCCGGCAGGCAAAGGCCATCGCCATGCGGCATGGCAAAAAGGCAATTCTTTTGGAGGTAGCGCCCGCAAAAACGGAAACACCTCAATCCTTATCAACGCCGTGCTTCAGGAATTGCAAGACAAAGATATTGCAACCGAAACTTTTAATCTGCGTAAAACGCATCTTCAGGGCTGCATCGCCTGCCGGAAATGCTTTGAAAACAAGGATCAGCGCTGCTCAGTCACCAAGGATGCCTTGAATGACTGCCTTGAAAAAATGCTCGAGGCCGACGCGATCATCCTGGGAACTCCCACCTATTTTTCGGATGTAAGTACGGAAATGAAGGCCCTGATCGACAGAGCCGGGTATGTGGCCAAGGCCAACGGCGGCATGTTCCGGCGCAAAGTGGGGGCGGGTGTCGTGGCTGTCAGAAGGGCCGGCAGTATCCATGCCTTGACCACGCTGCATAATTTTTTCCTCATCTCTGAGATGATCATTCCCGGCTCGAACTACTGGAACATGGGCATCGGACGGGACAAGGGCGATGTGGAGCAGGATGCCGAGGGCCTCGAAACCATGAAACTGCTCGGACAAAACATGGCCTGGCTGCTGCAGAAAATCAATGGCTGATGAATCAGATCTTCAGGAATCATCCTGAAACGAGCGTCAGGCAGCAATTCCATAAAACGTCCTGACCCGAATATCGACCAGCGTGAACCTGTTCCGTGAGTCGTGCTGCCATGAAGACGCTTCCACAGCAATGGAGTCAACATGAACCGAAACGAAAAAAAGCAAAGAGGGGGAGAAGTCCTGGCCGTGAGTATCAGCCAGCAAAAGGGCGAGAGGAAGAAAGCCATAGCACAGGGAATCCTCAAGCCCGGATTCGGCCTGGAGGGAGACGCCCATGCCGGGGACTGGCACCGCCAAGTCAGTCTTCTGGCCATCGAAAGTATCCAGAAGATCCAGGCCAAAGGCCTGCAGGTCGGTCCAGGTGACTTTGCCGAAAACATCACGACCCAGGGTTTGAGCCTGCCTGCCCTGCCCCTGGGGACTCACCTGCTGATCGGACTTGAAGCTGTCTGCGAGATAACCCAGATCGGGAAAGTCTGTCATGACAGGTGCGCGATTTACAGACAGGCGGGCGACTGCGTCATGCCCCGGGAAGGAATTTTCGTGCGGGTCCTGAAGGGGGGGACGATTCAGGCCGGCGACAGCATACGCGTCAGCTGAACAATTCGCGTCAAACCCGATCTGTCAAGTAAGATGAAAATGGAATGCCGGAATGTTCAAGACCAAGTTGGGACTAAGTCGGGACCAAGTGTCATCCAGGCGGAATGATTCATACGGTCCTCCTCTCCCGGGAAAACAAACCTTCCAGAGCCTTGACCAGCCGGCTGACCTCGTCCTCTGAATTGTAATGAACCAGACTGATGCGGATAATGCCGTCCTTGGGATCATCAATCCCGAGACCTTCCAGGCAGCGAAGGGCATAGAAGTGACCGTTCCTGACGGCGATCTCATTTCGAATCAGTTGGCTGACCGCATCGCCTGAAGGGACCCCCTGGAGGGTGAAGGCGATGGTGGCGGCCCGCCGACCGGCTTGGGCCTCTTTCTGACCCATGATGCGGGCGCCTGGTATGGATTGGATGGCGGAGAGGATTCGATTGGCCTGGACAGTCTCGTGGGCTGCAAACAGATTGAAAACCCGGGCCGCCCGGGCGTGGGCATCGGGCTCCGGGTTCTCGAAGTGATGTTCGTCAACAGCCTGGATATATTCTCCAATACCGGCCAGGGCTGCGATTTCTGCGTGCTGGGGACCTGCCGGATTGAATCTGTAATGGGGCAATGCCGAGTTGAAATAATGACCCTGGGGCTGAAGCGCGTCCAGGACGGATCGCCGGCCCCACATAACCCCGACATGAGGCCCAAAGGTTTTATAGGTGGAGAACAGATACAGATCCAGGCCGCTTCCGTTCACATCCAGCACCTGGTGCGGGGCAAAAGAGACCCCGTCCCCTAAAGCCCATGCCCCGGCTTGATGGGCCTTTTCGCAGATCAGAGCGCAATCGTTCATGGTGCCCACGATGTTGGAGCACAAGGTGAAGCACACCAGACGGGTTCGCTGACTGAGCAGGCGGTCGAGATCCTCGATGGAGAGCTCCCCGGTCCTGGGATCAATCCGCCATTCCCTGACAACCACTCCGAATTCCGCCAATCGTCGCCAGCAGCCGATGTTGGCTTCGTGATCCTGATTGGTGACTACGATCTCATCCCCGGGTTTGAGCAGAGGGCGAACGGCCTGGGCCAGGACATAGCAATTCAGGCTCGTGGAGGGCCCTAGGGTCAGTTCGTCCTCAGCGCAGTTCAAAAGATCCGCCATGGCCCGATAGCCCGCATCCATGGCTTCGCCGGCCTGGATTGAGGATTCGAATCCTCCATATGGCTGGACCTTGGCCCAGGTGAAAAAATACTGAAGCCGATCGATGACCTGCCGTGGGACATACGAGCCGCCGGCGTTTTCGAACATGGCCCAGCGGGCGCTTTCAGGCCTATTGAAAACCGGGTATTGGGCCCGGATGAAATCAACATCTAAGTTTCTGGGAAAATCCTGCTCTGGGTGAGTGTTCATACGCGTCGACCCTCAAACTTTTTTCTGTTCAGGAAACAGTCACTCCCTTCCACTGCTCAAACCAGCTCCTGCGATAGGCAAGGAAGCGGACTTTGTCAAGGCAGTATCCCCGGGGAAAACTGATCTCTGCCGAGACCTTTGACTCCAGTCTGAGCTATCCAAAACCCCTGATGTCTGAACGCTTCCCGCATTGACATTCACCATCCCCCCGCTACTTGGGCGGCTGAGATGTTTTCGCCCCCTTTCGCTCTGCATCAAACCATTGACCAGGAGGAACCCCGTGACCCAATGGTATTTAAGTTACGAGGGGAGGCGTGCGGAAAAAGCCTCTACTGAAGTTCCCATACTCTCTCGTCTACTCTGTCCGACCCAGCGAAATCCGTCTGCTGGCTGTAGCAAACCAGAAAAGAAGGCCATTTTATTGGCGTGGCCGAAGAGAGCAAAGGGCTGGGTTCAACGATCCCTTCTTTGTTCTGACATCATGTCCTGATGAGCGGATTGGGAATCACGGCAACTACCTGAATAAAATTGTTGAAGATTCTCCGAAAAAGGCAGCGAAGGAGACAGGTTTTCTGGATTGACTTTTTACAGCACGAAACCCTTCATTCCTGGCATGCTGGAGCGATTTCTGAACGAGGATGAAACCCTGCGCAGATGACCGTGCATCTCCCTGCAGCTTCCTTATTGGCCCGGGCGCTGCATTTCCAGAGAAATCAAGATCCGGACCTTCCGGTCAAGGACTCCCATTTCGAAAAATTTTCCGGTCCCCACTGTGTATTCCAGGCGGTCCAGGTCCAGACTTGCTTCAAATCCGGCAACCTGGACCTTTTTCTGGAGTGGGCTCGTGGTCACCCCGAAGAAGGTGAAGGGGACGCTCATGGTGCGGCTGACGTCCTTGATGGTCAATCGCCCCTTGGCCAGATACTCCTGGCCCTGAACATGGACGATCTCCGTGCTTTGAAAGCTGAGTTCCGGAAATGCAGACACGTCGAAGAAATCGGCGGATCGGAGGTGGTTGTCCCGGTTGCGGATGCCGGTGTCAATGCTCTCGGCCTGCACCACAAAGGCGAAGGAACTTCCGGCAAGATCCTCGGCGTCAAAATGAAAGTCTGCGGAATACTCCTGAAACTGCCCCCGGACTGTGGAATAAATATGTCTGATGTCAAAATAGATGCCGGAATGTGCCTTGTCCACGGACCATTCCGGGGCCTCGGCCAGGGCCTCGAGACTCACAATGCAGCAGGCCAGGATGAGACACAGGCAGATGGCTTTTTTTATGGTGTTTCTCCTTTTGTTCAGACGTTATGCTTGAATTCTTGATCTTTCATGACCCTTCAGAGGGCAAAGCGTTCCTGGTGAATCCGGCGCCGGGCAAATCCTAAAGACACGAGTGTTTTGCGCATATCATGCATCATTTTCAAGGGGCCGCATAGGAAACAGTGGGCCTGCCTGGGTCGATTCTTGGGGGTTGAGGTCGGACCTTCTCTAAAACGGGTA
>CAZUMF010000367.1:0-4467 GCA_964621385.1 uncultured Desulfohalobiaceae bacterium
TTTTGTCGTAATGCCATGCATGGATAATGACAAAGTAGTAGCGGAAAAGCACCGGGTATTCTTCAAATTGGACATCCTTCAGAGTCCTGTGGAGACGTTTTTCTGTTGAGCATCCTCGAAAGCTTCTTTGTTTTTCACAAGCGAGGCGACCAAATTTCTGAAAAACTGCAGGGTGAGCAGGAAGAAGCCGGCCGGGATGACCACCAGGATCAGGTGCTTGGGCACATCAACCCCTTTGACGTCGACAATGCCCCGCTGGAAGTGATCCCAGACCACGGCCAGGCTCTGCCGGCACAGGACGGCGCAAAATGCGCCGCAGACCACATTCCTGGCCAGGTCCAGAAAGCGCTTGCAGCGTCCCGTGGCCTTCCGGGTGAGCAGGTCGATGCTCACATGGCGGCCTCGTTGCAGGACCCAGGCCGTGGCCAGGAAGGTCAGCCAGAGCAGACCGTATTCATTGAACTGGACGATCCAGATGGGAAACGGGATGTCCAAGGCCCGGGCCAGGATGGAGGTGCTGATGGACACGGTCATGAACAAAAGGATCAGGCCCGCCAGGACGGCCAGGGCGGTGTTCAATCCGTCGAACAGCCGCCCCGGCAGGCTGGGGATTCTTTTGGATGTCTGATTGACTCTGGGCATGGTGCAAGCAGATTATTTGACCAGCAGCATTGAGAGTGCCCGGCACCCTCAATTATGCTTGGAGATCAAGGATTTCAATTTGGGACCGTTCTCCGGCGCTTTTTCAATGACCTGCTTCCAGAGGGCGTCATAGGCGGCCCCTTTCAGGGTCTCGGCTTCCTGGTCGGGCAGATCGATAAAGCGCAGTCCGGCCTGCTTCAGGATCTGATGTTCTTTTTTGATCTGCTCCCGGGCCCGCTGCAGGGTGTATTCCTCCGCCTCGATCTCGGCCTCGATCATCAGCTCCTGCAGGTGCTGGGGCAGCTCCTCCCAGGTGTCCTGGTTGACGAGGACCACGTTGATGGCTTCATAAAAGGCGGGTCTGACCATGTACTCCACCACTTCGTGCCATCCCCAGTCCGTGATCAAGCCGGCCGGCCAGATAAAGCCGTCAACCACGCCCCTTTCCAGAGCGGTGTAGACGTCCGGGGGCGGGATGACCTGGGGCATGGCCCCGATATCCTTCAAAAAGGCGATGTGGCTCGGAGAGCATCTGATTTTCATCCCTTCGAGATCGGCGACCTGCGAGATCGGTTCATTGAGGTACAGACTGAAGGGCAGTCCGGATCCCATGCGTCCCAGGTAAAAGCAGTTGACCGCTTCCTGGTGCAGGGTTTCAAGGAAGGTATTCACCCCCTGCTCCCGTTCTTCCCAGGGGGTGAGCCGGGTGAGGTTCAGGCCGTCCACCACAGGCAGGGCGGAGACATAATAGCCAACCGTGGTGAAGACCATGTCCACCAGGCCGTTCCGGGCCGCTTCGACCTGTTCTCTGTTGGGAAAGACCTCCGGACCGCCGATATACTGAATCGTCAATTCCCCAGGGTAGTCCTGCGCCACCTTGTCCTGGATGATATCGATGAGCTTCAGATAATTCTGGACTTCATACACGCTCTTGGGCCAGGCGCTCACTGCCTTGAGGGTATGGCTTGCTCCCAGGGCGGATGCAAGGGGGACGAGCATCAGGACGAGGAATGTGATCAGAGTTGGGCCAATTCGTTTTTTTGACAATCGTGGTGTTTTCATAGGCTCTCCTTTCCAGGTGATGGGCTGCGGATTATGACGAATTTACAAAACCAAGGAGCTGATTGCGAAGCGGTGACCTTTGTGTCTGTATAGCGCAAAGGGACGTATTTCGCAAGGAGTGATTCATAAAGCAGACAGCTTTGCCCCCAGAGGCGGTTTCACCGGAGTCTGCAGCTGAACTCGAACTGGAAAACAGAGCCTTGGGCACAAGACATGTCTCATAATCATGTCTCACGTTCGTTCAGATTCCTCTGGCCAGGCAGGGCAGGGGAGTGCCTGTTCGGGGTGGTCTGTTTTTTGCATATATAGGCATGGCATGCGCTTGGAAAACGGCTTTGCAAGCAAACAGGCCAATGCACCATGAAACCCAAAGACAAGGCGCCTTTATGACGAACACTGTGAACAAGGAATCGCTGGCGAGCCTCGTGATCTGCCTGAAGTGGCGGAGTGAACAGGCCGAGCACCGGGACTGCTACCTGGCCAGAAAGGCCAATATCTGGAGAGACATGTTTCCGCCGGGCATGGAGCAGGAGCTTTTGGGCAAGGGCATCGGGGATCGAATCAGGCTGTCCTATGCTCCGGGACAGGCCCTTGAAGACAGAAAGTCCTCCCTGGTCCGGATCCTGCAGCGATCGCAGTTCAGACCGGGTTCCAAAGACATCGAACCACGCCTGGGACGATTTTATCCCAAAGGCTTTCTGTTCAATGTGGCCGGCATCTATCCCCAGAACGAGTATCCGTTTCGGGTGATCGGCCTGGATGAAGAGAGTTTTGAGGCGGATTTAAATCATCCCCTGGCCGGGAAAGAGCTGGAGGTGGAGGTCCGGATTCTGGATGTGGCGGAAAAAATGGGTGATGTGGGAGGACGGATCAATGTCTGGGTGGAAACCGCTGCGGAAAAGGGACCCGGCATGCAGGCCCGATATAGGAATCAGCCCACGGATTTTCATGTCGCCGGGGGAGATGAGCGCGAAGACCCCTCCAAGGATTCGCTCTTTTATCAAGCGCCCAGACTGGTTTCCCATGTGGATAGGCAGGCCTCCTGGTGTATCCGGCAGGAATACGCCGGGTATCTGCAGCAGGGGTCGAACGTTCTGGATCTCATGAGCAGCGTGCAGTCCCATCTGCCGGAGGACCGTGACCTGGAGGTCACGGGACTGGGACTCAATCAGGCGGAAATGGAGCACAATCCGCAGCTGCAGCACAGACGTATCCAGGATTTGAACGAGCGTTCCGAGCTCCCCTTTACCGATGGTGCATTTGATGCGGCGGTCTGCAGTCTGTCCATTGAATATCTCCTGAACCCGGATCAGGTCCTGGCTGAAATGTCCAGGGTGCTCAAGCCGGGGGGCGAACTCCTGATCAGTCTGTCCAACCGCTGGTTTCCGCCCAAGGTGACCAGGTTCTGGCTTTTTCTGCACGAGTTTGAGAGAATGGGCTGGGTCCTGGACTGCCTGCAGCGCAGATCCGAACTGGATGATTTCAAAACCTATTCCATGCGCAACTGGTGGCGTCCCCAGGATGATCCCCGGGCCGGAGAACTGCCGGCCAGTGATCCGGTGTACGTGATCAGGGCCCGAAAGCAAAGTGGGTAGACCTTTTTCCCAAATGGAATCCAAGTGGAGGCCTCGTACCGACATTACGTCGTCGAACCTTAACGCTCTAAAATAATGAGGCAAGAAATATAACAAGATGTCCAATAAATCCTTCAGATTTACGCGTCCTGTAAGAAGCTCTGAAGAGGAGGCCAATATGGAGATTCATACTCTGTATCCCGAAGATCTTGAGCAGTTTCTGTCTGAGCACACGGAAACAGACTACCAGATTGTTGATGTCCGGCAGCCGCAGGAATATGAAACGGGTCACATCCCAGGGGCCAAGCTGTTGCCCTTGTCCGAGCTCGAAGGCCGCCTGGATGAATTGGCTGAGAACCGGGACCTGATTTTTTACTGCCGCAGCGGCAAGCGTTCCAGTATGGGGGCGGCTTTGGCCAGGGACAGCGGCCTGGTCAACGGGTCCATCGCTAATCTGGTGGGCGGGATTTCCGGCTGGCAGGGCAAGGTTCTGGACGAATTTCCGCAATTCGAGGCGCTGCAGGGCATGGATGATCCGGAGAAGGCCCTTGAACAGGCCATGAACATGGAAAAGGGGACCTCTGTCTTGTATGAGGCTATGGTTGCACAAAGTGCCGGCCTGGCCATTGAAGCCACCCTGGTCAGACTCGCAAAGATGGAAACCGCCCATGCCCGGGCTATTTACCGATTTTTGAGCAAAACCCGGGAAATGGAGGCTTTTGAGACCTATTTCGCCAACCTGAGCGGAGATCTGGTGGAGGGCGGCTGGGATCTGAAGGCGGCCTTGGAGCGGCTGCGTCGAAACAGCGGCAATTCCTGTTTGTTCCTGTCGGAACTGGCCCTGGAACTGGAGTACCGGGCCTATGATCTCTACCGGACCCTGGCAGATACAGCGAGTGATCCTGAACAGCAGCAGGCCCTGTTTTTTCTGTCTGAACAGGAAAAGGCCCATGTTCGGCTCCTGACCCGCGGGTTGCCGAACTGTTTCTGATGTCAGCGCCGGCCGCTGGCAGGGTTGACACATGTCTATAGAAAATCATTGCAAATACAAGAATGTGCCAATAATCTGATGCTGAATTCCTTCATTGCCGGTTTGATCAAGGAGGAAACTTTGTTTACCGACATACTTTCGCGGTAACCCGTCATTGCGAGGCGTCTTCGCCGAAGCAATCCCTGACAAGAGGCTTTT
>CAZUMF010000368.1:0-4449 GCA_964621385.1 uncultured Desulfohalobiaceae bacterium
ATCCGGTCGAAGGACCGCTTAGAAAGTTCTTCTTCATGCTGACCTTCACCAGCATTGGCCTGGTCACGGACTTCAGGAAACTGTCCGAGGAGGGGATGGGCAGGCTGGCCTTGATCTACGGCCTGGCCCTACTGATCATCATCATCCCCATTGGCTGGATCCTGGCCTGGATCTTCCATCACGGCATGGTTCCACCCACAGTGGGTTAAGCGTAACGAAAATGAGCCGTCGGGGAGAGCGGTTCACCCCGACGGCCTGTGTAGAGACATGCACAACCAGCTGGATCAGTCTTGATGTCTTTTCTGTTGTGAAGTTTAGCAATATATAAGGAAGACTCCATGCAGACCATCAACATGTCCTTTATCCATGACGGAACCAACTGGATCGCCCGGGGTAAGAGCCTTGAAGTCTCAGGCAGGAGCTTAGGCGAACTTGACCAGAAGCTGCACCAGGCAATACAGAAAACCTACCGCCCGGAGCAGGGAACACTGATGACGATCAATATGGATTTCGATTACTCCACGATTCCCTTCTGGATGATCCAGTATCATCCCTACTACATCCACCGCAGACTCGAGTTCGAGTATTGACCCTGCAATCTGGAGGAAAAAATTCCGGTCCATGGGCACAATTATCTTTACTCTGGGCCGGAAGGACCATTTCACTGGTATCCCTCCGGCCCACGCGCCCATTTCAGCTATCACACCCTTCCGGTAAAGACTTGACTGTCCTCACGACTTGATTCACTCTTATACCAGAAGTCAGCTCTGCCTCTGGCACAGCTGACATATAACTATTAAATATATATGATTATATTGAGGGACCAGCCTCAGGTGCAAGATTCACCAGAGTCTAACGTTCATAAAAACCCGGAAAACACATGCACTTGTTTCGTTCTCTCAGTCTGCAGACCCGGTTTATCATCGGCCTGCTTGCGGCCGCTCTGGTCATGGGATTTCTCTTTGCCGGAATCTTGTTCTTACACCTTCAGAATATCGTGATCACAGAGGTCAGCGACCGGGCCAACGCCATGCTCGATCAGGTCAATGCGGTCCAGGGCTATGTCCGCAACGAGCTCCGGCCGAAGATGTTCCAGGAACTCCCCGAGGAACGCTTCGTCCTGGAGGCCATGTCCTCGTCCTATATTTCCAGAAAAATCATGGAGACCGCCACCGGCAAGACCGATTTCAGATACCGCAGGGTGGCCCTGAACCCCAGAAATCCGGACAGCAGACCCAACGACTTCGAACAAAAGCTGATCACTCATTTTCAGAAGAATCCCGACCGGAAGCGCTGGGAGAAAATGGTCGACTTTCGCGGCGAGAAGTATTACTTCACGGCCAGACCGGTGGTCTTCAAAGCGAATTGTCTGCACTGCCACGGCAGTCCCGTGGACGCCCCCCGGGAGCTTCTCGCGCGATACGGCCGTGAGGGGGGATTCGGCCACGAACCGGGCCAGGCGGCCGGGGTCGTCAGTATCGGCTTCCCCCTGCAGCAGACCGTGAAAAACATCAAGGATTCGACCTTTGCCTACCTTCTCTTGTACCTGGTGGCCCTTCTCCTCTTCTTCTCCCTGGTGCAGTTCCATTTCCGCAGGCTTGTGGTGGACAAGCTCCAGAAACTGGGCCGCATCTTTCAATCCAGTTTCCCGGCGGAGACACCCCCTGACTTGTTCAAGAAGGATGAACATATCGAGGTCGACGAGATGATCCAGGGGCTCGGCCAGATGGCCACCGATCTGTCCCAGGCCAGAAAACAGCTGAAAAACTATGCCGATAACCTGGAGAACATGGTAGAGGAGAGAACCCTGGAACTGGATCGGGAGGTTATCGAACGCAGGGCCGATGTTCAGCTGTTCATCGATATCCTGAACGGACTTCGTTCCAGCGGCGATACCGCGCAGTTGCTGCGGATCGTCCTCAAACTTCTGGCCGACCGGCTGAAGGCGGAACGGATCATCTACTACTGCACCCAATATTCAACGCAGGTCTATCAGTATCCAATTGAGTCAGCATACCCGGAGCTTCCGGAATCATTTCCTGATTTTGCTCTGGAAAAGCGGATCATCTCCCAGAACGGCCTGACCTTTGTGCCGGTTCGAACCAGGGATCAGCTCTGGGGAGTCCTGGGGGTATCCTTGCCGAGTTCAAAAACCGGACAGCCGGCGGTCTCGGATCAGATCCTTCTCGCCTTCGGAGAACAGCTGGCAGTGGCCCTGGAAAATATCCAGACTTTGAACAATCTGCTCCAGCAAAAGAATCTCCTTGACTCTGTTTTTCAGGGCATTTCCGATCCGATTATGCTCCTGGACAAAGGCTCCGGCATTGTCCTGGCCAACCAGGGGGCCAGATCCATCTTCCAAACCGGCGAACAGCCGGAGTTGAAAAGATCCCTGGAAACGGTCCTGGGCCTGAAAAACGTCACCGATACACACGAACCAAGCGCGATTGCGGAAACCATCCGCAAGAAGCAGCCCTGGTCCAAAGAGGTCTCCTTTCAGGGAAACCGGTTCTTTCAGCTCAGTCTCTATCCCTTGCCCGATGTGGGCCGGGAAAAAGGGGATCAGGTCGTCTGCTCGATTCGGGAGACGACCATGGAAAAGCTCATGGCCGCCCGCATGCAGCGGGCCGAGAAACTCAGTTCCGTGGGCAAGCTGGCCGCGGGTCTGGCCCATGAGATAAACAACCCCCTGGGGACGATCCAGTGTTACATCAATCTGCTCAAGGATGAACTCCCGGATGGCAAAAAGAGTGAGGATCTGCAGGTCATCGAACGGCAGACGAAACGGGCCCAATCCACTGTCCAGGAGCTTCTCGATTTCGCCCGTCCCCGGCATCCGCAGAAAATCCGCTGTAACCTGAACAGGCAGATCCGAAATTTTGTGGATTTCTTTCTGGTCCAAGCTGATAAGAAGAAAATCCGACTGGAAACCGACCTCCAGGAAGATCTGCCTCCTTTTGCCGGTGATCCAGGCTCCCTGGAACAGGTCTTCAGCAATCTGATATTAAATGGACTGGATGCAGTGGGTAGCGAGGGCTGGATCCTGTTCAAGACCAGATACGATGAGAACAGCCATGAACTGGTTCTGAGCATCCAGGACAGCGGTCCGGGCATCAGCGAAGACCAAATCCACAGGATTTTCGATCCTTTTTACACCACCAAGGATGTCGGCCAGGGAACCGGCCTCGGTCTGGCTATTGTTTATGGTCTCGTGGAGGAGATGGGCGGACGGATCGAAGTGGACAACCTGCCTGGGGCCACATTCACCATCACCTTCCCTGCCTCTGACTCCGAGGGTTGTCTGCAAGCATTTTCTTGATTGAATTCCCGTGTTCTTCCAGTATCTTTTCAAACAAAGGGAAATGCTTGTGATACATGGCCATCAGCATAATATAGGCATTGTTCAGTCCCTGAGAGCCGAATGCGCCAAAGAGGCTTGTCTTCAACCGGCCTTTCAATGCGGCGAAATCCTGCAGGGCCTGAGCAAATATTTTCTCCCTCGTCGTCAACTTTGTCCGGTAATGTATTCGTATGGTCCTTGCCGGTCAAGGAATTTTTCGGTATTCTCATATCAGTGAGAAAAGTTTTTTGAAAACGTTCTAGCCGGTTTAGGTCTCAGGCGAGGCCAACCTGAGAGGGGAGGTGTTTATGAAATGGGTGAAGTGCGCTCCTCTGCGTCCTGAAGAAGAAAATGAGCTCTTTCTAAAGTTGCTCCAGAGGAACCCATGAAAAAAGCAAACAGTATATGCAGCACATTGCTCTGGTTGCTTCTTCTGTCTCTATTCCTGGCTGGGTGTACGACCGTCAAGGCCACGGGTGAGAGACATCTTACCCTTATGGGCGAGTCCCAGGAGATCGCTAGGGGCAAACAGGTCAACGAGCAGATCCAAAGGTCCATGAAGCTCTATCCTGATAAGGAATTGCAGACCTATGTGGACCACCTCGGCAAGGAGATCGCAGCCACCACTGAGCGGCCCGATCTGCCCTGGGAGTTCCACATTCTGGACGATGAGGCGGTTAACGCCTTTGCCCTGCCCGGCGGATTTATCTACGTTACCCGGGGGATCATGGCCTACTTCGAGAATGAAGCCCAGCTCGTAGGAGTCCTGGGGCATGAGATCGCTCATGTCACTGGCAAACACACTGTGATCCGCATGAGCAAGTCTGTTCTGGCGCAGGTGGGGTTCGGAATGGCCCAGATCCTTGCTCCTGAGCTGAAGGGGCTTGCCCCTGCGGCCCGTGCCGGTTTGCAGCTCTTGTTCTTAAAGTTCAGCCGGGAAGACGAGACCGAGGCAGATATTTTGGGCGTGCGCTACATGCGCAACGTGAACGTGGACCCCCGGGAGCTGATCGACGTTATGGAGATGCTGGCCCGGGTTTCACAAGATGAAGAGAAGGGATCCATCCCGCAGTGGGCCTCCACCCATCCCCTGCCTGAGAACCGGAGGG
>CAZUMF010000369.1:0-4421 GCA_964621385.1 uncultured Desulfohalobiaceae bacterium
CCCTGGGGATATGCAGCCTGGGGCTCAGATAGCCGGCCACCAGCCCGAGGAGCAGCAGCGCGCCGATGGTCAGAAGGATGATGCTGGTGCCGGATTCCATAGTACAAAGTTCTTCCTGATGCACATCTTTGTTCCCGGTTGTCTGCTTGGCGGTGAAACCTACGTCAACCAGAATGCCGGCTCCGGTGACGAACCTGGACTCGTCCGAAGCCGGATAGAGAACGGCATAGGCCACATCAAAAGGTTCACCGATGTGGCCCATGGGAGGCCACTGTCCCAGATCCGCCTTGGTTACTCCCTGACGATTTCACAAACCCCCTTTGCGCAGGCCTGCATGGAGCCGAGACAGTCCTCGACATTTTGAAAGCCATTCTTTTTGAGAAGAGATGCGGCTATGATGGCCCGCTTGCCACTGCCGCAAAAAGTGGTGATGGGTCGGGAAGAACCGATTTCCTGCAGTCTGTCCGGAAGCTCGCCTAGAAAAATATGCCGGGCGTTGGGCAGATGGCCCTGCTCAAATTCGTTCTGTGTTCTGACATCCAGAAGGATGAACTCCTCTTCATCCCTGATCCGTCTCTGAATTTCACCGGCATACACCGGAAGCATTTCCAGGGGGATTGCCAGGCTTCCGGGAATGTAGGCCCCGGCAAAGGCTTCAGGGCTTCGGATGTCCACGGCCAGCATCCCGTCCTGCATAGCTTGTTCGAACTGATCGGCCTGGAAGGGTTTCGGAGGAAAAACCGGCTCGACGGGCGGGGAGCCTTTGAGATTATACTCCTCCATCTTGGAGAAATACGGCGGCTTGACATGTCTTTCCCTGATCTTGGCCTGGATGAAGTCTGCTTTGTTGTTGAACTGAAGAGCCGGATTGTTTAAGCGCTCATAGCCAAGGGTGGAAAAGTCGCGGTCGGCCATGCCCGCGCCGCAGACAGACCCCGCTCCGTGGGCGGGATAGAGCATGACTTGATCTCCTAATAAATGACTGCCCCGGTCATTTCGGCCAGTTCCTGCGATCCGATGATATAGTCTTCGTTGCGGTGTGTTTCGAAAATGTACTTGATCTGGGCTCCATTTCTGTAGCTTAGGTCAAGATAGACCTGGCAGTCGCGCCGGGGATCTATGACTGCAGCATAGCCCCCGTCACCGACGAGATAGGATAGATGGGACAGTCCCTCTGATTTGATCTTTTCCAGAAACATTGTTTCCTCCAGTTTTTGTGTAAGTTCTTCAGATGTCAGCCCTGCCAGAGGCAGGGCTGACTACTGACCACTGACCCCTGACCACTGACCACTGGCCACCCCTCTCCCCCCTGACCTCCGACTTCCGACATCTGCCATCTGCCATCTACCCTCTTCCCTATGCCCCATGCTCTATGCCCTATGCCCACCGATTCACTGACTCACCGATTCACTGATTCACTGGTTTCCCTCCACCCCCTGCCCACTGTCCCCGGACCGCTGCATGAGCTGCTGCAGCGTCTGATGCAGCTTTTTCAACTCTTTGGACGCCTGTTCGAACTGCATCTCGTTCTGGAGACGGAGGTAATCCTGAAAGGCTTGATTGGCCTGTTTTATGAGCTGCTCGATGTTGCGGGTCCCGACAGCGGGCAGGACCTCCTTCTCCGGTTCGCCGGCCTCCAGGAGCTGCTCCAGGGCTTGGTCAAAGGTTTCGGCATAGCTCAGGCGGTCGTTGTGCATGATGACCACCAGCCTGAGCTCGGGGTAAGCCGCGGTTTCGGCCTGGAGGTAGATGGGCTCCACGTAGATCAGGGTTTTCTCGATGGGAATGGCCAGGACATTGCCCCGGATGACGTTTGACCCCCGCTGGTCCCAGAGGGTGAGCTGGCCGGAGAGGTAGCTGTCCTGGTCGATCTTGGTCTCCACTTGCTGCGTTCCCAGTATCCTTTTTTCCTTGGGGAACTTATAGGCCAGCAGTCGGCCGTAATTCTCGCCGTCGCACATACCGGCCATCCAGCCGATGAGGACCTGTTTGTTCTTGGGTGTGTAGGGCTGGATGAGCACGAATTCCAGGTTGTCGGTATCGGGCTGTTCCCACATGATATAGTAGGGCTGCACCGGCTGTGTCCGATTGCGGTATTTCTCGGTGGCTCTTACCCAGAGATCTTCCTGGTTGTAGAAGACCGTGGGATCGGTCATGTGATACTTGGCATAAACCAGGCCCTGGATTTGAAGCATCTGATCCGGATAGCGGACATGCTGCTCCAGGTGATCCGGCATCTTTTCTCTTTCCTGGAAGAGCTCGGGAAAGATGTTGTCCCAGGTCCGGATCATGGGGTCGTCAGGGTCGAAGATGTAGAAGTCCACTTCCCCGCTGAAGGCATTGACCACGGCCTTGACCGAATTGCGGATGTAGTTCATGCCGAACATCTGATTGCGGTTCAAGGCCCGGGGATGGTCCTGTGGCCGGGCTTTCGAAGTCAGATTGAAGGTTTCCGCTGAAAAATTTTCACTATAGGGATAATTTTCCGAAGTGGTGTAGGCGTCGATGATCCAGTAGAGCTGTCCCTTGGCCATGACGATGTAGGGGTCCTGGTCGAATTCGAGAAAAGGGGCCAGGGTCTTAACCCGCTCCCTGATCTGGCGATGGAACATGAAGCGGCTTTCCGAGGTCGGATAGTTGGACAGGAAAAACCTGGTCCCGTCATACATCCAGCCATAGATGAACTTGCGCCAGATGTTGCTCAAGGCCACACCCCCTTTCCCGGGATACCGTATATAGGCGTTTTGCTCCCCTTTGGGATAATCGAATTCTTTTTCTCGGGTGTTGACCACGGCCGGAGCCGTGGTCAACTCACCGTAGTAAATTTCGGGCCGCTTGACTTCCAGCTCGGGATAGCGGCTCTTGGGGGGGATGTCCCGGATGAGCAGATGAGGTAGTCCCTGGGGGGTGAACTCGCTGACATTGTTCATGGTGATGCCGTAGCCGTGCGTGTAGATAAAGCGGCGATTGACAAAGGTCTGGCTCTGCTCCGACAGGTTGCTGATTTCCATCTCCCTGGCCGAAACCATGACCTCGCGGTAGGAGCCGCCAAAGGTGTAGCGGTCGATGTCCACGTCGTCGAATTCATAGTAGAGCCTGATCTCCTGAAACTGCTCGAAGACCGACTCCAAAGCCCGCCAGTCCCAGAGACGGATGTTGGAGAAGATGTCCTGATTGCGTTCAACCATGGTGGCATTGAACGTTTCCGAGACCGGGTACTCGCGCTCCTCGACCTTGTCCAGTTTGAAGGCCTGTCTGGTGAAATCGATGTTATGCTTGATGTATGGTCGTTCATAGGTGATTTCGTTTGGTTCCACCAGGAGCCACTGCAGGGTCTTGGGAACCAGGGTCTGGGTCACGAACAAAACGACCACCACCAGGCCGGCGGCCGAAGCCAGAACAGCCAGATGGGACTGGGTTTCGGGTAGTCCCCTGCGTTGGAAGCGTGTGCGGATCGGATCGAGAAACTTACCAGAGAAAAATACAGCGGCCAGCAGCAGGTAAAAGATGATGAGCAGCCAGTACATGGGCAGTCTGATGTGGATATCGGTCCAGCCGGGCCCGTGAACTACGCCTATTTCTGAGAAGAGCAGGTGATAGCGCTCCAGAAAGGTGCCCAGAGCCAGAACCAGCAGGAAAAGGCCGGCAAAAATGTACAGGGCTTTGAATTGACGGCTCGTTTTGCGCTTGTCCTGAATTTCTTTCATTTTCAGACCGGACTGACCGGCTTCCTGGGTCACCTGAAGGAACTGGATGATTCCCCCGGCCAGCATGATCAGTCCAAGAAGGAACAGGAGCTGGTGCAAAGCGTCATACCAGGGCAGAGAAAAGAGGTAGAAGCCGGCATCCTTTGAGAAAAAGGGATCGGCCTTTTCCGTGACCGCCCCGTAAAAATACTTGAGCTAGGTTTGCCAGTGGCCGTATCCCCAGAAAATGCCGATAAAGGCCCCGATTAATCGGGTCAGGAGACGGGTGCCCCGGTTTGAGACAGGAATCAGCAGGGACAGGGCCCAGGTCAGACCCAGCCCGAGCAGGCATCCAGCCAGGCTCAGGCCGAGCATGGCCGTGATCGAGGTCCAGAAGCGCTGGTTGTAGCCAAGGGCCTTGAACCACAGAAACTCCCCCCAGAAATCGAGGAGGGAAAAGGCCACGATAGCTGCCAGGGCGAAGAGCAGACCCCCGAAAACGGCCAGACGCCGCTCTTTGACCCGGCCGTACCAGAACAGCCCGACCGCGATGGCGGCGCAGATGAGGATGAGAGCGAAATACATGACAACCTCCAAATTTTGGAACTCTTTATCAATTTCTAAAATCTGTTGGAAGGCATGGACATTTTTTTCTTTTGTTCACTTTTCAAAGAATTATTCCGCGCCCGTTCGAAGACTCACTTGAGTCACAGAGCTATCAGAGAGCAAAGAGGG
>CAZUMF010000370.1:0-4418 GCA_964621385.1 uncultured Desulfohalobiaceae bacterium
ACCGCGTGAACACTGATCAAAAATATATATTTGCAGCCGCTTCGGCTGCAAATATCATTGGAGGATATATATGACGGACAAAACGCTCGTGATCGGCGATCCTGACGGGAGCAATACCATCCCGTTGATGACGCTTCGTGAAGTGGTCATGTTTCCCAAGACCATCGCTCCATTGTACGTTGGCCGCAAAGCGTCCATCCAGGCTGTGGAACAGGCCCTGGAGCGATACGAGAAAAAGATATTCCTGGTGACCCAGAAAGATCCGGCTGACGAGCAACCGGCCTGCGACAATCTCTTTGATGTCGGGGTTGTCTGCAAGATACTCCAGATGTTGCGCATGCCTGACGGAACCATCAAGGTCCTGTTCGAAGGACTGTACAGGGCCGGATGGAACGGAGAGGATCCTTTGTTTGACGAGGATCAGTCCTTTCCCCTGGTGCAGGTGGAGCGGATTGCTGAACAGAGTGCCGAAGGGACGGAAAGCGCCGCCCTGATCAATCTTGTGCAGAAGGGCGTGAAGAAGTTTTCCCAGATCAATAAAAAACTGACCAAAGAGGTCGTGAAAACCTTAAACAGTATCGAGGATCCGGGACGCCTGGCGGACATGATCATGTCCCATCTGAAGGTGGATTTTCAAAAGGCGCAGAATGTCCTGGAAACCCTGGACCCCCTCTCCCGCCTGGAAGAGGCTTACGCCCTGCTGCTCAATCAGATCGAGTATTCCGAGACCGAACAAAAGATCAATTCCCGGGTGAAGGAGCAGGTCGAGACCAATCAGAAGAACTATTATCTCAACGAGCAGCTCAAGGCCATTCAAAAGGAGATGGGAACCGATACCGATACCGGGGCGGAGGTCGATGAACTCCTTGAACGGCTTGAAGCCAAAGCCATGCCGGACGAGGCCAAGGAAAAGGGACGCAAGGAAATCGCCAAACTCAAACAGATTCCACCGTCCTCGGCCGAGTACACCGTGGTCAAGAATTATGTGGATTGTATTCTTGATCTGCCTTGGGACACCCTCAAGGAAACAAGCCGGGATATCGATCTGGCGGCCAAAATCCTGGATGAAGACCATTTCGGCCTGGAGAAACCCAAGGAACGGATTCTGGAATATCTGGCAGTGCAGTCCCTGGTGAAAAAGCTGCAGGGGCAGATTCTCTGCTTTGTCGGCCCTCCAGGGGTCGGCAAAACCTCCCTGGCCCGTTCCATTTCCAGGGCCACGGACCGGGAATTTGTTCGTCTGTCCCTGGGGGGTGTCCGGGACGAGGCTGAAATCCGGGGGCACCGCAGGACGTATATCGGGGCCCTGCCGGGAAAGATCCTGCAGTCCCTGAAGAGAAAGGAATACAACAACCCGGTGATGTGCCTGGATGAAGTGGACAAGATGAGCACGGACTTCCGGGGGGATCCCTCTTCGGCCCTGTTGGAGGTCCTGGATCCGGAACAGAATTCTGCCTTCAGCGATCATTATCTTGATTTGGATTATGATCTGTCCAATGTCTTTTTCATCACCACGGCCAACACGCTGCAGACCATCCCCTGGGCTCTGCGGGACAGAATGGAGATCATTCGTCTGCCCGGCTATCTGGAAACAGAGAAAATGAAGATCGCGCGGTCTTTCCTCCTGCCCAAACAACGGGAGCGGCACGGGCTGCAGGAAGACAACGTCCATATTTCCGATGGTGCGGTCCAGGAAGTGATCCAGCGCTATACGCGCGAGGCCGGTGTTCGGAACCTGGAACGCGAGCTGGCCTCCATTTACCGGAAAGTCGCCAAGAAGATCGTTCGGGACGATGTGGGCGGGGGCCGGGTCCTGGTCAACAAGAACAGCGTGCACACCTATCTGGGCGTGCCCAAGTATCGCTTTGAGGAACGTGAAGAAAAAGCCAGGGTCGGGTTGAGCATCGGTCTGGCCTGGACCGAGATGGGCGGCGAACTCCTGATGATCGAAGCGGTGGTCATGTCCGGAACCGGCAAGATCGAGGTCACCGGGACCATCGGCGATGTCATGCAGGAATCGGCCAAGGCCGCCTTGAGCTATATCCGTTCCCGGGCCAGCCTCTTCGGGCTGCGGCCGGAGTTTCACAAGGAAGTGGACATCCACCTCCATATTCCGGAAGGGGCCACGCCCAAAGACGGGCCTTCGGCGGGCATCACCATGAGTTCCGCTCTGGTGTCCGCCCTGTTGAACATCCCGGTGGATAATGATGTGGCCATGACCGGAGAAATTACGCTTCGGGGACGGGTGCTGCCCATCGGCGGGTTGCGGGAAAAACTGCTGGCGGCCCATCGTGGGCGGGTTTCCAAGGTGATCATCCCCAAGGAAAACAACAAGGACCTCAAGGAAGTGCCTCGAGAGATTCTGCGGGACCTGGAAATCATTCAGGTGGAGCATATGGATGAAGTGCTGCCCCAGGCATTGATCGATGTCCAGTCAACCGAGATTTTCTGCGGGCAGGGGGTGGATCTCGCCTTGCTCAACAGCCTGCGCACGGATGAGCATCGCCTCCAGCGGCACTGATCCGAAATCGGCCTGGTATGACCAGGCCTATTTCTGACGGATTTTTTTCTCGTATGAACCCGAGCTATCGGCCCCTTTTTGCCGGTAGCTCGGGTTCGTACGTTCCATCCCGGTTACGTGCCGGCTGTTTGTCTGCAAGGACACCGTTGCAATGCACAAAAATATCTGATATAAGGGATCGTGTTTTTGCGATGGGCTTTCTCGGGTTGCAACTGTTCGCGAGAACAGGTTTTTTATGATTCAACAACAGGAGGTATGCAATGAAAAAGCTGTGCACAGTCATTTTCGGGATTTTTTTGATCTTTGGCCTGAGCGGCATGGCCCAGGCCAAAACAATGAACCTGGCTATGGATGCTGATCCGGTTTCACTGGATCCCCACAACCAGCTCTCCGGAGGCATGCTGCAGTACTCGCACATGGTGTTTGATCCCTTGGTGCGCTGGACCAAGGAGATGACCTTCGAACCCAGGCTGGCCACCAAATGGGAACGTATAGACGAAAACACCATGCGTTTCTACCTGCGCAAAGGGGTGACCTTTCACAGCGGCAATCCCTTTACGGCCAAGGATGTCCGCTGGACCCTGAATCGTTTGAAAAAAAGTCAAGACTTCAAAGGCTTGTTTGACCTGTTTGTCGGGGTGAAGATCATCGATCAATACACAGTGGATATTGTCACCAGCAAGCCGTATCCCCTGCTGCTGAACATGGCCACCTACATCTTTCCCATGGACAGCAATTTTTATATCGGCCTGGATGAAAACGGCAATCGGAAAGACGCCATCGTCAAATACGGGACCAGTTTCGCCAATACCAATGAGTCCGGGACCGGAGCCTATACGGTCACCTACCGGGAGCAGGGGGTGAAAACGGTGTTCACTCGATTTGAGGATTATTGGGATACCGATTCTCCGGGGAATGTGGACGAGATTGTGTTCACGCCAATCAAAAAGGACGCCACCCGGGTCGCTGCACTGCTTTCAGGCGATGTGGATTTTATCCAGCCGGTTCCGCCCCAGGACTACAATCGGATCGAAAAGACCGAAGGCATCCAGCTGGCCACCATGCAGGGCAGCCGGATCATCACCTTTCAGCTCAATCAGAAGCGCAAACCGGAACTGGCGGATAAAAATGTCCGCCAGGCCATTGTCCATGCCATCAACAATGAAGGCATCGCGGAAAAGATCATGAAGGGCCGGGCCACCCCCGCCGGCCAGCAGGCCCCGGAAGGGTATCTCGGCTATGTACAATCCCTGAAGCCCAGATACGATCTGGAAAAGGCCAAGCAGCTCATGAAGGAATCCGGGTATCCCGAGGGCTTCGAATGCAGCATGATCGCGCCGAACAACCGCTATGTGAATGATGAAAAAATTGCCGAAGCCGTGGCCTCCATGCTTGGCCGGATCAACATCAAGGCCAATTTGAAGACCATGCCCAAGGCCCAGTACTGGGAGAAATTCGACAACCGGGTCGCGGACATCCAGATGATCGGCTGGCATCCGGATACTGAAGATTCGGCCAATTACACCGAATTTCTGCTCATGTGCCCGGATACCGAATCCGGTTACGGCCAGTACAACAGCGGCAACTACTGCAATCCCAAGGTGGATGAACTGATCAAGGCCTGTCAGAGCGAAACCGACCGGGCCAAGCGGACCGAAATGCTCCAGGAAGTGGAAAAGATCCTCTATGAAGATGCGGCTTTCGTTCCCCTGCACTGGCAGCATCTGTCCTGGGCCGGCAAGGACAACCTGGACATTCTGCCCATTGTCAATGTCATGAACTTCCCCTATTTTGGGGATCTGGTCATGCACTGATTGTTATGTTCCCCGGGCCAGAGGCCCGAGGAACATAACAATCACGAATCACGTATTTTGCTGCAGGTGTGCCCTG
The DNA here is from genome assembly GCA_964621385.1 of uncultured Desulfohalobiaceae bacterium. Lineage (GTDB taxonomy): Bacteria > Desulfobacterota > Desulfovibrionia > Desulfovibrionales > Desulfothermaceae > JAABTT01. The sequence continues at coordinate 4,412 of CAZUMF010000370.1, forward strand.
ACGGCGA
>CAZUMF010000371.1:0-4413 GCA_964621385.1 uncultured Desulfohalobiaceae bacterium
CCGAATCCTGCCAGAAGGCAGTGCACAACGCCATGCAGGTCATGGGCGGCATCGGCTACACCAATATCTATCCTGTGGAGCGGATTGTCCGGGACCTGCGCCTGGCCTCCATCTGGACCGGCAGCAACGAAGTGATGTCCATGATCATCGCCTCGGAGTGGTACAAGGAGTATTGGAAAAACAAAGGCTCAGGAAAGATTCGGGATCCGGAGGCCGATGCCGCCGAGGCGGAAGCGCCGGATGAAAAGATTTTCGAGTGAAGAAACTCTCACTGCCAGCGGCTTTTCCTGCAGAATTCGAACGTCGAACATCGAAGCATTCACCTTGTTTCAGCCATAGTTATGTTCTTGCCGGCGTCCTTGGCCGCGTATAAGGCCTGATCGGCCCGGTTGACGAGCTGTCTGGCATCATCGCCCGGCTGCAGCGAAGCCACCCCCAGGCTGACGGTCACCTGCTCGCTGCGGCCGTCGCCGATCTCAAAAACATGGCCGGCCACTGTCCTGCGGAAACGTTCCGCCACCTGATATCCCCCTGCTGTTTCGGTTCCCGGCAAAATGAGCGCAAACTCCTCACCGCCGTAGCGGCAGGGCGAATCCGGGGGCCGAACCTGATCTTGCAGCAACTGTCCCAGCTCAGCCAGGACCGCATCCCCGGCCGTATGCCCAAAGCTGTCATTGATGCGCTTGAAATCATCGATATCCAGCATGATCATGCACAGATCCTGCTCCAGGTCCTGGGCGTGCCGGACTTCGCTTGCGAGTTTACTCCAGAAATAGCGCACATTGAAGAGTCCCGTCACCTCGTCGGTGAGGCTCAAATGCCGGTACCGCCGTTCGCGTCGGGCCAGCTGCTTTTGCTCGAGCTGCAGCAGGCGGATGCGGTCGGCCAGGGCCAGGGAAAGCAGCATGCTTTCCAAGGCCGCGGCAAAGGTAAGCGTAGTTTGGGGGAGCAGGCTGAAAAACTGGACCCCCATGCTCCAGGCCCCCCAGGCCATACTCCCGAGCAGGAGAATCATCCAGGCCGGCAGATAGATGCGTGCCGGCCGGAACCCCATGCGCAGGGCTTTGATCCCGGCCGCAATGCCGATGACCGGACCGACAAGAGCCAGGATATGTGCCAGCCAGGTCCCCCACCAGATGAAGCCGGCCAGACTGAAAAGCAAAAGCACCGCCGCAGCGCCCTGAACCCCCTGCAAAAGCCTGTTGGACAGGGGCGCGTACAGTTTCGCGTGCAGGAAGGCCCGGCAAAAGGCCGCGCCAAAGAAAAACACGGCTGCGGCCAGGCCGAGACTGAGCTGAGGCACCAGGGTCCAATATCGATGCGTCAACAAGAGGATCTGGCCTTGCAGGCACATCTGATGACCGATCATGCCGGCCAGGTAAAGAATATAGTACAGATAGGCCCGGTCGCGGGTGGCCAGAAAAATCACCAGGTTGACCAGGAGCATGGCCCCCATGATCCCATAAAGCAGGCCAAAGACATACGCCTTTTTGACGGTGTGTGCTTCGAATGCGGATCGAGTCCAGAGCCTGAGTCCGGCATTAAGCGAAAGTTCGGATTTGAGACGCAGATAGGCCGGCTTGTCTCTAGGGGTTTGTGCAGGGACAGGCAGGACAAAGCCAGGCTTTGTCCGCAACGACGGTTTGAGCTTCAGCCCGGTGGACTGCTCCAGCCAGCCGCCGTCCCGGCGGGGCAGATAGAGCGTCACTGCCTCCATCCAGGGGGCGGCCACTTCCAGGACAAGGGGTCCGGCAGTCCGGGGCCTGTTGAGAGAAAGACGAACCCACAGGGACGAACGGCTGAATCCTGCAGACATGCGGTTGCAGGATTTCACGGTGAATTTCGAGTCCATTTCCAAGGAGGCAACCTGCCCAATCCCCAGGGTCCCGTCAGGATCGTCTAACACGGCGATTTCCTGCGGCGGATACAGCGCTCGGGAATCCGCAAGCAGTTCACAACCGGAAAGGAGGGTCAGAAAAAACGATATGATTAGGATTGTACGCGAGCGCATCATGAGGGTCCACGGTTCAATTGAAAATTGGCACTTTCGAACCGATTCGGAGCAACACATTTTTATACAAGAGAATAATGGATAAACACTGATGTTGGGCAATCGTTTCCCCTACAAAAGGATATCCCGGTAATGCTTCAGCCGGGACATGATTTTTCGGGTGCCTTCGGCCACGGTGTACAAGGGGTTTTCAGGCTTGGTGACATGCAGATTCGTTGTGTCGCGAACCATGGTGTCCAGCCCGGTTAACAGCGCCCCGCCGCCGGTGAAAAGAATGCCGCGGTCCAGTATGTCCGAGGAGAGTTCCGGCGGCAGTATTTCCAGCACATGGCGTATGGCCGCAACAATGCGGTCGATGACCTCCCGGTAGCTCTCCTGAAAGGACAGGACTGGAAACTCGACCTTTTTCGCCTTTCCAGTCACATGGTCCAGGGTCTTGAAAGCAAAAAGTCTGGCCTTTGATTTTCCAGCCAGGTCCACAAACTGCATTTTCAATTTTTCTGCGGTAATCTCACCAATCTTCATGTTGTATTCTTTTCGAAAATACTCCACGATGGCGGTGTTGACCTCGTCCCCGGCAATGCGGATGGTATTGTCCACCACGATCCCGCCGTAATTGATGACCGCGATATCCGTTGTCCCGCCCCCGATATCCACAATCATATTGGCATACTCGCCTTTGACGTCCAGGCCGGCTCCGATGGCCGCCGCCATGGGCTCGGCAACAAGATAGACCTGTTTGGCCCCGGCTGACTTGGCAGAGGCAATTATCGCGGTTTTTTCCACCCCGGTGATATTCGTGGGGACACTCATCAAGACTTTGCCGATACGAAACTTGGGAATCTTTGCCGCTTTGATAAATCCTTTGATCATGGCATCGCCCGCATCGAAATCAGCGAGCACTCCATCTGCCAGGGGCCGGACAACATTGACCGCGGCCACGGTCTTCCCCATCATTTTTTTGGCCTTGCTCCCCAGGGCCACAACTTCTCCATCCGATTCCATGGCGATATACGAGGGCTGATTGACCACATAGCCGCGCTTCTCGGCATGCACGATGGTATTGGCCGTACCCACATCCAGACAGAGATCAATGGCGATGGGTTTGAAAAGAAACATGGCGGTGCACGAATGGTCCTGAAGGTTATGGATTCAATCCGAGCCAGGTCCGGAACCTCCCGCTCCCGGAAGCGGCCTGCATCAAATAGTGCCGGGCCTCCCTGTTGATCAGGCCGGGCAGTCCTCCGGCCGAGGCGTGAATGGCCCTGACCCTGGAGCGGCTGAAAGGAGACCTGCCTGTATACCCGGCCAAGGCGAGCCGGGACTGCAGGTAGGCAGCGGTTTGTTCCGCGCTGAACGTGGGAATATACATCTTCTGGACAGAAACGGCATCAAGGTGCCGGAACATCCTGCCGCAGACCCCCAGGATCTTCGGCTCGGCAAACAGGATGAGTTGTCTGATCCGGGGACTCGATCCGAATCCCCGGGTGAACTGGACAAGGCGCTGCAGTGCAGACGCCTGCAGATCATGTCCGTCATCCACAAGGAGGATGGGAAGTCCTTCCGTTCGCAGCTGGAACGTAAAGATCCGGTTTTGATTCTTGGACAATGAAGAGCGGATTTTGCGTCTTTTCCAGGGTTGCCGGGTTGTGGTCAAAAAATGCCTGAGCATGGTCGTCTTGCCGCCGCCCTGCTCGGCCAGAACCAGCAGTAGGGGGTCCGAACCATGCAGCAGATTGGTGAAAATGGACAAAAGGTCGGAAAAAGGCGGGGTACTGGAGAAAAAGCTCTCCCCTCCTGTGGAAGGGGAAAAGGGATCAAGCTCCAAACCGAACCTGGATTGGAACGAAGAATGTTTCTGAGGTTTTCTTCTTGTGATCACAACAGAACCATCTCAAGCGTTTCTGTACTGCTCCAACTTCCCTTTTTCAAAATTCTGTCGTTGAAGAACATTGAGTAACTTGAATCGTTTGCTTTCGACTTTTTGCAGGTACGTCACTCCTGGAAAAGCCAGGCTTCGTTTGGTTTTTTTCATTTATCATCTGAAAGTTTCACACTGTCGGCATAGGAATAGGTCTCGATGCCCAAGTCCTGGGCAACGCGCTTGCCTGGATCATCGATCATGGGTGATATCACCATGGCCCGGCTGACCTCTATCCCATGTTTTTGCTCATAAAATGTCTTCTTGCGCCAGAATAAGTACACGCCCCCTTTATCCATGGAGGATTTGATCTCACAGAGAATCAAGGTCCCATTATGGATAATGAGATCCATTTCGATCTGATCCGGACGGCCGAATACCTGTCCTTCATGATCGTAATCCTCATAGCGCTTGACGGTCACGTCAAAAGAGTCTTCCAGGATGGCCTTCAGGCCGTTGCGAAAAGCCGCTTCAGAATGGA
>CAZUMF010000372.1:0-4385 GCA_964621385.1 uncultured Desulfohalobiaceae bacterium
GTGCAGGCTGCTCCCACCGCGCGGTCTACTACGCCGTCCGTCGAGTCTTCGGCGATCAGGCCGTGGCCTCCTCGGACATCGGCTGCTACACCCTGGGGTTCCTCCCTCCTTTTCAGGCTGCCGACTTCCTGTTTTGCATGGGATCATCCATCTCCGGAGGAACCGGGGTCTCCAGGGTCACTGACCAGCCGGTCATCGCCTACATCGGCGACTCGACCTTCTTCCATTCCGGCATCACCGGCCTCATCAACGCCCTGCACAACGGTCATGACATCCTGGTGATTGTCCTGGACAACAAAACCACAGCCATGACCGGGCATCAGCCCCATCCCGGAGTGGAACAGTCCCGGCACGGCCCCAATCCGAGACGGGTGGACATTGAACAGGTGGTCAAAGGCTGCGGTGTGGACCAGGTCCAAAAAATCAAACCCCTGAACCTGAAAAAGACCCTGGAAACCCTTGAGGCCTTCAAGAAGCTGAGCGGGGTCCGGGTGATCATTGCCGAGGAGCCCTGCGTTCTGTTCGCCCAGCGAACCCTGCAGACCAGAAAAGGGATCTGCGCCTATGTGGCCGAACAAACCCCGGAGGTTCGGACCTGTCTTGAGGAGTTGGCCTGTCCCGCGTTTTTTGTGCAGGACCAGAGCGTCCAGATCGACGAAAGCCTGTGCACCGGCTGCATGTTCTGTGTGCAGATCTGTTCCTCCATCAAGACCCGAAAAAGGAGCGCTTCATGAGCAGGATGCGGCTTTTCCTGGCTGGCGTCGGCGGTCAAGGGACCTTGACCGCCACCAATCTGTTATCCCTGACCGCTCTGGATCAGGGCATCGAGGTCTGTTCCGGGGAGATCCACGGCATGGCCCAGAGAGGGGGTATTGTTGAGTCCACCCTGCTCTTGGGCGGCTATGCCAGCCCCAGGATCACCCACGGGGAAGCAGACATCCTTCTCGGGTTCGAGCCTCTGGAAACGCTCCGGGCTTTGCCCTACCTCCGTCCCGGAGGCTTGATCATCAGCAACAGCGACCCCACCTACCCCGTGGGGGTAACCACGGGGCTGGAAACCTATCCGGAACGCGAATACATTCAGAGCCAATGCCGGGACTGTTCCCCGGCCTGCTTTTTCCTGCCCTGCAAGACGCTGGCCGCCGAAGCCGGGACGGTGCGGGCGGCGAACATCGTCCTGCTGGGGGCCTTGAGTGCCACCCCGGAATCGCCGTTTTCGCTTGAAGTCCTCCAGAACTCTATTCGACGCTACCTGCCCGAAAAAATCGTTGCTCTCAACCTGAAGGCGCTGGAGATGGGCTTTCAGCACAGAACATCCTCCCAGCCCGGATAAAGACTTGCCAGGGACGCGATGGACAATCCGGCTGTTGTGCTCAATCCCCGGGCTGGTCATGGATCAGCCGGAAAAACCTGGAAACGGCTTGCCTGCCGGATGACAGTCTGCTTTGGTGATCTCCCGGTACATGTCAGCCAGGGCCCGGGAGATGCCTGCCGGGCTGCTGGGCAGGCTTTGCGCAACGGCGCCAGGAGCCTGATCTGCATAGGCGGAGACGGGACCCTGAATGAGGTGATCAACGCGGTCTGCAGCCTGTCATCATCACCGGCGGATATCCCCATTGGCTTCATTCCCAATGGAACCGGCTGTGATCTGGTCAAAACCGTTCCGATACCCCGGGACGTGGACGCCGCTGTGGAGGTCTTGAGCAGAGGACGGGAACAACAGCTTGATATCGGCCGTATCACCTACCACCCTGCCACAGGCGATCCCTTTCAGCGCTATTTCCATAATGTGGCCAGCTTTGGTGTGGGCGGGGAAGTTGTGCAGCGGGTCAACACGAGCCGAAAGCGCTTCGGCCCGCTCGTGGCATTTCTCTGGGCGACCTGCTTCACCCTGCTGTTCTCCAAGGCCAAAGCCATACGCCTGCGCCTGGACCATGGGCCGGAGCAGGTCCACACCGTCTGGAATCTCGCGGTGGCCAACGGCCGGTATCACGGGGGCGGGATGCGGGTTGCTCCGCAGGCCCGCATCAACGACGGCCTGTTTGAGGTGGTGATCATCCCGGACCTGAGCCTGCAACAGATTGTCCGCCATCTGCCCAAACTCTACAACGGCAGGATACGAGAGGTTCCAGGGGTGATCATGTCCCAGGCCCGATCGGTTGCCGCCGAGTCGCCAACAGACGTGCTTTTGGATGTGGACGGGGAAAACATTGGCCGGCTTCCGGTATCCATTGCCTCCCGACCCAGGGCCATCACCCTCATCGTGCCCTCCGGATCGAGCCATCTCCAAAAGCAGAGCGTGTGTTTTCTGAAACGCTCGGAATAAGGACCTGGATGGGTTCAGGGCTGTTTTTTGCCGTTTGTTTATAATTTCGCAACTGTTCGATGATCACCGGACCAATCTCCTGCCCGCCGGCAATAAGCAACAGACCCTGAAGAGTGTGGACATCGTGTTTGATGATCATGCCCGGACGCAGTGCTTCGACATTCACCTCGCGCGCTTCATACCGGCCCTCGTTTTTCAGTTTTTGCTCCAATGCTTCAAGAACCTTGGCTTCGTATCGCTCTGGATGCTCTTTGAGCCGGGCCAGGGCCTTTTCCGTATCCTTTTCTTGATGGGAATACAGGTCATAGTCGAGTATGACCTTTAAAATTCTCGATTCCAAAGGCAAAACCCCATTCTTTTCCTCCAGGCTCAAATCCTGGCAGCGGATGATTTCCGCCACCTCCTCAAGTCTGGGGATGTTTTGCAACAACTCAGCACCGATCTGCGGGTGTCTGTGGAACAGTTCCTGCTCATCGGAAGACAGGGTTTGACCTTGGTACAGTTTTTCCAGACCCTGCCCGGGCAGGGTCAGAAGTCCGATCTGGGAGAGCATGGCTGCGGTTTCCATCTTCCAGGGCTCGGTCACCCCGAAATTGAAAAAAGCGATCTCCGAGGCGTGACGCTTGATTCGGGAGGCCCGGGCAAAGGCCGCAGGATTGAGCATGGAGAGCATCTCCGTCAAAATCTTGATGCTCCCGTTGAGGGTCTGCTCCAGAAGCTCCCGTTCCGCCCTGACCAGCTGATACTGTTCGATCCCGCTCTTGAGGACCTTAATCAGGACCTCGGTGGGGCAGGGATTGGTCAGAAAACGAAAGATATGACCGGCATTCTGAGGTCGGAAACCACCACGGCAAAAGGCCCTTTCTTGTTCACGGCCTGCAGTCCTTCCACCGGTCCCAGGGCGGTCTCCACGGAAAAGGTCTTGCGCAATTGCCGCCTGAGCCCATCCAGGATGTTTTGCTCATCATCGACAAACAGTATCTTCTCGGTCATGGTTCACTTTCCTCGCTGTTCAGGGCCTCCTGCCCGATTTCCATCCATTGTTCAATTCGATCCTGCAAACCGATTTTTTTGAGATAGGCCTGATCCAGGCCAAGAGTCAAGAGATCTTCTGTTCGGCCCTTGCTTTCGCTTTTGGAAATGACGTTGGCGACATGCACGGCCACAAGCGGCGAGGTCTGATCCAGGGGACACTGGCCTGGTCGATGGTGAAAGGCCACTGCCTCCACAATGCTCTGGGGCAGACCCCAAAGACCTAAAAGATAGGCTCCGACTTCCGCATGGGAGACCCCGAAAACGTCATGTTCCGCGGTATGCACCAGACTCCCTGTTTCCCGGACGGCAGTCAGGACCTTTGTGTACCCCTCAGGAAAATTATCCATGAGAATCAATTTACCCAGGTCATGCAAAAGACCGGCCATAGCAGCATCATCAACACCATCTTTGGCGAAGGCCTCTTCCTGGGCCAGGGCCCTGGACAGGGTCCCGGTTTGGACGCTGTGATGCCAGATCCGTTTGAGCACCCCGGCCGAAATCTTTTTCGGATCGAAAGAGGAAAAGACTTCTACCGCCAGAACCAGGGATTTGAGGGTGTCCAGACCGAGGAGGTTTACGGCCTGGACCGGGCTTTCAATGTGTCTGGGAATGCCGAAAAATGAAGAATTCACGAGTTGAAGGACCTTTGCGGACATGGTCGGGGCTTTGGCAATGACGGCGCCTACTTTTCCAATAGACGACTCCTCCTGCTGCAGCTCGTCCATGACCTGTTGATACACATCGGGCAAGGTCGGCAGATTCTCCAACCCAGAGACCACCTTTACCAGCGGCCCGCTGTTTAAGAGGCTGAACAGTGTGCAGGATCTGGAGATCTTGGCTTTCAATTCTTCGGCCTCGGCAGGTTTGGAGATGTACTGATGTGCGACTCGCACTGCTTTCATGGTCATCTGCGAGTCGGAATGCCCGGATAAGACGATACGCACTGTTTCAGGATATTTTTTCTTAACTTCACTTTCAGGGCAGTTTTCTGGAATCTTCAGTAATACCAGTATGTTGGAAGAAA
>CAZUMF010000373.1:0-4350 GCA_964621385.1 uncultured Desulfohalobiaceae bacterium
GAGACATCTGCAAAAGGGTGGTCACAGGCTAATTGAATTCTGCGACACGCACTAAATAAAATGGTGGCCGCACTCCTCAGAACAAGTCAGCGTAGGCGTTGCTTTGCGTTTCTTCTTCCCAGAAAATGTTCTGAGTCGGTACTTTCCTTTCTGCCTGCTTTTTGCTCCGATTATACTCGAACAAGCTCGCCTGCCGTTCATATCTTCCGTGTTTCAAGGTGAGATTAATTTCTTTAGGAGCAAGCAGAGCCTTGTTGTAGAGTGATCGGATTGGAGCGATCATGTCATTGTGCACTGTGCTTAGAAAAAGCCAGCCCACGGCCCGGGTGACACCCACGAACAGCAGTTCGTTCATTTTTTCGGCTAACCCTCCGCGAAAGTGCCTAGGGGTTAACCTGGGCATGAATACCGTGTCAAAGGTCAGCCCCTTGGCGCTGTGGTAGGTCATGACCTTGGGCCGATCCGATCCAAAATCGTAGAGCGGATAGTCTGTCTTACGGCCACGCAGCCTTAAGGGCGGGCCTTCCATCACCAGGCCGTGTTTAGCACACAGTTCAGGAAATTTTTCCACCTGCCATCTCTCAGGCAGGAGCAGGCCGATACGTTCTCCAAGCGTTTGTCTGGTTTTCAAGAGGGTCATGACCTGTTCCATTTCTTCTGCAAAGTCCCTGGCGACAAAGAGGAGAGGCGTTTCCTTTCCCCGCGGACATGTCCGGATCTACCGCCTGAAATATTCTGCCTGCTCCGGATCTGTGACAAAGCTGGCAGCGATTTCAGCTATAGCCGGAGAAAAGCGGAATCCTTCGAGCAGGGCCATGTTGATCCGGCGCAATCCAAACGTATTCAAGATCTCGCGTTCATTACTGCCGCTTGAATAGATTTGCTGCTTGTGATCGATCAACACCGTCACGTGTTCTGAAATCCGCGTCAGAATCTCAAAAGAGATACGCTCCAGGTCTTGTCATTCAACCACCAAAACAGCATCGAAAAGCTTTTTCTGGTTGGAGGTGTGGGTGAGATGGGCATGGACAGCCTGCCGCGTGGCTTCGGGGTCGGCAGAACCTTTTGATCTGGGAGGAGTGCCGATTTGTTGCTCATGAAACGTCTTGCACCACTTGTCAAAGGTCAGCACCCGGGCAGGATCCATATCGAGATCCCTCAAGCCCGATTGAATATACTCTTTCAAGGCATTGGTAAATGCCAGGATCAGGTATCGGTTTTCCTTGATCTGATAGTTCTTCTGTAAATACGTGGCCCGATAGACCAGAATGATGGTTTTTCCTGATCCCGGAGGTCCAAAGACGACTCTGGGCTTGTAGGGGGAGAAGGTTACGGCCCTTTGCTGCTCCGGCGTTAGGCTATGTTCCGGGATCAACCATTCTGCGCTCATGATCTTACCCCCGCGAGTTGAGAGGTAATATCCGGCAGGACACCTTCAACCGCAGCCATCTCTTCTTGCGGCCTGCGCTTCCTTTTCTCCTTTCTGGCCTGCTCTTCCAACTCCGGCAGTTTTTTCATCTGCACGGCCTGGCTGTACCAAAACAGCTCCCAATCACTCAGCGAAGACAAGGGGGCAAACAGATGCAAGGCCTCATCCAACAGGCTTTCCTTGCCTTCGATATCCGACATGGCCTCGGCGATCGTGGCTCTGAGCACCAGGTAGGGACCTGTTCGTTCTGTTTGCAAGGCCCGGTCCAGGATCGAAGCTGCTTTCACATACCGTCCTTGCCTGCGATAGGAGAGGCTCAGGTTGAACAAAGGGCCTTTCCAGGTTTGCTAGTATCTCTCTGCTTCGAGATAATATTTCTCTTCCCGTGTGTAATCGCCGATTTCACCGTACAGCATTCCGATTTTATTCAAGAGAAAGGCATTTGGGCCCTGGATGCGCAAAAGCCACTGATACAGGCTCACGGATTTCTCCCGATGTCCGATTTCCTGGTATAAATCAGCTATGCGGAATGCGGTTTCAGACTGCTTGTCCGGGGGTATTGCCTGGGTGCGCATGGCTTCTTCCAGCTCCACGATCTCCTGGCGCTTGGAATGAGGATTGACCAGGCACGTTGCCGGGTTCTCCAGTTCCAGCTCGCAGATTCTGTTTTCAGGTTTGCCGGGAAGCCGCAGCTGCAGGTTCAGATTTTGATTGGCATCCATGGCATATTGCAGGGCAATGGCCTCTCCTTTGTTCACCGGCGGTTCAATCTCCCAGGCTTGGCGGCCTAATATGCGGCCTTGGCCATCCAGCAGCTCGATGCGCAACAGAAGCGGTTCAGTCACATGGGTTTCTGGAACGACGAGGGTTGTGTTTTCAGCAGCCTCGCCAGTCCCGGGATAGGGCAGCCAGGCCCGGGCCGGGATCATATTCTGTGGTCCGGATTCGGTCTGGATGAAAATGGGCTCGGCGCTGCAGGGTTGAATCAAGCTGCGGCCAAGGGTCTGGAGCATAAAGGCGTGCAGGCAGGCCCCGCCGGCTATGACGGTTTGCATGTCTGTCTCGGGCAGGGCGTGGACCTGGGTCTCCTTGAAGAACCGGCCAAGGGCTTGGCGCACTTGCGGAATAAGGGAGCTGCCGCCGGCGAGCAGACAAAAATCGATGTTCTGTTCGCTCAGACCGGCCCGGAACAGGGCATCCTGGAGGGGTACAAACACGGAACAGGTCCAGCGGTACTCGGTTTCAGTGTGGTATGGAATGTCTGTATCTAAAAAAGGGCTGAGGACTTGCGCCAGTTGATCCGCGGAAAGACTGGGAGTATCGAAGGGCAAATCGAGTCCATCAGGCAGCGGGCATTCGATTCGCCCAGGATAGGTCTTGATGATTTCTGCAGGATCTCTTTGGGTGCCCAGTTGATCCAGACGGTCAATTTCCCGGCAAACACCAATTTTGAGCATTTCCGCAATGCTGAGAAGGGCAGGTTCCAAGGCGTATTTTTTGGTATCAAAATCGAGGTCCAAAGATGACAGTTTGTTTTGGTTGATGAGTTGGGGAATGAGGATCTCATAGACAATGGCCTTGTCAATGTCGCCGCCCCCGAGTTTGTGATACCTGGAGACCGCCAATGAGGCTGCTTCAAGGGATTCTCCAGCGTGCGGAACTCTGACCCGGAAGATGGCTGTATCACAGGTCCCACCGCCAAAATCAAAGATCAGGCAGTTGAGGCTTTGTCCGGGGTGCCCGAGGCGCAGCGTGCCGATGTGAGAAGACAGAAAATGCAGAAACGCGGCAATGGGCTCATCCAACAGATCCCCAGGTTCGATGTCTAGACCGGCCAATTCACAGGCCAGCAAAGTATCCCGTCGCTGGGCGACCTGAAAAGAGGCCGGGACGGTGACCACAATCTTATCCGGAGGCCGTTCGTCTTCATCCAGGGCTGTTTGATAGAGATAGCCTACGATATGCCCGACAATTTCCTTGGCGCTTTGATAGCCTTTGGGGGCCTTGTGCAGGGTCCGCGGCACGCCCATGAAGTTTTTTTCTTCCCAGAATATGGTTTTCTCAGGGATCACGTCGGAATCCGGCTCGCCGCATTTGGCGCGCAGGCGTCTGGCCCCTTCGCCGATATAGATTCTGCCCTGGTGCAGGGCCAGGACTGAAGGCAGCAGAGTATTGCTGTATTCGCTGCCTTCCAGGGTCGGCTGCGGGATGTCCAGGAATTCCGGACTGACGGGGTTCTTCACATCAGACGGGTCCCTGCTGATTTCCGCTGCTGTGCAGTTGGTGGTGCCCAAATCAATGCCCAGGACCCGGATGGGACGGGTCTGGGAGATGGGCAGGGCCTGTTGGAAAAGCAAAGCGTTGGATTCCGGCATACACGCCTCCTAAGGCTGCTTGTAAGGAAATGGCTGGAGTCGATACCAAACTGATTTTCTTACTTATCCACATAGATCATGTAATTTCGGTAAAAGGCATCCAATGAAAATCCTTTTTCCAATGTATTCCGGCATAGACTAACCCCAGGCCCACACTTTCTTCCATAGTCCGTCCTGGCAAGGCTTGCTCCAGGATGTCGTGCAGTGTCATGACTGTCATACACATTCCTTCAGCTGTTGTTCATGGAAAACAGACTCTTGAGTTTGCCCAGCAGGGTAGAGCCCTTGAGGATGCGGGTTTTGTCCCTTTGTCGCTGAAAAGGAACATGATTATCTCTTGTTGCCAGGTCATCTCTTTCTGCTTCAGCACCGCCAGGTCGGGATCGCCGGGGCGCTTCAGCCTCGATGTCCGGCGCCTCACGGTACAGCTCAAGCCAGGGCAGGCCGGCCTCGTGGTACTCTTCTGCTTCGGGAAGCCAGGTTGGAGGGAATGATCCTGTCATGGCCTTCCACTCTTCACTATTGGCCAGATGCACAAAGCAGCGG
>CAZUMF010000374.1:0-4330 GCA_964621385.1 uncultured Desulfohalobiaceae bacterium
GTTGACGTCCTGCGCCCAAACCGGATAGCATGGGCTGACAATTTCAGCAAATATACTTACGGTCGCCATAAATTGGTTTTCATTGTTCTGAAATCCTTATAGTCGACGCACTATATTGCGGCATCTATGCAATTTATTCCCCCGTAAGTATCCATATTGGATCAGTATATCAAGAAAGGGGGCCAAGGATGACCGATTTGATGGTATGGATAGACCTGGAGATGACTGGACTCGATCCGGAGCAGCATGTCATCGTTGAAATCGCAACGATAATCACTGACTCCGATCTGCACGTAATAGAAGAGGGTCCCCACATTATTGTTCATCATCCGGAAAATGTTCTGGATCGAATGGACGACTGGAGCCGGACCCAACATCAGGATTCAGGTCTGCTGGACAAGGTGCGGGCCTCAAATGACGACTGCTCCCAAGCAGAGGAGAGAACCCTGGATTTTATATCCAAACATTGTCAAAAAGGAGAATCCCCGCTCTGCGGCAATTCCGTGTGGCAGGACCGCAGATTCCTGACCAAGTACATGCCGCATCTGGAATCGTTTCTGCACTACCGGATAATTGATGTCAGCACGGTTAAGGAGCTGGTCAAGAGATGGTATCCGGATCTGCCCAGGTTCGAAAAGAAAAAGTCGCATCTGGCCCTGGATGATATCCATGAATCCATCGGTGAATTGAGGTACTATCGGGAAACGGTGTTCAAAAGCTGAATATGATGCCTTGATATCATATTGATTTATGCTATAATCATACTATGAGAACGACCATTTCTATGGACAATATGTTTCATGAGCTTGCCGATAGGTATAATTTGGAGGCCGTTTATGCCTTCGGCAGCCGGGCCAGGGAAATCCTAACGATTGCTGCCGGTCATATCGGCTCCCTGCCTGATTCCGTGTCTGATGTGGATATAGGAGTCAAACCGGCATCCTCCACTCGTCTGAGTGTTTCGCAAAAAGTGGAGCTCGCACAGGAACTTGAAGATTTTTTTAACGTACCCAGGGTCGATCTCCTGGTCATCCCGGAAGTGGATCCATTTGTAGCTGCCAACATCATTCGAGGCGAACGGTTGTACTGCCGGGATGAATACCTGGCGGATGAATACGAACTGTTCATTTTACGCAGAGCTGGGGACCTCCTGCCTCTGGAGCGGGAACGTCTGGCCCTGATCATGGAGGAACGGGAATGACCCCAGGGACCATCGTCTATCGAATCGTCACCGACCGGCTTGCCTGGATCGAAACCATGGTTTCAGATATCAAGTCTAAAAAATGGGTCAATGGTCATCCGGAGCTGGTGGATACCTCATTGTAAATCCATTTCCAGCTCCTGAAAAAATCAGGAGCTGGAAATGGATGTGCATTAAATTATTAGATTCCTTTCTTCGAGCCTCTTCATGGCTGCGAGAAAACTTGGATTAAGGGCTTTATCTATGTATGGCCTGATTTTGTAATCGTCAGTAGACACTCTTTAAGATCAATATTCAGCCATTCGCCAGATGATGGGCGGCTCTTTCCTTGGAGGCAAACGCTGATATTCAAACTTCGGGTAGCCGACCATTATCGCCCCCAGGCTCTTGTGGTTTTCTGGCAGAGGCATGGCTTCCTGCATGGGTCGGTAATAGGTGGCGGCGGCATTGAAGTACCCTGCCCAGCAGCAGCCGAGCTCTAGACTCGGAGCGGCCAGTTCCAGCGTGGTCAGGGCGATGGTGCAGGTCGTGGGGGCTACTGGGTCGTCCTTGTGGGCATGGGCCACGATGACCACCGGAGCACCCCGCAGAATAACGTCTTCTCCTTCTTGCAGACGTCGCAAGACCCGATCCATGTGGACCCGTGCTGCTTCCTCCGGCCTGTTTTCGAGCATCCAGCCGAGCCAGTCCCCGACCAGGCCAGTCAAACGGTCCAGTTCGTCCCTGTCTCCCAGAACCAGCCACTCGGCCCCCTGGGTGTTGTGCCCGGAGGGGGCGTATCTGGCGATGTCTATCAGCCGGACCAGCCTTTCCTCTTCCACCGGCTTGTCCTTGTAATTCCGGATGGACCGCCGGGAGCACACGAACTGTTCGCATTCTTCCGGAGAGAGTTCGAACTCCGGCCTAACTGGTGGGCACTCTTCAGGGTGGATGTCCTGGTGAACGAGGCTGGCCGTTGGGCAGACCGCCACGCAATGCCCGCAGCGGATGCAGAGCTCGTCGGCCTCCGGGATGGGTTCAGGATAGCCGTCTGCTCCAAAATTGATGAGTCCGGCAGGGCAGACTTTGGTACAGATCCCATCCTGGTTGCAGGTGTCCTGGTTGATAGTAAGAAGCGGCATGTGTTTTTTCCTTGATTTGTAAGTGAATGAAATTTCAGCTGTCACATCGATGTTTGTTTGATAGATTTCAACGGAAAAGAATTTTGCCCGCGAATCACGCGAATGGACGCTAATGAAGAGGATTCATTTTTCAGCTCATCATCTGTTGATCCTCCCAGGTGCATTTTTTATCACAGGATTCTCCCGGTCCAGGGCCCATTGCGCCGGGTTTTCTGCAATGTATTTCCTGATTCGGTTCAATTCGCCATCGCTTCGGATCACATGTTCGTAATAGTTGCGTTGCCATATTTTCCCTTTGAATCGCGGCCAACCGCATTGTTTCACACCACGCGTGTATTCATGCGTGGTGATTGATTTGAAGGCCTGAACCACCCGTCCCACCGTCCCCGGCAATGTTCCGTAGGGGCGATCCTTGTGATCGCCCATTTGTGTATTGTGTTCGACCGTTTGTGTATTATGCAACACAAAAATACCATGCATGTGGTTCGGCATGACAACACACGCATCCAATTCCAGATGGGGAAATCGATTTGGCAATTCATTCCAAACCGTTTCAACCATCAGGCCCGGCTGGGTCAATACCATTTCTCCGTCCACAGTGTCACCAAACAACAATGCCCGATTCTGGGTGCAAATGGTAACAAAATAAGCCCCGGTCCGGGCATAATCATATCCCCGCAACCGGATGGATCGTCTTTTCCCTTGCGCATAGTGATCCGGAGGCATAACATTCCTGCTCATTCGTAAAATCCGCATCAGGGGCGAACACAATTTTCAGGGGCGAACACAAGGTTTACCCCTACGGGCAGGCAAATACCATCGCCATGCGGCTTTACTTCTCCCGCCAGATTTTGGCCCTTCGGAGGCGTTCGACAAAGGCCTTGCGCCGCTGATGGGCGGACATGAATTCCTCCAGTTTCAGTTCAAAGCTCTTCGACCTGCCAACAAGGGCATAGGCCTCGGACAGGTCGAGCAAGGCTTGGCAGGCTTCGTCATAAGCCATCCCCGAGCCCCTGATCAAGGTGCGTTGAACCTGTTTCCAGGCCTGAGGAAAATCGTTGGAGAGGTTTTTGAGGTAGGCCTCCCGTTCCCGGCGGCTCTTTTCCTCTTGCTGTTTCCGCCTGTGTTGTTCATTTTCTAAACGATTCGTCTTGGCCGTTACAAGGTTCTCCCGTATTTCACCAAGGCTGCGGCGGGAAATCGAGTTCTCACGGCCAGGCTGCTCCCTCTGCCAGGCGGCGAATTGATTTTTCATCGTCCGTTCGGCCTTGTGACCTTCACCCTCAAGGAGCATTTTCAGAAGGGTGATCACTTCGTCACGCGGCAAGGACTCAATCCAGTCATCCTCGTCCTGCTCCGCCGGTCCGGCGTCTTGAATATCCGGATTTTCCATTGCAGCGGCAGCCAGAAGGTCGGGATCGACTTCGATGAACTCCACAAGGGCCTGCTGAGCCGGGGTCAGACTGCCCAAGCCACTCACGCATGCGGGTTCCAGTTGCTCGTCATCCATCTCTGCTGAATCGGCCAGCCAGCCGATGTACAGACTGCGGAAGTCCCCGCGCAACAGCTCGTCCCTGATCGGAGTAAGGCGGGGCATCCAGCCCTCCCCGTCATCCATGTCGAAGCGGTCATAATCTTCTGAGTCTTCCAGACTCCAGGTGATGATGCAGCGGGTTTTGGTGGTCGTGTAGTCGAGGACGTCGCCTTCTGCTTTCTCCAATATGTCCTGAGCTTCTTGTGACAGAGCGTCGATGGGGATGCGCAGTTTGAAGACAGCCGTCATCCAGTTGGCCACATAGACATGGGCGTCGAAGTAACGCCGCATCAAGTCATCCGGATCGCCCTTGAAGTCGCCGAAGTTGTAGTAGTTGCTCAAACTGACCGGGGTGATGTTGGCCCGGCTCGAAATCGAGCGCAAGGCGGACATATCCTCCGTGGTCAGGGGGCTGTCGATGGCCAGGAATTCATAGTACTGGTATTCGCTCATAAGATCCTTTGATTGTTATTG
>CAZUMF010000375.1:0-4326 GCA_964621385.1 uncultured Desulfohalobiaceae bacterium
GTCCACCGCGGCTTTGTTCCAGGCCAGGTTCTGCGGATAGGGCAGGCCCAAAGCGGTCCGGTCTTCCCCGCCTCCGCCGTAGAACTGGCCAACGTTGTCCTGCGGGGACTGGCTCGGCCAGAGGTTGGGGTTGGAGGCGGGGAGGTCCTCGGGACGCCAAGTCTCAGGCTCCCTGCCCTGGACAAGGATTTCCTGGAGATGCCCAAAGGCATACTCGGTCTGGGGACCCCAGTAGCCGTCCAGCGGCCCGGTTTCAACGGCCTGCTCCTTGGCCAGGAGCTGAATAAAGGCCACGGCCTTTCGGGTCTTGGACCAGGCCGCGGGTATCCCCTCGACCCTGTCCAAAGCCCTGAGGGTCCGCGGTCCCAGGAGGCCGTCTTCAGGGCCTGCATCCAGGCCCTTGGCGTTCAACCGGGCCTGGACAAAACGAAGCGCTGTTTTCTTCATGGCTTCTCCGTGGCAAGAGTGAAGAGTTCAGTTTGCTCCGGCTCTTGATTCCGTTTCAGGGTGCGGGCTGCCGGCCAACCGCACAGGTCCTGATGTCCCGGCCTCTTGCCGGACGCGGCTAGACCAGGATAATGCCCAGAATGAGCCCCAGGACGAGACCCAGCAGGAGGACGTAGAAATAGCTGCCCGGCCTGGTGCGGGGCCGGTAAAAAACAGTTGTTTCAAACAGCCAGACCAGCCCCTGGATGAAGGCCAGCACACCTCCGGCCTTGTTCAGGATGGAGTAGGGGAAGCGCTCCCGGTTTCGCTTGAAGAGCCCCCGCAGGGAACGGATGATGCGTCGCAGGTACAGGCAGGAACGGGCGGGGGCGAGGATCGAGAGTTCCATGTCTTCCGGCCTGAGGAGCAGCTGCTGCGGTTTCTGGGAGTCGTTTCCATAGGGCCCCTGGTCTTCTGGCCCGAGCCGCTGGAAGGCCTCGGCAATGCCGCGTTCCTCGGATTCAGGGGCCAGGCTCTGGACCACCTTGTCATCCCAGAGCCTGACCTGCTCCACGTAATCCGGAAAGTGCTCTTCAGGGACCAGGCCTTCGGAGGAGAGCCGGCAGCGCATGGCCAGGCGGCCCACCATGAAGTCGTTCAGCCGCCAGTTCTTGGACAGAAATCCGCCAAAGGCGCCCAGAGCGCCTCCGGCCAGGGGGTGCTGATCCCGCATCAGGGCGCTTGGTTCATAGATGTCGAAGGGGCTGATGCGGCCGATTTCCATGCGGCCCGTGCCTGTGAGCCCGGCCAGGGACTCGAGGACCTGCATGGCCTCGGCGTAGGCGTAGAACTGCTGGAGCTCGAATTCAGGAAGGCCGGCTTCCTGGAAAAAGGCTTTTGCCAGGGCCGTACGTTCCTTTTGCAGGCGCAGGGAGCACTCCAGCAGCTCCTGCAGGCGAGACTCAATGGCATCCGTGAGTTCCCGGGGCAAGGTCTGCATCGGCCTGCGGCCGTTCGAAGGCCGGTAGAGTTCCCGCCAGACCCTGAAGCGCAGGTTTCGGAAATGGGGGGCCAGGTCCTCGATGGCCCGGACCGCCCGGTAATAGCCGTTCCAGGGCTGGGGCTGGTCCAGGCTTAGGTGCAGTTTGGCAAAGGTCTCCGGGGTGATGCGGCCCAGGTCCCGGGCGAGACGCAGGTATTCCTCGGCCCGGGACCGCAGGGTATAGCGGGGGATGGAGTCGATCTTCTCCCAGAAGCGCCTCAGCCTGTCCAGACCGGCCGCGGACCCGGGAATCATGAGCCACAGGGCCCGGGCTTCGTGATTGAAGCTATTTGCGGCCACGCGGCTGTGCAGGCCGCCCAGAAGCCTGCACAGGTCCTTCTGCTCAAAGACCAGGGGGGAGAGCTCCTTGAGGATGTCCAGGCGGTTGTTGGTCTTGCGCAGTCGTTCCAGATCCCAGTAGACGCTGTCCGAGCGGGCCACGCTGAGGAGCCGGCCCAGGATGCTGCAGGGATCGTCACTCGGCTGCTGTGCCTCCGGCCCACCGTAGTCCGGAACCCTGGCGGTGTCGCTCGGGTCCACAAAGAGGTATTTCCGCTTCGGGGCCGGGCGGCGCCTTATCTCCTCCAGGGCCACGCCCAGTGGCCAGTTATCCTTGAGACCCCCGTCCAGGTAGACGAAGCGATCCTGGACTTCCCCGGGCAGGGAGCGGCTCTTCTTGACGACAGGGGGAAAGGCCGCGGGAAAGCCTGCTGTGCAGGCCGCGGCCTGGACGAGGCCGGGCCACTGCGAGGGGGTGTTGATGTCCCGGGCGCTGAATCGTTCGTATTCACAGTGGCGCATGCTGGGAAAGACATCAGGGGCCCGGGCGCCGTCCGCCTCCGGGGGCAGGAAGACCGGCTCCCGCAGGCCCGTGAAATTGGTTACGGTCAAAAGCAGATCCAGGTCCTTCTCCAGGGCGGATCCAGTGCTGCTTCCGGAGTTGGCCGTCTTGAGCATCTCCTCGATGCCGCTTCGGATCACCCGGTTGTCCAGCAGGCCCTGTTTTTTGAAGTCTTTCCCTGGAAGGAGTTCGCCCACATCCGCGGTGTTGGCCCACATGGAGAGCATCCTGGAAAGCACGCCGTCCGGATTCTTTCCAGCCAGGGCCGCTGCCAGTTGCACTACGGTCAGCCCGCCGGCAGAGGTCCCGGTGATCACATCGATGTGCAGATCATCCAGGGCCTCCCTGGCCCGGCTGAACTGCACCGCCCGCACGAGTTCATAGGCAACGCCGGCCTCGAACACGGCCAGGGAAACCCCGCCGTAAAAGGTCAAACCCAGATAGGTGCCGTGTTCCATGAGTCTTTCTCCCTACTGTGTCATGGCCACCGCAGCAGAAGCATGGCGCTCAGATGAACCGGTTCAAAAAGCCCACGAAGCGGTAGATGGCAAGCACCAGGGACTGTGTTTTCCTGGCATGGGCCACTTGGCTTCTGATGGCCTGCATCTCCAGGACATCATCGGCGTTGCTTGAGGCATCGTCCTCCAGGAGCTGCAGGCGTGCCCGGGCGAACGCGGAAAAGGCCTCGTCGCGCCCGGGCTTGAGGATCACCTTGTCGCCGGAGGCAGCCCGTTTGTATTTGACGTCAATAGAGGCGGCGGTCGCGGCTGCCTTTGTGATGATAATTTCGTCATTCTCCATGGCCCGGCTCCTTTGCCTGCCCTCAGGGGATCTGGGTGTGCTTGAGTTCGCGCACGGCCTGACGGGCAGCATTTTTGAGCTTTGGATCAAGACTGATCTCGGCAAACACGATATCCGCCCGATTGGCCAATGTCTGCAGGTCCCGCCCGCTCAGGCCTCCGACGATCCGGATGGTTTGCAGCAGCAGATCCTGCATCTTTTTTACAGGCAATGTGTCGTATTCCGCAGCCAGGTTCAGGACGGTCCGTCCCATGACCACGGCCTTGAGTGACGATTCCAGAACATCACGGAGCAGTTCCTGTTCAGCCGACTTTACGGCATCGAAGCGGACCTTGATGGCTGCGAGGCGGTCCTGCTCCGAGCTTCGGGACAGATTCCCGTTCTCCAGGATGTCGAGGGTGTCGGCCACCAGGCTGCCCCGCTCTTGAAGCAGCCGGGGCGGATGGGCCGTGAAGTGCCTGGCAATCCCGGCCATATCGGCGATCAGCCGGCCGGCGATCCTGGCCGCGCCCTTGACTGCGTCCGCGGCAAAGAATGAGCCCTGTTCCAGGCCCTGGAGCGTTCCCGCAAAAGCGGTGCAGCGGGTTCTCAGATCCTGGAGGTAGCGCTCCCGGGCCTTTCTGACGGCCGGGTCCAGCCTGATCAGCTCGGGATCGGCGGCTTGCTCCAGATTGGAAAATCCCAGTTCGATGCCCGCTTTCCTGAGCCGGTCCAGGTCAAGCCCTGCCAGGAAGGCGACAAAATCCTCGGTCTGTTCCCGGGGGCTGCGCTGAGACGGTCTGAGCTCCGCTTGCATGGTCTTTTCCAGGGCATTCACCGCGATCAGGGCCTGGCTGCTGAACTGTTCGGCCGCCAGTCGGATGGTCCTGGCCTTTTCCGGGGTGCATCCCCCGAGAAGCAACAGGATCAGGAGCAGACAAGCCGTTTTCGAGCCGGCCCTCCAAAGTTGCTGGGTCATGATTTTGCAGCAGCGCATGCTCAGGTCTCCATGACAGCCTTGCCTCCGGCGCAACTATCATACATCTCTTTGATTCCGGGGTCGGGCCTGTGCAACCTATTCACATATCAGGAAAACAATGCCATGGAAGGCTGTTTTCAATGCTTAGACTTACCATTTCATACCCGAAATGGGGGTTATAAGCAGCAATCTGTTCTTGGAGCATACATGCAGTTCCAGAGGAATTCTCCTTGATGCTCCGGTATGTGGCCCGGACTC
>CAZUMF010000376.1:0-4288 GCA_964621385.1 uncultured Desulfohalobiaceae bacterium
TCATCTTCCGGCGACCCTATCTCGAAGTCATCGGGCACTCGCTGCCGTTTCTGCTAATGCTCATCCTGGCCACGGTCATCCTGATCGTGTTCCCGGATATCGCCCTCTTTCTGCCGAACATGGCCATGGGCGGATAATAACCGGCAAAAAAGTCGTGACCCTGCTCACCGGGGCCGGCATCGATTCCGGTAGGTATATCCGGATCATTCAGAAACAACTCGAAAAAGGAGAGAGTCGATGAGGTCAAAGAGCCTGCTCGCATCAGCTGTGATCAGCTGCGCCTTCATACTGGGTTCACCTCTGCCGGGAGTTGGGGCTCAACATGTCTGGCAGGTGGCCCTGGAGGAAATCGAAGGCAGTATGCAACATGAGTATGCCAGGAAATTTGCCGAGATCCTCCGGGAAGAGTCAAAAGGGCAGATCCAGTGCAGGATCCGTTTTTACGGCGAACTCGGCACCTCCGGAGACATCACCGAGCTCCTGCAGACCGGCGCAATCGAGTTTGCCTTCCAGTCCCCGGGCCATCTTGGTTCCATTATCCCCGAAGTCCAGGTCTTCTCCATCCACTACCTTTTTCCGACCGATTTTCAACTCCTGGAGAAAATCCTGCGCAAAGGGCCGCACACCTATCAGACCCTGCAGAAATACTACCACAAGCAAGGCCTGGACCTTTTGTCCATCATCGATGAAGGCTGGCAGATCTGGACCGCCAACAAGGCCTTGCGCCGACCCGAAGACTTCAAGGGCATCACCTTCCGGGTCATGTCCTCGCCGTTTCTGATCACGGCCTATCGACTTTACGGGGCTTACGTGATCTCGGTCCCCTATGGGGAGATATACGCAAATCTCGCCCTGGGCAGGATCGACGCCCAGACTCAGCCTTTTTTCGCCATCCAGGAGATGAAGTTTTACGAAGTCCAGGACTTCATGATCAAGGCCAACCAACTGCCCTTTATCGGAACCTTTGCCGCCAACCATGACTTCCTCTCGCAACTTCCGCAGAACCTTCGCTCTGTGGTCGACGCGGCCATAGAAGGGGCCAACGAGTACATCTTCGACTTCGAGCCAGAATTGAATGAAAAGCGCAGACAGATGATCCTGGAGGCCAAACCCTCCATGCGCTACATAGAGCTGACCGAGCAGGAAATCCAGGCTTTCAAGGAAAAGGCCCGCCCCTTGCGGGAGAAGTACCTGGAGATGGGCGGGTCCGGAGCCCGGGAGGTCCTGGATGCGGTGTTAGCGGATATCGAATGGGCAGAAGAGAGTGAGGAGTGAGGAGTGGAAGACGGAGAACAGAGGACGGAAGAGGCCGGGATAAGAAGCATGGAGCATCGGGCATAGGACGGAGGATGCCGGCTTGGTCGTGTCGTAAGTCTCGGTATCTTTTGATGAAGATTACAAAACCAACCCGGACGCCGACCGGCGGACCGCCTGGTCTGATCAAAAAACCCGCCTGTTTCTTTCATATACTGATCCAATTTTGGTTTTTACAACAAAGACTGGCGACCCCAATGGTCCAGGCCCAAATTTCACAAAAAGCTAAGTTGGATCAGTATAACAAACTGAAATCCCGATTCTCGACTCAGATTTAAAAAATCACTTGACAGCCCATTCGGTCCTTGATAGTTTTGTTACACATAATGCACATGTGTCTCATTATATGTGACAAAGCTTTTCTATCCCCCTCGATCGCGGGCAGAAGCCCTGTTTTTTACCAACCCCAATCTGAAGAGGTACTTCATGAGAGAGGCAATGCATTATACTACGCCATTGGGCGGGGGTAGGGGCGCAACGGCACTGCGAAATGGTCCTGATCACGAAAAACGGGCATGAAGTCCTTTCCAAGGCGCCAAATGGATTTTTAACAATCAACACCTGAACAGCACCTGAGGGGTCCCTATGCTGACTTCGCGAGAGCGAATCCTCAAAGCCGTCAGGCATGAAGAGGCCGACCGCATCCCCCTGGATCTGGGCGGCACCGATGTCAGCACCATTGCCATCGGTCCCTATACCAAACTCTGTGGCGCTCTGGGCATTGATGCCAGACCCCACTATATCGTGGACATCAGCCAGCAGGTGGTCATTGTCCAGGACCAGGTGGCCGATCGAATCGGCGCCGATGCCAAAGCCATCTGGCATCTGCCGGCAGCCTGGCGTGATGATCAGGCCTATGATCAAACCCCGGTCAAATATCCAGCCGGTTTTCTCCCGATTACCCTGGCCAATGGGGACAAGATCATCCTGGACAGCGAGGGGGAAGCCAGCCTGCGCATGCCAGCGGACGGTTTTTATTACGACCTCTGCAAACATCCCCTGCAACACGTGGCGAAGATGCGAGAGCTCGATCACTACGCCCACGAATTCGCTGCCATTGATCGTCCCCCCTGGTATGACATGCCATTGGACCAGTTGGAGACGACCGTGAAAACCATCCGGGAAAACAGCGACCGGGCTTTGATTGGCTGTTTTGCCGGACATGTCTTTCAAGCCGGACAATTTCTCAGGGGCTGGTCCGAATTTTTGATGGATCTGGCCGGGAATCCTGCCCTGGCGGAAGCGATAATGGACAGACTGGTCCAGGCCCACATCAAGGCCTTTGACCGCTATGCCGACACTGTGTATAAGCATGTTGATATCATCGAAGTCTGCGACGACATGGGCATGCAGAACACCACCTGGGTCAGCCCCCAGACCTATCGCAAGCTGATCAAACCCTATCACCAGCGGCTGTATGAACATATCAAGGCCAAGACCGGACTCCCGATTTTGTTACACAGCGACGGATCTGTTGCCTCCTTGATCCCTGACTTTTTAGAAATCGGTGTGGATATCCTGAATCCAGTCCAATACACGGCCGGCAAGATGGATCTGGCGACCTTGAAACAGAATTTCGGCTCAGAGCTCTGTTTCTGGGGCGGCGGGGTCGACACCCAACACATATTGCCCTTTGGGACCCCGGATCAGGTTTCGGACGAGGTCAAGCGGTGCATCGACACCCTGGCCCCTGGTGGGGGGTTTGTCTTTGCCGTGGTCCACAATATCACCGAAGGAACCCCTCTGGAGAACATCCTGGCAACATTGCAGACAGCAAAATCCTATGGATTTTGATGGTTCGTGATATGTTCGGCGGGACAGCCTCGACGAAGCAAGTTCCGCCTGATCATATGGAAAATGGAAGGCTTCATTGATCAACCCAATTCATTCCTAAGGAGGTTCGTTATGATGACCGGAAAAGGAAATCCCTTCACTCGCTTGTCCCTGGCTCTTGTCCTGCTTTTCTTCATTGCGGGGTTCACAAGTATTTCCCATGCCGACTCCATCCTTGACCGAGTCGACAGCGGGGAAAGCATCCGGCTCGGTTTCGCCACGGAAATTCCCTGGGCCTACCCGGGTGAAAACCAGGAGCCCCTGGGCTTCGTCAATGCCATCACCCTGGGGATCCTCGAAACCATGGGCTACACCGATATCGAACCCGTGGTCACCGAGTGGGGCGGACTGATTCCCGGGCTCAAGGCCCAGCGATTCGATATCATCACCGGCGGGATGTACATCCTCAACAGCCGCTGTAAAAATGTCAATTTTTCCGAACCAATCGGGGTTTTTGGCGAGTGTTTCATCGTGCCCAAAGGTAATCCCAAGGGGATCGAAAACTACCAGGATATCAAAGAGAAAGACGCCCTCCTGGTCACCGGCTCCGGGTACAGCACCATTGAAAATGCCAAAAAAGAAGGGGTTCCCGAGAGCAATATCATGACTGTGCCGGGCAACACCGAAATTTTGGCGGCCGTCAAATCCGGCCGGGCCGATGCCGGCGGGGTGACCTACTTCAGCGCCGTGCATCTCTCCGAGGAAAGCGGAGGGGCTGTTGAACCAACCAACCCGACAAAAAATCCCGAGTGGACCTTCAACTGGGTCGGCATCGGTTTCCGGAAATCGGATACCGAATTCCTGGCAGCCTTTAACAAGGCGCTGGATGAATACCTGGGGACTGAAGAAATGATGGAAGCGGTTGCCGAGTATGGCTACAGCAAAACCCAATTGCCCGGTGATGTCAGCACGGAATACGTCTGCAACAATCGATAATCGGATTCTGGATTCTGGATTCTTGATACTGGTTTCTGGATTCTGGATTCTGGATTCTGGATGCTGGTTTCTTGATACTGGATTCTGGATGCTGGTTTCTTGATGCTTGATGCTGGATTCTGGATGTTGGTTTCTGGATGCTGGATGCTGGATGCTGGATGCTGGTTTCTTGATGCTGGATGCTGGTTTCTTGATGCTGGATGCT
>CAZUMF010000377.1:0-4283 GCA_964621385.1 uncultured Desulfohalobiaceae bacterium
ATGAGCAGCACCCCGGACAGCCCCGCCCCCACGCCCGCCTCGGTAATGGCGATGTCCGGAGCATTCAGCCTGGTCCAGGCCATGGCCAGCAAGAGGCCGAAGGTGATAAACACGACCACGGCCTGAAAAGACTCTCCGGCCCAGATGACATGTGCGGCAATGCCGATGAGGGCCAGTACCAGGAGCAGGTCAAAGACCCCGATCATCCGCTCCTCCGGTGTCTTCAGCCTCCTGACGAATGCGGTTGGCGATCAGATAGCAGGAACTGGAGCTACCCACCAGGGCCAAGAACCAGATCAGGCCGAGCATGATCAGCTCGGAAAGACTTGAGGCCATGGCCATCAGGCCCAGGACAACACAACCCAGGCCCAGGTTGTCGGCCTTGGTCAGGGCGTGCAACCGGCTGTAGGTGTCTGGAAAACGCAGCAGGCCCAAGGTACCGCCCAAAAAAAACATGCCTCCAGCCAGACACAAAAGAACGGACACGAACTGTAAGAGAATCATCTGTCTGAATCCCGGTCGGCTGGAGGGGATAGGGTCCGGACAAAGGCCAAAACAGCCATCACCATCAGCAGGGCAAACACCAGGGCGGCATTGTTGATAAAGACCGACTCCAGCGCCTGAGCCAAAAGCAAGAGGGTGGCCACCCCTGTGGTGCCGAAAAGCTGGGCGGCCACCATTCGGTCCCTGGGCCTGGGGCCAACAGAGACCCGGTACAAGCCGGCCAGGATGTTGGCCAATAAAAAAATGGCCATGGCCAGATAAAACGTATGCATAACCGCGCTTCAATTCCTTGCTGCTGCAGCCCTTTCTGAACCAAAGAGCCAATTTTTTTAGCTACTTATATTTATCTCTGTCATAGAAAACAAGAGAACGTGTTGCTTCGAAGCAGTTGAAGTCCTTGTCAAAAAAAATTGGAAATTTGATGAGGCGCAATAGAACACTCTGTTTTTCTGCATTCTTTTTCAGCATTCACTTCACGGACGATACAGGAGCGAAAAACAGGTGTCAAACCATACCAGAGCCTATGAAGAAGCGGCTGCCAAAAATCATGTTGCAGCCGCCAGAGGTCAGGAATCAGAGTTCAGAGATCAGTCAATCCAGGTCATTATAAAAACATTGAGTCACTCGAATCGTTTCCCTTCGACTTTTTGCAGGTACGTCTATGAACCGCGGTTGACCGGGTATCGCTCCATCGGTTATGAGGGACAAATAAGGAGCGTCTATGGCAATTGTTGCACTGGCCCGCTGCGGCACCTACAGCTGTGACGAGCTGACACAGGTCTTTGAAGAGAGCCTCTCGCACATCGGATTTCCGGTGGAGCGCTTCCGCGGCGCCCGGGTGGCGGTCAAACCCAACCTGCTGACCATTGCCCGGGAGGACCAGGCGGTCATCACCCATCCGGAATTTTTCCGGGCCGTGGTGCGCCTGGTCAAGGCCCAGGGCGGCACCCCGGTCCTGGTGGAATCACCGGCCATCCACTCCCTGGAGCGGGTGATCAAAAAAACCGGCTACGCTGCGGTGCTGGAGGCAGAAACGATCGAGATCGCCGATCCCACTATGGTGCAGACCCTGCATTACGAGGATGCGAAACGCTTCAAGCACCTGGACATCTCCAAGGCCTATTGTGAGGCCGATATGATTCTGGGCCTGCCCAAGTTCAAAACCCACGGCATCACCGCCATCACCGGCGCGGTCAAGAACCTGTTCGGGACCATGCCCGGCCTGGAAAAATCAAAGATGCACCTGCGGCTTCCCGATCACAGGGAATTCGCGGCATTTCTGCTCGATCTCTACGGCGCCCTGCTCCAGGGCTTTGATCCCCCGAAACCCATGCTGCACATCATGGACGCCATTCTGGCCCTGGAGGGCGAAGGCCCGGGCCAAGGCGGCTCCCCCCGGCGGATGAACGCCGTCCTGGCCGGGGAAGACGCCCTGGCCGTGGATTGGGCAGCCACCCAGCTGGCCGGCCTGGACTTCCAGAAGGTGCCTACCCTTGTGCAGGGATTTCAAAGGG
Organism: uncultured Desulfohalobiaceae bacterium; assembly: GCA_964621385.1. Taxonomy (GTDB): domain Bacteria; phylum Desulfobacterota; class Desulfovibrionia; order Desulfovibrionales; family Desulfothermaceae; genus JAABTT01. Next base: position 2,019 of record CAZUMF010000377.1, read on the forward strand.
AGATCGGCGTGGCTTCCCCGGAGGCAATTCAAACCGCGGGCGCGGCCCTGACCGATCTGCAGGTCCGGGATTTCGTCCCGGCACAAGGGAACTCCCTGTTTTCCAACGCCTTTCGCTGGCCTCTGAATACGCAGACCTTCAAGAACCTGTTCGTGGAGCGGCCGGTGCCCATCCCGGAGACCTGCACGCTGTGCTATCAGTGTCAAAAGATATGCCCGGCCGGGGCCATCGGCCGAGCCAGAAACAAGGCATCCGTCCCCCTTTATGATTACGACGCATGCATCAGATGCTACTGCTGCCTGGAAATCTGCCCGGAAGGCGCCATCAAGAAACAGCAGGGACGGCTGCAGTGGCTCCTGAGGCTCATTGAACGATGAACAACCGGCAGTGACGTATCGGTCAGAGATCAAAGATCACCCGGGCTGTCCATCCATTTTCAGACTGCTTCAGCTCCAACTGGTGGTAGGTGGCTGCCTTGACCGCTGTACGGAGCGGATGGCGCTCCGGGTCGAAGCGCTCACCCCGGGCCGTTGCAAGCAGGTGGGCTTCATCCAGGGCGCTGACGTTGTATTCCCGGAAGAGCTGTCCGTGGGCATCGAATCGATAGATGAGCTCGAACGAATGAAAACGCTGCATCGCATTCCCCTTTCACTGCTGATCAGCCCTTGATCACGGCCAGAGGCTCCAATCTGGCCACTTTGCGGCAGATTCCGGCCCGGTGGAGCACATCCACCACTGCATTGACATCCTTATACGCCTGGGACATCTCCTCGGCCAGGGTGGACCGGCTGGCGCCTTTCACTGCAATCCCTCGAGCTTCAAGCTCTTGGGCAATAGAACGTCCGCCGGCGGCCTTCTTGGCCTGCTTGCGGCTCATGAGCCGGCCGGCCCCGTGGCAGGCCGATCCAAAGGTCTCGGCATAGCCGGCCTCGGTCCCCGCCAGGACGTAGGAGCACCGCCCCATATCTCCGGGAACCAGCACCGGCTGCCCCACGTTCCGATACGCTTTCGGCACGTCCCGGTGCCCGGGCGGGAAGGCCCGGGTGGCGCCTTTGCGGTGGACGCAGACCCGGGTTGACCGGCCCTGCACCTGATGGGTTTCCAGCTTGGCAATATTGTGACAGACATCGTAGACCAGTTCCAGCCCGGAACCGCCGCCGGCAGGGCCGAACACCTCCTGAAAGGCCTCCCGTGTCCAGTGGGTGATCATCTGGCGGTTTGCAAAGGCGAAATTCGCTGCACAGGCCATGGCAGCCAGGTAGCGCCGGCCTTCGGACGACGTGAGCGGGGCACAGCAGAGCTGCCGGTCCGGCAGATCGATGCCATGGGACCGGGCGGCCTGCAGCATGGCGGAGAGGGCATCGCTGCAGACCTGATGCCCCAGGCCGCGGGAGCCGGTATGAATGAGCACCGTGGCCCGGTCCTGGTCCAGGCCCATGGCCGCAGCGGCCTGCTGGTCAAAGACCTCCCGGACAAAGCCGACTTCCACGAAATGATTCCCGGAGCCCAGGGTGCCGAGCTGGTTTTTGCCCCGCTCCAGGGCCCGCTCGCTCACCACGGAGGGCTCCGCCCCGGGAATGCAGCCTTGGTCCTCGCTGTGCAGGCGGTCCTGCTCTGTGGCGTATCCCTGCTTCCAGGCCCAGTCCACACCGTGCTCGAGGATGGTTCGAAGCGTTTTAACATCCAGACGGAAAGACTGACGGCTGGAGCCCAGGCCCGAGGGAATCTTCATGGACAACACCTCGGCCAGCCCCCCGGCGGAGTCCCGGACCTCCTGTCCGCTCAAGCCTGAGCGGAGCAGACGGACACCTCAGTTGATGTCGTAGCCCACACCTCCAGGGGACACGATGCCCTGCTCCAGATCAAAGGCCGCCACCCCGCCTATGGGAAAGCCGTAGCCTGAATGAATATCCGGCATGGCCAGGGACGCCCGGCAAATTCCCGGGAGACAGGCGACATTGACCACCTGCTGCAGGCTCTGATCCCGCTGGATAGCCCGGATCATGGATGCGTCGGCATAGACGAGGCCGTCCACCAGCATCTGCCCCTGCCGTGGAATACGCCAGCGCCAGTCGTCGATCTGTTCCAGAGAAATGGCTGCCTGCTTCATGCGCGTCCCTCCTTGTTCCGTATTGGACAGAACCACTCTAACAGCTTGCCTTGCGAAAACAAACTCAAATTGTTTACTTCAGACTTTTTGCAGGTGCGTCTGAAGAAACTTTGTTTTACCGGCATACTGTCGCCGTAACCCGTCATTGCGAGGCG
>CAZUMF010000378.1:0-4266 GCA_964621385.1 uncultured Desulfohalobiaceae bacterium
ACCGCAACCGAGTTGTTGAGGTCGTGAAGAGCGTTCCAGGGGTATCGGAAGTGACATCCGAAGTCTCAGTCATGCCCCCGAATTACTGAACTCTAGCCGATCGGGTTCAGCCAAGAATTGCTTGCCCCATTTGCTGTCAATGGGTTAAGTCGTATCTTCATCTTTGTCTGAAACTAACAACAGTTCGATCCGAGGAGATTTGTCGTGAAGAAGAAAAGATCGCTCAACCGTCATGTGTGTGGTTGGGGCGGGGATGTCCAAGTTTGGCATGTTCAAGGACAAGGACTCCAAAGATGTCTTTGTCGAGGCCTTTACCGAGATGCTCTCATCTGTGGACAAGGGTCTTCTATATCCCGGGGACATCGATGCCCTGTACATTGGTAATTTCTCCAATGATTTTTTCGTCCACCAGGCCCATTGGGGCCCCATTGTCAGACCTGATCGGGTTGTCGCCCAAACCGGCCACCCGGACCGAAGGCGCCTGCGCTTCCAGCGCCCTGGCCTTTCGCGAGGGTGTTTTAGCCTTAGCTTCGGGCATGTACGATCTGGTTCTGGTCGGCGGGCTGGAGGAAATGTCCAAACGGACCACGGAAGAGGTGGCCGAAGGCCTGGCCCTGGCCTCGACGCCCTATGAAGGCCTGGCAGGATTCACCATTCAGGGGTCTTCGGGACCGTGGCCACAGCCTACTTCGCCAGGTACGGGGCCTTCAGGGAGCACCTCATGAACGTGACCATCAAGAGCCACCAGAATGCCCCCCTGAATCCCAAGGCCCAGTTTCCCATGACGGTTCGGGACATCATGCAGGCCAAGGGCGAATCGGCCAGGAAGAAGAACAGGCCTGTGCCCTCCTGGGAGGACGAGAAAGCATTTTTGAGCGATCCAAAGGCCAACCCCATGGTCTCCTGGCCCATGCACCTCTATGACTGCTGCCCCTATCAGCGACGGGGCCAACCTCATGCTCCTGGCAAGTGAAGATCTGGCCAAGAGCCTGACAAACGACCCGATCTGCGTGGCAGGCATTGGCCAGGGCAGCTGACGGGGACTGCACGCCTGCCCGGAGCTCACATCATTTGAAGCCACCAGGTATGCTGCCTTTGAGGCCTATGATATGTCCGGACTGTCTCCCAGGGACATCCCGTTCTGTGAAGTGCACGACTGCTTTTCCATCGCCGAGATCGTGCACATGGAGGACCTGGGGTTCTTTTCTCCGGGAGAAGGGTACAGGGTTGTGGAGGAGGGCCTGACCCGGCTGGATGGACCAATGCCCATCAACACCTCGGGGGGTTGAAGCGTAAAGGCCATCCAGTGGGAGCCACCGGTGTCTCCCAGATCTACGAGGTCTGGAAGCAGCTCAGGGGCCAAGCCGGACAACGTCAGGTGCCCAAGGCCGATCTGCGCATCGGGGCGGCCCACAATCTGGGGGGAACCGGGGGAACCTGCACCCTGACCATTATAGAGAGGAGGTGAGCATGGAATCCAAAACAATCAGCGATCAGAACTTCAAGCACTTTTTGAAGGATGGGAAGCTCATGGGATCCAGGTGCAACCGCTGCGACCTGAAATACGTACCGGCCAGGCCGGTTTGCCCGCAATGCCATGGTTCCGACATGCAGTGGCTGGAGATGCCCGCCAGGGGAAAGCTGGCCGCCTTCACTTGCGTGGCCGTGCCCCCTCCGGCCCTGGCTGCCCAAGGGTACGGCCGCAACACCCCCTACTGCACCGGAGTGATTGAACTGGACGGGGGAGGCAGGGTCGTTGCCAGGATCGAGAACGTGGATGCGTCCAAGCCGGAAACTATTCAGGTCGGAACCCCGATGCAGGCGGTGTTTCAGATTATTGACCCGGAGGATCAGACTCCGCTGGCTTTTGTCCCGATACAGAAATAAGTGGATTGGTTTGTAAGAAGTTCCCTGAATACACCATTGACCTGGACACCCGGGAAAAACGCCTCTCGGTCCTGGCTGATATCGAGCGGGCCGCCTTATTGGCCGACGCTTTGCCCCATTATGACTTCATCATGTCCCATGGGCTGGCCTCGGATGTTCCAGTGGAGATGACCGAGATCCTGCAGTTGGAGGTCATGATCAAAAACAGCACCAAGCCCATGCTCCTGACATCCTTTTCGGAACCGGACGTCTTGAAGACCATGTACGAAATGGCCTGCGTGGTCAGGGGCGGCGAAGAGGAGCTTCGCAAGAATTCCTATTTTGTCCTCTACGGACAGTTCATCTCACCCTTTGAACACGACAAGGTCCCGGTGGACCGGCTCTTGTTCTGCGCCGAGAAACACATCCCCATCACCTATATCCCGAACATCATGGCCGGTGCCAGCGGTCCGGTGACCTCTGCCGGTTCCCTGGTTGTCTCCAATGTGGAATGCCTGGCCGGCCTAGTCATCCACCAGCTCAAGCATCCCGGAGCCCCGTTCATTTACGGAGGATGCGTCAATCCCTTTGACATGCGCAACATGTGCATAGCCTACGGCGCCCCGGAGTGGCGCCTGACTGATGCCGCTCTCTCCCAACTCTCCCAGCGGTATGATCTGCCCGTTTTCGGGACTGCAGGATGTACGGATTCCAAGATCGTCCACGAGCAGGCGGCCCTGGAAGGGGTCTTTTCCATTGTCGTCACCGCCCTCTCCGGCACCAACTTCAACTGCCAGTTTGATCAGGAATAGAAACTTCGTGAATAACAAAAACCCTTGGCAGAGAGATTCTTCGTTCGCGGACTCACTCAGAATGACAACTATTGAGTGTTTGCCTTTGCTTGTCATTCTGAACGAGTCTGCCTGCCCAGTTCAATCTCTGAAGCGGAGCGCATTGAACCGGGGCGAGTGAAGAATCCCTTTTCTTCAGCAGGCCTGCTTTTTTTGAAAACAAATGAAGTTTCATACCAGACAGGGCAGGATCAAGGATGTCCTGGAGCAACTGGACATGAAGGAGGGTTTCGATGTCGGCCTGGAGATGTCCGGCAATCCCAAGGCCCTGCGCTCCATGCTGGAGAATATGTGCCACGGCGGCAAGGTGGGCCTGCTGGGCATCTTGCCCTGCGACACGATCATCGACTGGAATCTTGTGGTCTTAAATTCCCTGTTTCTCAAAGGAATCTACGGACGGGAGATGTATGAGACCTGGTACAAGATAACGGTCATGATCCAGACCGGCCTGGACATCACCCCGGTCATCACCCACCATTTTCCCTATACCCGGTTCGAAGAGGCCTTTGCCATCATACGTTCAGACCAGTCCGGCAAGATCATCCTGGATTGGGAAGTCTAAGAAAGTTACAGCATAAAAACTAGATCTAAGGCAAAATCGGCGGCCAACCTCACTGGAGAAGGCTTGTACAATCTATTGCTCTGTCCAGCCCTATTTAACGGTTATTATCTCCTTAGCGCGCTTTTCACCCCCCGTGACGATCAGACTATAGCTGCCCGGCTCTGCTTCCTTTGGAATCATGAGGACCTGGGTGAAGTCGTCTGAGTCGATATCAAAGGTTCCAAGGTCGAAGCTGCCGAACATGCCCTTGAGAGTGAAACTGGCGACTTGTGTCCCGCTCAGGCCGCCGACGCTGACCGCAAGTTCTTCTCCTGCGGCAACAACAAGCTTTTTGGGCACGATGGTGGTCTCTTCTCCGTGGGCCAGGACTGTCGACGCGGTCCCGAGAAGAACCGGGAAGGACAACAGGATGAGGATAAGGAGCTTTTGCATGGGATTCTCCTTGGTTACATGTGTTCCATAACCGGCATGAAATAGGTGGCGATCATCTGTGCTGCCCAGATAATCAGGCCGAAATAGGTGATAATTGTCACTGTGCGCATCAGCTTCCGCTGTTCTGGTATCAATACGGCAAGCACGGGAATACCCAAAAGCACGACGAGAACGAGGGCAGAACCCAAAAGAATACCTGTGATTCCCATTATGGATTCCACCGGATAGAAAACCCAGAAAGGCCACGGTGGTTTGGTTACCTCAATCCCGGGTTTGGGACTGTTCAGCAACTCCGGGGTGTATAAGAAGGAGGCAATTGCCAAAACCACGAAAAGCAGAAAGCTGTATAAAGACAGCTTCTTAACATGGTCGTAAAAAGTCGAACCTGCGGCAAGGCTCTTCTCATACGACTCTGGATTCTGGCCGGGGAGTGGGGCAATTCCATGCTGTTTAATCAATGCTGCATGACCGGCCATCAAGATAACGAAAAGTAGCGGCAAGACCAATACTTAACGGAACAGATTTTGCACTAGCCTCCGCCCAGCAAAAGGATAG
>CAZUMF010000379.1:0-4222 GCA_964621385.1 uncultured Desulfohalobiaceae bacterium
CGATGTTCATTCTGTCACGCCCTTTGGTTCAAAAAAGTCTGAAGTTTCATACGAGATGAGCCGATAAGGCGCCTACCTCATCCACTCTGATTCAGTTTGAGGTTACACGATCTTGTACTTCGGCCCGTCCCCGCCTTCGGGGCAATGCCAGGTGATGTTTTCAAAGGGGTCCTTGATCCGGCAGGTCTTGCAGTGCAGGCAATTGGCAGGGCTGACCTTGATCCAGGGCCGCTCCGAGCCCGTGGCTTCCAGTTCGTAGACCCCGCCGGGGCAGAACCGGGTACAGGGACAGCCATACTGCTCCAGGCACTGCGTGCCGCAGATCACCGGGTCATGAATCTCCAGATGGCAGGGTTCATCCTCCCGATGGGTGGTCTTGGAGAGGTAGACCCCGGTCAGTTTGTCCACGAACAGGGCCTGCTCCGATTCGGGAATGCTGAATTCCGAAGCGGCCGGCTTGGCGGTTAGAGGCTCCAGCATTCGGTGATCGGGTTTGCCCGGCAGAGGATCGATGAGGCCCCTGCCCTTGGTCCAGTATTGGGCCCCCAGGTGGAAAAACTTGCTGATCCCCTTCTGATTGAGGGCCTGCTGGACGTTGCGGCCTTCCTGCATCTCGGCCTGAATGTCACTGTCTTTGACCTTCTGTTCAAAAGACTGCAAAGACGCCTGGGAACAGTCGGAAACGCTCAAGGCCTCGGCAATGGTCTCGGCTGCCAGCAGACCGGAGTGCATGGCCAGATGGATGCCCTTCAGGGCGGGGGTGTTGTGGAATCCGGCCCCATTGCCGATACAGATCAATCCGTCGGCGGTGAGCCGGGGCATGGTGTACAATCCCCCGGTATTCACGGTTCTCGCACCCTGTTCCACCACTTTGCCCCCTTTGATGAGCGCATGGATAAAGGGATGCATCTTGAACTGCAGAAACAGATCATAGACGTCCAGTCCGGGATCGCGGTAGCCCAGACCGAGGAGAAAGCCAAGGGCCACCCGGGACTGGCTCATTTCATAGACAAAGCCGCCGCCGGGTTCGCGCATTCCCAAGGGGTAGCCCATGAAGTGCAGGGCATTCAGGGGATGAGAGCTGAAAGCCCCCTCTTCCGGGAGTTGAATGACCTCCTTGATGCCCACTTCGAACTGTTCCGGCCGGCTGTCCTTTTTCAGGGCGAGGTGCGGGCTGATCTGCTCGAACAGACTGCCGGCGGCCCCTTCACCGAGGACGGTCACCCGGGCGGTCAAATCAATGCTCGGTTCAAAATTGGCCTTGGGGTTTCCTTCCTTGTCCAGACCTTTGTCGTCGGTGCGAACACCCCGCACGGTCCGGCCGTCCTCCGCAAACAGGACCTCGGTCCCGGCAAAACCGGGAAAGACGTTGATGCCGAGCGCTTCGGCCTGTTCTCCCAGCCAGCGGGTCAGTTTGGAGAGGCTCACGATGAGCCGACCTTCGTTTCTCAGATGACGGGGAACAAAGGGCATGCGGCGGGCCTGCTTCCGGGTGAGCCAGTAGAGTCCGTCCCCACGGATCTCGGCTTCAACCGGACAGCCCTGTTCCAGGGCATCCGGAAAAAGGGTGAACAGTGGATCAGGCTTGAAAACGGCCCCGCTTACGGCATGGGCCCCGACTTCCGTGCCCTTTTCAATGACCGCCACCTCAAGTTCCCGGCCTGTGTCCCCTGCGATCTGCATCAAGCGGATGGCCCCGGCCAGACTGGCCGGCCCGGCTCCGACAAAGAGCACGTCCACCGGCATCTCTTCGCGTTGTCTTTCGTGTGTAGTCATCTTTTAATAGGTATGATCGCTCTACATTGAGGTTTTGCCGGTTCAACATTCCCGGCAGCTGCTGTTTGCATTTTCAGCAATCTTCAATACTGCTCCAACTTGCCTCTTTCAGGATTCTGTCGTTGAAATCTGAGGACAATTGGGCTTTGTTTCACAACCAAAATTGGATCAGTATATCTCCAATCTTCAATTTTCAATCTTCACTATTCAATGTCCCTAGCCCAGGGCCTGGGTCAGCAAGGGGACAATCTGATGCAGATCCCCCACCACCCCGAGATCGGCCTTGGCGAAGATCGGGGCCTGGGGGTCTTTGTTCACGGCCACCACGGTCTTGGCGGTGGCAATCCCGGTGACGTGCTGGATGGCGCCGGAAATGCCGCAGGCCAGGTAGAGTTTGGGAGAGACCACCTTGCCGGTCTGGCCGACCTGATCATGGACAGGCCGCCAGCCGGCGTCCACAGCCGAGCGTGAGGCCCCGACCGCACCGTGCAGTTTTTCCGCCAGGGCTTCCAGGGCCTGGAAGCCTTCTTCACCGGCACCGTAGCCCCCGGAAACAATGACATCGGCCTCGCTGATATCCAGATGCTCCGGCTGGGCGACCGTGTCAACAATCTTGAGCCGGAAGGCGGGGGCTGCAGTCAATTCCAAATTGTGGATGTCCCCCAGGGCCGTATCGGTCGGCTGGATTTCGGGAAAGGCGTTGGGACGGATGGAAATGATTTTTGGAGCCCCAGTGAGTTTGAGAGCGGCTAAAATCCGGCCGCCGTACATGGCCCGGGTCACCCTGCAGACCCCGTCCTGGGCCTCGCAGCTCATGATGTCCTGGGCCAGGGGCGCTTTCAACCGGGCGGCCAGTCTGGAGCACAGTTCCCGGCCCTGGCTGGAGGCGCCGGCGATGATCATTTCAGGGTCCGAGGCCTCAACGGCCTGGGCGGCGTAAGCAGCCAGGGCTTCGCCGCACAGGTTCTCTGCCTGGGCCGAAGAGAGGCAGATTGCCCGTCCGGCCCCGAATTGCAAGGCCTGTTCAGCCTGCTCCCGGCTGTCGCTGAAGATCAGGGCCACAAGCTCCAGCCCCCGGGAATCGGCCAGACCTTTTCCCAAGGCAATGGCTTCCCGGCTGACTTTCCGCAGCCCCCCCTGTTCCGCTTCCGTCAAAACAAGTATGGATTGTGTCATATCGCCTCCTGATCAGAAAATGCTAAGAGGCATTTTCTGATATATTTTTTCTTATGTTCAGAGCTCTTTATCGTGAGCTACAATGTGTATACATTTTTGGATACTTTCTTGTGCATTATTAGCAATTGGAGGGTTCAGATTTTAAGGCATTGATAGTGTATGTACTTTCTTTCACTCGTATGAAACTTCAGAATTTTTTCTCGCGGTCGGAATCACAATCGGAATCGGTATCGAGAATTGATTGTTGTTTCGATTCGGGATTAACCGAACAAACTGTACTAACTGCACAAACCGTACAAACTTCTCCAACCGTGAACCGTGAACCTTCCTTCGTCAAGCCGCATTGCTGATCAGAGCAGATCCATTTCCCGGAGCCGTTTTGCCAGGTTGGTCGCCTGGTCCTCCGGGGTGTCGCCGGAGATCATCTCTCCGGCCCGCTGGGAGGACGGCACCTGCAGGGATTCGATCTGCAGACCGGGCTGGGGCAGGTTTGCTGCCTCCAGGCCCAGATCGGACAAGGTCTTTGTGTCGATGGGCTTCTTTTTGGCCTTCATCATGCCCGGCAGCGAGATGTAGCGCGGTTCATTCAAGCCCCGCTGGACCGCGATGAGCGCCGGCAGCGGGGACTCGATGCTCAGGAGGGCCCGGTCGGTGCTCTGCCGGCAGCGAAGCGTCTGATCCTCGATTTCCTGCCGAGTTACGTCCGGGATGTAGGGAATGTCCAGCTCACAGGCCACAGAGGCCCCGGTCAGCTGCAGGTCATCGTCCACCGCCCGCTGCCCGGACAGGATCAATCCGTAGTCCAAGGTCTTGATGCAGGCCGTCAGGACCTGGGCCAGGCCGCTGGTATCGCAGTCGTCCAGGGCCGGATCCTGGATGAGAATCGCCTGGTCGGCTCCCATGGCCAAGCCGGAACGGAGGGCGTCCTGGGAACGCTTCGGACCGGCGCAGAGCAGGGTGACCGTTCCCCCGTGGGCCTCTTTGATGCGCAGGGCCTCTTCCACGGCGATCTCGTCGTAGGGATTGAGGACCCAGTTCAGGTTGTCCTCCACAATACGCGCGGCAGTGGAATCCACTTCTATGGCCGACTCGGTATCCGGAACCTGTTTGATAAGCACAATCGTATCCATAAGGTGTCTCCTTGTCGGATTGTTTTCAAAATTGGACATTCATTTGGTGTCAGGTGTCAGCCCTGCCGCTGGCAGGGCTGACACCTAATTATTTGATTTTATAATAATATACGACTGCCAGTTTGATCAATGGAGAAACT
>CAZUMF010000380.1:0-4222 GCA_964621385.1 uncultured Desulfohalobiaceae bacterium
CCTGCACCAGGTATTGAAAGGGCTGGAAGTCTTCCTGCCTGGAAGCCAGCAGGGGGAGGGTGGCGGATTCCAGGGGCGTGCGGTCTTCCTGGCGTTTTTCAATGGTTGTCACTTGAGGTTGTCCATCTGTTTAATTTTCTGTCATCTAAAAATTGACCTTTTACGAGACTGTCAAGTTTCATCATTATTAAAAGTTAAGCATGCAATCACGTTGTTGTCAAATGCCGGTGGATAGAGAAAAGATTTTGGGCGCGGCCATACTAAAACCGGATTGGCTGTTTGGGATACGAACTGCAGAGTTGCCTTGGGCTATGTTAGTGTTTTCAAATGGAGAATGCCTGCAGATTAGTGCCGTGTTCGCGGTTGCGAATTTTTTGACATACAATTTCCGGAGATTATTATTTAACATCAGAGTTTGATTTTGAGAAATCGATAAACATAAAGGACCTTCCCGATTCAAGCTCCTTTAAGGGGGCAATCTGGGCCAGGCCGCCATGCGGGTGGAGAATGGCTTTTGTAAAGCACACTTTGGGCAAGGACTGATGATGGGAAAACTTGTAATTGCCGCCGCAGCGGCCGTGATGTTTGTCTGCGTGACCGCCGCAGGTGCACAGGTTGTTGAAACACCGAAGTATTCGTTTAACGCCTTCGGTACACTCGGAGTGGTCCATTCCGACGAGGACCAGGCAGACTTCGCCTCAAACTCGGTCGTTCCCGACGGGGCAGGCTACACCCGTGACTGGAGCCCCGAAGTCGACAGTGTGCTGGGACTGCAGCTCACCGCCGATTTCACGCCCCGGTTTACCGGCATCCTGCAGGTGGTTTCAGAGCAGCGTTACGATGAGACCTACACGCCGGAGGTTGAGTGGGCAAATCTCAAGTTCAACATCACCCCGGAACTGAGCGTACGCGCCGGGCGCATGATACAGCAGACGTTCATGGTTTCCGAGTACCGAAAAGTAAGGTATGCAACACCATGGATCCGCCCTCCCAGGGAAGTCTATGGCATGACACCCGTCACCAATGCTGACGGTATCGATCTCAGTTACCGTTTCCGATTCAAGGGGGCCACCAATACCGTGCGGGCCTTGTACGGCACCAAGGACATCGATATACCCGGCGGAAGCGAGGTAAACTCCCGCGACATTTTGCTGCTGAGCAATACCTTGGAGCGGGGCGCAGCAACCCTGTTTGCATCTTATGGCTACTCGCGTGTGACGATAGAAGATCTTAACCCGTTATTTGATGCTTTCAGGCAATTCGGGGCGCAGGGCGAAGCCATTGCCGACCGATATGATATTGACGGCAAGCGCTTTGAAATCGTAAGCCTAGGCTTGCGCTATGACCCCGGCGAGTGGTTTGTTCTGGGCGAGTGGGCGCGGACGGGCAGCCGTACTTTTGTTGGCGATATCGAAGGCTGGTATATCACCGGCGGGTATCGTTTCGCAGAGGTCTTTCCCTACGGGTATCGTTTCGGAGAGGTCACACCCTATATTACCCTGGCGCAAGTTGAGGCCCGCAGCGACACCTCTGCCCCGGGTCTGTCTCTGGCGAACCTGCCTCCACGGCAGGCCGCTCAGGCCCAGGGGCTTAATGCCGCACTGAACCAGATGCTGGGGGCCGCAACCCAGCAGAAGAGCTTATCCGTGGGTGTACGCTGGGATTTCATCGAGAATGCGGCCCTGAAAGTACAGTACCAATACCTTGATCTCGATGACGGATCACGGGGTGTTCTGACCAATACACAGCCGGGATTTGAGCCCGGGGGGTCGGTCAACCTGTTTAGCGCCGCTATCGACTTCGTATTTTGAGATGATTGGTTTACCGATGCAAATAATGCGTATAACAATAATTGCATGGATATGTCTGTTAAGCCTCATGGCCGGCACCGTCTGGGCCGCCGAGGTGGTGGTGGTTGTTTCTTCGCAAAACCCGACAGAGACCCTGTCGCGCGCCCAGATCGCAGACATCTACCTGGGCAGAATGAACCGCCTTCCGAGTGGCAATCCGGTGCAACCCATCGATCTGAGTGGAAGCTCGCCCGTGCGCAGCGAATTTTACAGCAGGTACCTTGGGCAATCCCAGTCGCAGATAAAGGCCCACTGGATGAAACTTATCTTTACCGGCCGGGGCCAGCCGCCGCCAACCGTTTCCAGCCAGGATGCCATGGCTGAGGCAGTGGCGCAAAACCCCGATGCCATCGGATACTTATCCCCCGATTTTTTGGACGAACGCCTGCGGGTGGTGTCAATTGATTGATGTAAATGAACCAACGAATGAAAACGTGGCACCGGTCGATAGCGCGGCCGGCCGGAGCTGGCTGCACCGGCTGATCGAGCCGCCGGTTTTGTCCATCGTAATGGCAGTTATCTTTCTGACGATAATCTGGGCCCTTACTTTTAATCTCATCGCCAGAGAACGCGCCTCAGCCGATCGCACTGCCGCGGCAATGGCCATGGACGTGGCTGACACCTACGAAGCTCAGGTTGTGCGGGCTTTGCGCGAGATCGATCACACATTGAAGTTGGTCCGCCATCAACTCGAACACCCACCCGCACAGGAGATCCTGGAACATTTGCGCTCCGAAGAGTTGCTGCCCCCCGGGATCATCTTCACAGTCAGCATAATCGATGCCCGCGGAGAAGTTCTCGACAGCACCAATCTTTCTTCTCTCCCCGAGAATGTGGCGACGATGGATTTTTTTAAACGTGCCAAAGAGCAGGAGGATGTGGTAATCGGAGAGCCGCAGCGCGACCCGGAGTCAGATGAATGGTGGCTGACTTTCAGCAAACGAGTGGAGGAGGCCGGACAACGGTTTGCAGGGATTGTGGCGGTATCGGTTCATGCCGGCTATTTTGTCAGCGGCTATGAGTCCGATGCCCTGGGAGAACACGGTGTCCTCGCACTGGTGGGAACCGACGGCACTTTCCGGGTACGACGCACCGGCAATGATATATCTGCGGGTACAACAATCAATTACAATGCACTGGTACAAGAGGACGCTGCCGCCGATGCTCCGGCCGAGGTGATTGTCAACCCCTGGGACGGCACGCGCCGCTACACCATTGCCAGAAAGCTTTACGAATTTCCGCTGGCAATCGTGGTTGGTCTTTCTGAAGCTGAACAACTCACCCCCGCTGCCCAGATCAAGCGCAGATACATATGGCGCGCCGGCATTGTCAGCATACTGGTGATCGTCGTCGTAGCCTTCCTTGGCCGGCTGAGCTGGCAGCTCCAGAAGTCGCGCGCGCGCATCATGGAAGAACGGGCCGCACACGCACGGAATGTCGAATATCTCGCATATCACGACAATCTCACGGGCCTGCCGAACCGGGCGCTTTTCAGCCAGCTTCTTTACCATAAAATGCAGCACGCGCGCCGTTATGAAAAAAGGCTGGCATTGCTGTTTCTCGACCTTGACCGCTTCAAAGCGATCAACGACTCGCTTGGCCACGAGGCAGGCGACGAGTTACTCAAAAAGATGGGCAGACGAATCGGGGAGTCCCTGCGGGAAAGCGATATTGTAGCGCGGCTGGGAGGCGACGAGTTTATAATGCTGCTGCCCGAGATTACTGCAGAAACCCAGGTGACAACGGTTGCCGGAAAAATCCTGGCAGCAGTCGCAAGACCCTTTACACTTGCCGGACAGGAGTTTCGCATCACTATAAGCATCGGTATTGCCATGTTTCCGGCCGATGGTGAAGATGAGCAAACACTTATGAAAAGCGCCGATATCGCAATGTATCACGCAAAAGAAGGAGGGAAGAACAACTTCCGGTTCTACTCCGAAAAATTAAACACTGACTCGCTGGAGCGCCTCAGCCTGGAATCGCACCTGCGCAAGGCGCTGGAAAACGATGAATTCCGTCTTTTTTATCAGAGCAAGCAGGACATGACCACCGGCCGCATTGTCGGCACAGAGGCGCTGCTGCGCTGGGATCATCCCGATCTCGGGCTGATCCCGCCTATGCAATTCATACCCATGGCGGAAGAAAACGGGCTTATCATTCCCATCGGGCGCTGGGTTTTCAAAACCGCCTGCCTTCAGAACCTTGCATGGCAAAACGAAGGATTTCCCAAATTGAGCATGGCAGTAAACATTTCCAGGCGGCAGTTCTTTGATGAAGATTTCTTAAAGGACGTCGGGGACGCGCTGCAGGAAAGCGGAATGGCACCCGAGCTGCTCGAACTGGAAATCACCGAGGCTGTTCTCATGCACGAC
>CAZUMF010000381.1:0-4187 GCA_964621385.1 uncultured Desulfohalobiaceae bacterium
CTTCCGGCACATCCTGCCCAATGTCCTGCCCATGGCCCTGTTGTACATGACCTTCCGGGTCACCTCGGCGATCATCGTGGAAGCGGCCCTGGCCTTTCTGGGCTTCGGCGACCCGAACACCGTGAGTTGGGGCATGATGCTGCAGTGGGTCTGGAAAACCGGACACATGTTTCAGTCCCCGTACTGGCTGCTGCCTCCCGGCATCTGCATTTCCCTGATCACCCTGGCCTTTTACATGATGGGCCGGGCCATGGAGGACGTCTTGGACCCCAGGCTGCGCAAGGAGGAACAAAGAGTTTAGATGACACTCCTACAGGTCGACAACCTCAGCATTGCCTACCAGACCAGGACCGGCACCGCCCTGGCCGTGGACGGGGTTTCCTTTTCCCTGGACAAGGGCAAATCCCTGGGAATCGTCGGTGAATCCGGCTGCGGCAAAACCACGATTGGCATGGGCTTGCTTCGTCTGCTCCCGGACAATGCGACCATCACACAGGGCCGGGTATTGTTCAACGGTTCGAATATCCTCGACCTCCCCTCAGAGGCCCTGCTGGCCCTGCGCTGGAAAAAGATCTCCATGATCTTCCAGGCAGCCATGAACGCCTGGAATCCGGTCCAGCGGGTCGGGGATCAGATCATTGAAGCCATCCGGATCCACGATCCTGATATCTCCCGGGACAGAGCCAAACGCGAAGTGGAAAAGCTCTACGAAATGGTGGACATCCCGGCTGAGCGCATCTTCGATTACCCGCATGAATACAGCGGGGGCATGAAGCAGCGCGCGATCATTGCCATGGCCCTCGCCTGCCGGCCGGAGCTGATCATCGCCGACGAGCCGTCCACGGCCCTGGATGTCATTGTCCAGGACCAGATCATCAAAAAAATCAAGGAAATACAAAAAGAACTCCACATCGCCATCATCTTCATCTCCCACGACATCGGGGTGGTGGCTGATGTCTGCCATGACATCATGGTCATGTACAAAGGCCGGATGGTGGAAGTCGGCAAACGGGAAGAAGTCTTTGTGGAACCGGTCCATCCCTACACCAAGTCCCTCTTGTCGTCTTATTTGACCCTGGACGGCGTCCTGGAGTTCCAGAGCGGAGCCCACGCCACAAGCTGCCCTGGTTTTGAAGCGCAGCAACCAGGCGTGTGCGGCTTTCTGCCGAACTGCCCGCAGGCCGATCCGGCCTGCGCAAAGGAAGCGCCGCAGTGGCAGGCCATCAGTTCGACTCACAAGGCCCTGTGCCGGTTGTGCAGAGAATAAAAGGGCATGCGATGACACACTCGGATCGATCACCGATTCTGACCGTGGACGGTTTGACCAAGACCTATCGTTCTGACCGCTCGCTGCTCAAGCGATCGGGCGTCAAATTAACCGCCGTGAAGAACATTTCTCTGGAAATCGGCCGGGGAGAATTTTTCGGTCTGGTCGGGGCCAGCGGCAGCGGGAAAACCACCTTGGGCCGGCTCATCCTCAAACTGGAGACCTTCGACGCCGGCGCCATCCGCTTCAACGGCCTCCAGGTGAACGATCTCAAAGGCTCCAGCCTGAAAACCTTCCGGCGCCAGATCCAGTTGATCCCTCAGGATCCGTACCAGTCCCTGAATCCCTATCTCTCGGTTTTCGACACCATTGCCGAGCCCTTGATCATCCATAAACTCGGAAGCCCAAAGGACAGAAAGGAGCGCGTCAGAGAATCCCTGGAAGCGGCCGGATTGACCCCGGCCGGGGACTTCTTTCAGCGCTATCCGCACCAGCTCAGCGGTGGACAGCGCCAGCGGGCGGCCATCGCCCGGGCGATGGTCCTGGAGCCGGATTTTGTGGTCGCGGATGAACCAACGTCCATGCTCGACGCCAGCATCTCTTTCACCATCTTCAAGCTCCTGTCCGAAATCCAGAAGCGCAAAAACGTGACCTTTTTGTTCATCACCCATGACCTGGCTGCAGCCCGCTTTCTCTGCAACCGCATCGCGGTCATCTATCAGGGCGAAATCGTGGAAAGCGGCCCCACCCGCGAGGTTATCGACCATCCGCAAACAGAGTACACCAAATCCCTGATCCAGGCCCAGCCCTCATTCAGTTTCACCCAGAAGGCCTCCGCCGCTACCTGAGCCGGGATCGTCCCCCGCCTCAGGATCCTTTCGCTCCAGGACCCGGATAATGTGCTGCATGGCTTGATTCACCGGAGTGGTCACATGGCGGGTTTTTCCCATTTTGACGACCGTTCCGGCGAACATCTCCACCTCGGTTTTCCGGCCGGCTTCGATGTCCTGGAGCATGGAGGTTTTCCCCTGCGGAGACAAGCCCTTGAGAAACCCATACCACTCGTCGACATCCCGCCGGCTCAGGTCCACACCCTGAACCTCGGCCAGAGCGATGACTTCCGTCATCAAGGCCTCCATCACGGCCCGAACGTCCGGGGAGGTTTGAAAGCGTCCGTAGGGAGCCCGCATCACCGCCGAAGCCTGATTCATCCCCACGTTGACCATGAACTTCCACCAGAGCATCCTGATCATGTCTTCCGGGACTTCGCTTTCAATCCCGGCCCTGTCCAGAGCTTCCTGCACCCGGCGAACCCGCCGGCCCGGAGGGGTGTTCACGGCTTCGCCGAAATAATGTTTTCCCGGTCTGGTATAGGTGATGCGCCGCCCTTCCCGCTGGGCATCAATGCCCACGGAGATGGTGTAGAGCACCTTGTCCATCCCGTAAACGGCGCCGAGGGTCTCTTCACTCTCCAGGCCGTTCATCACGGAGAGGATGGTGGTGTTCTCGCCCACGCAGTGTTTCAAATCCCGCACCGCATCCGGGAGATGGTGATGCTTCAGGGCGACGATGACCAGATCCGCCGGAGACTGGACCGCCTCGGGATGCGCCGCCGGAATGGGATAGGTTTTGTTGTTGATGATCACGGGCTTGTTTTGCAATTTTTCCAGACGAGGCCTCCTGGCCAGAAAGCGTGTGGAAAATCCCTCTGTATCGAAAAAGCGGCCGGCGAAATAGGCGCCCATGGCCCCCGCACCGAGAACAACGACGGACTTGATTGGTTGCATGGTGTTTTTTCGTCTTTTTTGAATTATTTTAAATGATTATATGTCAGCCAAGCCACCGGCAGGGCCGACAGTCGAGGCGGTTGACGCACTATTCGAGTCCGTGAGCCTTGAGCCAGGCTATCACCGGCTCCTGCCAGAGGTCAACACAGGATAAATGACACAAAATGCGCCCGGCACGAAATGGGAAGACTTGACCTATCCGTACTCACCCCCTAAAATGTACGTACGACAACGATAAAGGGAGGCGGCTATGGAAACGAGCAAACTCACTGTCCGACTGCCGACAAAAGACATCGGATTTGCCAAGGAATATGCCAAAAAACACGGGATTTCTCTTACAGAGCTCATTGATCGGTACTTTCAGAACCTTCAAAGTCCCGTGCATGACCCGATTCATCAGGAAGTCCAGAAGATTAAAGGACTCATACCCAATACTGCTGATGTCAGAGACGAGTATATGCAATACATTAAAGGTAAGCATTCATGAGGGTACTCATCGATTTGAATGTGATCCTTGATGTGATCCAGGAAAGACAAGGTCTGCACATTTCTTCAAGTATCGTTCTTCAGCTTGTTGTGGAAGAGAAGATTCAGGCTGTTATCCCTGGACATCTTTTGACGACGCTGTACTATATTACACCAAAGCACAGCTCAAAAGATCAGGCCGACACGCTGCTCGATTTGAATTGACTATTGAATATTAAATATTGACTATTGCAGAAAAAAACCGTCCCCGCGTCCATCTTCCACCCGTCCTGACGCACCTGCAAAAAGTCGTAAGTAAACGATTCGAGCGACTCAATGTTCTTGTAGTTATCTGGATTTACTGACCTCTGACCTCTGACCACTGGCCCCTGGCGGCTGCAAAAGGATTTTTTGAAGCCGCATCCGTCCTCCGTCCTTTGCCCATTGCCTTCATCTTCCGGCTCCATGCTCCATGCCCTCTGCCTCTATGCTCTCTGCTCCATGCCCTCTACATTCCAGCATTCCAGCATCCCAGTATTCTGCCCTATGCCTCTGCCTCTTTTCATTCCAGCATCTATAATACTCTGTACCAATGGCTGGTAGTCTTCCGCAAATACTTTGTTAATGAAAGAAGCAGATGTTTGTCCACGAATGCTCACGAATGAACA
>CAZUMF010000382.1:0-4182 GCA_964621385.1 uncultured Desulfohalobiaceae bacterium
GCGGCAGGTTTCCCCCCACCTCGGTGAAGTAGCCCCGGGATTTCTGGCGGCCGTCGCAGCCGGCCATGACAATGAAGCGCTTGATGGCTCCGGATTTGACCGCCTCCACCACCTTGTCCGCCAGGGCCAGGACCTGATTGTGGGCGAACCCGCCCATGATTGACCCGGATTCGATGGCCTCCGGGGCCCGGCAGGTCTTGGCCATGGTTATGGCCGGACCAAAATCCTTGCTCCCGCCGTTTGATCTGTCCGCAATATGCCCTGCCCCGGGGTAGTTGACCACGCCGGTGGTGAACAGCCGATCCAGATAGGTGTTGTCCTTCTTGATGGGGATCAGGCAGTTGGTGGTCAGGACGATGGGGCCGTTGAAGGATTCAAACTCCTTGTTCTGGTGCCACCAGGAGCCCCCGTAGTTGCCTTTGAAGTGCGCGTACTTCTTGAAGGCCGGGTAACAATTGGCCGGAAGCATTTCCCCGTGTGTGTAAACATCGATTCCAGTGCCTTCGGTCTGCTTAAGGAGCTCCTCCATGTCTTTCAGATCGTGCCCGCTGATGAGGATGCCGGGGTTTGTACCCACCCCGATGTTCACTTCCGTGATCTCGGGATGGCCGTAGGCCTCTGTATTGGCCGCATCCAAGAGGGCCATGGTCTTCACTGCGGTGTCTCCGGCCTGCATGACCAGACCCACCATCTCGTCCACGGACAGGTCTTTGGTGGTGGAGGCCAGGGCCTGCATGAGAAAGCCGTAAATCTCGTCCTGTTCCTTGCCCAGGATGGCGGCATGATCCGCATAGGCGGCAATGCCCTTGCTCCCGATGATGAGCAGCTCGCGCAAGGAGCGCACGTCCTCGTTCTCCTGGGACGTGATCCGCAAAGCATCGGACAGGGCCCTGGCTTTCATGGCCTCCGGGTCATCGGAGGTCCAGGTGGCGCAATCCGGCAGAGGATCAGGCAGGTCGCCGCCCAGCTTGGCCTTGACCGCCTCCCGGACCTTGAGGGCTTCCCTGATCCGCTCGATGATCACCCCGTCGTCCCAGGCCACATTGGTCACCGTGGTGAACAGGGCCTTGCAGATAAAGCGGCCGGCCTCATGGTCCACGGTCCCTTTTTCCTGCAATTTTTCCCCGTACACTGCAATGCCTTTGCACACATCAATGAGCAGATCCTGGAGATCAGCGGTTTCTTCGGGTTTCCCGCAAACGCCTTTGATGGTGCATCCTTCATTCTTGGCTGTTTCCTGGCATTGAAAACAAAACATGATTGTCCTCCTTTGTTGAAATGATTCTTGGTTGTCGACTGAACGTGTATGAGCCCACTCTACTCTATGTTCGATTTGAGTCTTTGATTCAGATCAAAGAAATTCCTCCTCTTTGTGCTTGCCGGCAATCGCCTCTGCCAGTTCCTCAAGAGCACGTAAGTCCTGTTCTTTCGGCAGGCCCTTGCACAGAACCGGGTCCAGGACCTCCACCTTGAGGTTGGAAATCATCCCGGCCAGGGTTTCAACCGTCTTGCCGCCCCAGCCGTAAGAACCGATAATGGACAGAAACCTGGCCTTGGGCCGCAGAGCGTTAGCCAAAAGAGCACAATAGGCCGCATACGGGTGCGGCCCGGCATGGATGGTTGGGGTGCCCAGGACAATGCTCCCGGCATCCACCAAAGCGATAGCCAGTTTTCCGATGTCGGTCACCGCCAGGTTGAACTGCTCCACCCCCACCCCGCGCTCCACCAGGGCACTCACCAAAGAATCCACCATGAGCTTGGTGCTGCCGTGCATGGAGACATAGGGCACAACCACTGTATTGTGAGGGGTGCCATGCACCCACTCCTGATAGGCTGTTTGGATGAACGAGGGCTCTGGATAAATCTGACCGTGACTGGGAGCGATCATGGAGATCTCCATGTCTTTGAGTTTATCCAGATTCTTGGCGATCTGCTTCCGGAAAGGCATCATGATCTCGGCGAAATAGCGTTTGGCTGCTTCATAGACCCGGCCCTGGTCCGAGACAAAGAGCTCGCTCGTAGCAATGTGCGAACCGAAGAAGTCGCAGGAAAAAAGGATCTTGTCCTGTTCGAGATAGGTGACCATGGTTTCCGGCCAGTGCACCCAGGGGGTGTGCAAAAACTGGAGGCTCTTATCTCCCAGTGAGATGGTTTCCCCGTCCTCAACCGGCAAAAAACTGCCTTCAGGGAGCTTGAGCATGTCCATGAGCAGGCCCTTGGCCTTTGGGGTGCAAACGATTTTGGCCTGGGGGTACTTTTCCAGGACCAGGGGAAGGGTTCCGGAGTGGTCCTGTTCTGCGTGGTGAGAAACCAGATAATCGATCCGGGCCACGTCTTTGAGTTGAGACAGCAAAACATCAGCCATGGCTGGATCCACTGTATCCAGCAAAGCTGTCTTGTCGCTGCCGTCAATGAGATAGGCATTGTAGCTGGTCCCATCAGGAAGGGGGATCAGGGAGTCGAACAGCCGCCGGTCCCAGTCCACAGCCCCCATCCAGGAAACGCCTTGGGTTATGGTTCGTGCTTTCATTGGTCCCTCCTTTCTGGGAGCATACGCCCCCAGGAATGATGAATTGAAGTTGCTGGACCCCGTGTTCGGCCACAAGCTCCCCGAATCTGCGGCCGGGCTGGTAGTCTTTCTGGTGCCACTGCAGGCATTGGTTCAGGAGTTCCAGGACCTGATCGCGGGTTTGAATCCCGGGCAATTCGTCAGCCAGACGCGGATGCCTGCCCAGCTTGCCGCCGATCTGAACCCGATAACCCTCGCTTTGGGGAGAAAGAGCCCCCTCCGGACAAGTTCGAAGACAGACACCGCAGGACAGGCATCTATCCGGGTCGACTCTGGCCACTGCTGCCGGCACCTCAATGGCTTCCTCCCGGCAGGCCTGCACACACGCTCCGCATCCCGTGCATGCCACCTGGTTTACTTTGGGGAATTTGGCCTGCAGGAGTCCGAAATCGGCAATCTGGGGCCGGGAGCAGCCATTGGGGCAGCCGGATACACTGATGGAGAACTGGTCCAGGGGTCTGATCTCCCGGGACAGGCGCTGACGAAGACATTCCGGCCAGCCCGAACGTTCACAGATCGCTTCAAAGGCTGATTTCAAATCCGGATCAGGGAGAAGGAGATTGGGGCACTTTCCACTTTCCAATCCCCAGCAGCATTTGATCCGAAAAGCTCTTTTTGTCATTTCAGCCATTTTCGCGTACTTCAGACTTCACCGATTTTGGTTTTTGAAACAAAGACTGATTACCTTTTGATTTCAAAGACAAAACCCTGAAAAAGGTGAGATGGATCAGTATAGCATAGATTATTCTTTTGACCAAGGAAGGCTTTTTACTCCCCTTCCAGCGCTTGTGGCCTCTTCCCTGACGTACCTGCAAAAAGTCTGAAGTAAACGATCCGAGTGACTCAATTTTCTTATAAGCATCTGGTTTTCATGACATTTGACGCTTGCCGCGGCGGCTTGTCACGGCGTAGCTGTATAGCGAAGACGGAAGCTTCTTAGCGAAGCCGGGTCTGACTACTGAACTCTGGCGGCTGCAAAAGTATTTTTTGCAGACGCCTCTTCCCTCCAGCCGGCCTGGTTTTGATGTTGCTTAATGGAGCTCGATGGAGGCTACAGGCATTTTTTCGGGAAATATTTGACTTAGATCAACAACTTTTGATATACAACAGGATAGAAGACCTTTACGATTGCAATTCGAGACTGTCAAAGTCGAGGAGACAACGATGAGCACGATTTCCCGGAACGACCCGGAATATTGGCAGCAAACCGCCCCACTTGGATTCGATCCAGAGAGCTTGACCGATGAGGACATTCTGGCTGCCATGAGAGAAATCTCCGGTTATCTGGATATCACCCCCGGAGATTTGAAAGAGGTTTATGCCCTGGCTTACCGGCATGCCCACACGCGTATACTCTCCACTCCGGCTGCTCGCATCATGACCGGTTCAGTGCATTTCGTGCCAGAGGATATGCCGATTGTGGAAATTGCCAGACTCATGGATCAGCGCCAGGTTGGCGGAGTGCCCGTGGTTGGAGGGAAAGACGAGACCGTTGTGGGCATGATCTCGGAAAAAGATTTCATGCAGGGGATGACTGGCGGCAAGCGGTCCTTCATGGGGCTGGTGGCCGACTGCCTCGGCAGCAAAGGCTGCCCGGCCCTCCAGATCAGAGG
>CAZUMF010000383.1:0-4180 GCA_964621385.1 uncultured Desulfohalobiaceae bacterium
GCCCTGACCGCGACGCTCCTGCACGGCCGAGCCTTGCCCCCGGCCTCCAGGATGGAGCTGAGCAGGCTCGAGCAGACCCTGACCGCTTTGGGACAACCCGGGCTCCAACTGGAGTGCCCGGCCCCTGTTGCCAGACAGATCGCCTGGCCAGGGGAAGTGCAGCGGATACGTGAGATGATCGCCGGGCTGACTCCCGGCCGGGGCGAGCTCCAGGGACTGGTCCTGATCAGCAAGCCCCTGGCCGTCAGGCACTCCCTGAAAACCGAGCTCGAAGACCAGCTCCGCTGCAAAGGCTACACCCCTTCCCTCCAGGTCCTTAACGCCTACAAGCCCGGCCTGTCCTGGCTGCTGGAGGTGGCGGCCCCGGCCCTGCAGGCCGGCCCGCCCCTGGAAACCCTCGTCCTGAATTATCAGCCTTTTTCCGGGCCGGAGAACGCTCTGGAAATGCGCAGCCGCTGGCTGCAGGAGATCTTTCCCGGACCGGACCTGCTGGCCGCGGACCTGGGCTGGTCTTTGGACAGGATCCGTGTTCAGGAAGCCCCGGAGCAAAGCGCTGTGTACCGCTTGCAGGCCTGGGACTCTCAGGGGCAGCTCCAACAGTGGGAATTCAGCCCCAGGTGGCGCTGCATGCCCTATCTGGCAAACCGCCCGGACCAGGGGACGGTCCATCCCAGCTGCGCCGGTCTGCTCCTGTCCCAGGCAGGCCGAATCTTTGTGGACAGAGATCTGCCCACGGACCGGGACCGTTTCTGGCAATGCTTTCAGGAGGACTGGCTCCCCGAACTGGAAGCCTGCATGCGCTCCCGCCTGGACACCCTCGGCCAGTCTCAGGCGAGCCGGCCTTTCTGGGAGGAAATCGGCATCGAGGTCTGCCTCCAGGAAACCGACCTGCGGCTTGCTCTGGACGAGGAGCGCATCGCGCCCATGGAGGCCCTGCACGAAGACCTCTACTTTGTCCTCTTGGATTTTTTCAAGCACTTTGCCGCGGACAACGAAATCCCCGACACCCTGCATCTTGGCAAAATCCTGCCCCGGGTCCGGGCGGAGGGCTCTGGCGGGCAGCCCTGGGCCCGTCTCCAGGCCCAGCCCATGCCCTGGTTCGATGCCCCGCCGGAAACAGTGCAGGGAGCCTCGCCGGCCACCGGCTTCCGATCCGGTCCCAATGGATTCGAGCTCTTTTTCCGCTCGCCGGCCCCTTGCAAGGAACAGCGCACCCTCTGCCGGATTGCCCGGGCCTGGGGCCATGACCTCGAACTGGACCCCCGCAGCGCACAGCTTCGCCTGCGCTGCTCCCACAGGACGGAGGCCCCCCGGACGGACGAAGCACCGGCCGAAAAGGGACCGCCTCCCGCAGACCGCTATCTCCCGGCCGGGGAGGTCCGCTCCTGGATTGCCGGTCTGGGACGGTTTCCGGCCATCGCCGCCTCTGTCGCCGGTCAGAGCTTGCAGGGCCGCGAGATCCAGGCCCTGGAGATCGCCTCCCCCGGACTGCATGGACCGGGACTGGTCTCCCAAGCCCGGCTGCGCCTGTTCAAGGACACACTGTTGATCAACGCCCGCCACCATGCCAATGAGATCTCAAGCACCAACGCGGTCCTTCGGCTGGCCCGGGACCTGGCCGCCACCCCCTGGGGACAGGCCGTCCTGAAAACCATCAACCTGATCTGCATCCCCCTGGAAAACGCCGACGGCGTGGCCACCCTGGAGGACCTCCTCCCGGACGGACCGGATTATAAGCTCCACGCCGCCAGATACAACGCCTATGGTGTGGAATGGTACGCCGATTATTTTGCCGCTGCCCCCCAGTTCCCTGAATCCCGGATCAAGGCCGGGCTCTGGAGGCGCTGGCTGCCCCGGATCGTCCTGGACTGCCACGGCATCCCCAGCCATGAATGGGAGCAGCCCTATGCAGGCTATGCCCCCGGGGCCTTCCGGTCCTACTGGCTGCCCCGGGCCTTTGTCTACGCCATTGTCCCCTTTCTGGACGAGCCGGAGCATCCCGGACACGCCTCGGCCCCGTGCCTGGCCAGGCACCTGCAGCAGAGCGTTGCCGCCCGGGACTCGATCCAGCTCTGGAACAGGCGGTTTCAGAACCGATACGACCGCTACGCCCGCAGCCGGGAACCCGAAATCTTCCAGGCCGCCTCTTCAGACACCCTGACCGTGCTGCCCCCGGAAGCCCGCATCCAGGCCCAAAACTTTGGACAGCGGTACTGGCCCGTCACCTGGACGGAAATCGTCTCCGAAGTGACCGATGAAATCGCCTCAGGCGAGCTTCTGACCGACTGTGTTCAGGCCCACAAAACCATAGCCCGGTCCCTCATTGATTTTCTCCTGGAGCGGCAGCCCAAGGTGGAACTCGTCCCTGTTTACGACGGATCGCAGGAGACCTGGTCCTGGCGCCGCAACAACCAGGTATCCTGATGGAACCCAGAAAGGGCTTGCCCAATGCCGCAGGCCTGTGATAGGTCATGAGTTGATCGGCCGGACGAGCGGCTGCAGAGCCCTGTTCGGTTCTGAGCGTCGATACACACCATTTCAGGTTACCCGGCGGCGGACGTATGTGCTCCGCGCCGAAAAAAATCAACCCATAAGGAGGCTCGTATGCGTCGAGGACACCGTGTTTTTCTTTTGTTGTGCATCCTGTGCCTGTGGCCCCTGCTCAGTTTCGGCTCCGAACAACCGACTGAGGGAGGGACCCTCATCTGGGGCCGCGGCGGCGACTCCGTGAACCTTGATCTGGCCCAGGCCACGGACGGCGAGTCCATCAAGGCCGGGATCCAGATCTATGAAAACCTGGTCAAGTTCGGCGACAACTCCATGGATGTCGAACCCCAGCTGGCCACCTCCTGGTCGGTCTCCGAAGATGGACTGACCTGGACCTTCAAGCTGCGCAAAGACGTCACTTTTCACGACGGGACCCCCTTCAATGCCGAGGCGGTCTACCATTCCTTCGCCCGGATCATCGACGAAGACCATCCCTATCACGAGTACGGCAAGTGGCGGTATCTGAGCCTCTCCCTGGGGCCGGTCAAGGAGATCAAGGTCATTGACGAGTACACCGTGGCCCTGATCACGGACAAGCCCTACGCCCCCCTGATCAATAACTTGGCCCTCTGGCTCTGCCCCATCGTCTCCCCGGCGGCTATGGAGAAATACGGCGACCAGATCGGCCGGAATCCTGTAGGGACCGGTCCGTTCACCTTCGAGAAGTGGATTAAGGACGATCAGATCATCCTCAAGCGCAACCAGGACTACTGGGGCGAAAATGCTCATGTGGAGAGCATCATTCTCAAGTCCATTCCGGAACCCTCGTCCCGGCTCATGGCCCTCCAGTCCGGAACCATCGATATCGCCGACGACCTCGATCCGGATTCCATCAGTCTGGTCAGGCAGAAGGACAGCCTTGCGGTCATGGAAAAACCCAGCGTCAATGTCGGCTATCTGGCCCTGAATACGGAAAAGCCGGACCTTTCGGATGTGCGGGTCAGGCGGGCCATCAATCACGCCATCGACAAGAAAACCCTCATCCAGACCATTTACCAGGGTCTGGCCATCCCGGCCAAAAATCCCTACCCCCCGTCCATCTGGGGCTACAACGAGGACATCGAACCCTACGCCTACGATCCGGACAAGGCCAGACAACTACTGAAGGAAGCCGGGGTGGGATCGGATGTGGAACTCGAGCTTTGGGCCATGCCCGTTTCCCGGGCTTACATGCCCGAGCCGGTCAAGACCGCCGAGCTCATCCAGGCCTACTTGAGCGCCGTGGGTCTGCAGGCGAAAATCGTGCGTATGGACTGGGGCACCTATCTGAACAAGACCTCCAACGGAGAGCACGACATGTGCATGCTCGGCTGGCTCGGGGGCAACGCCGACCCGGATAATTTCCTCTACGGCCTGCTGTCCGCGGATACCGCGAAAACCCCGGGGGCTTCCAATGTGGCCCTCTGGAAAAACCAGGAATTTACCGACCTGTGTCTCGAGGCCCAGAAGACCTTTGACAAACAAGAACGCGCCGGGCTCTACCGCCAGGCCCAGGCAATCTTCCACCAGGACATCCCCTGGGTTCCCCTGGCCCACTCCACCATTGTCCGCTGCTACAACAAGCGGCTGCACAACGTGCCCCTGCGGCCCAACGGCCTGAACTCCTTTGAAATGGTCTGGAAGGAGCAGTAGG
>CAZUMF010000384.1:0-4175 GCA_964621385.1 uncultured Desulfohalobiaceae bacterium
TCTGCGTGCCCAGTGCTGTTAATGCATCCCTGTATCAGCACAAGGCCGATCGCGGATGGTTCAGGAACGAATTCGGAATTCCGGCGGATGCACAGGTCATCGGAACCGTGGCCCAACTGATTGAACGTAAAGGTCACTGGTACCTTTTAAAAGCAATCCCGGAGATCCTCGACAACTGCCCGAAAACCCGGTTTTTGCTTTTCGGCAGGGGTCCGCTGCACGCCACTTTGCTTAAAAGGGTCCGGGAAATGGGGCTGGACCGCGTGGTTCATTTCTGCGGATTCAGGTCGGATCTGCCGAAAATTCTGCCCTGCCTGCAGCTGGTAGCCCATCCGGCCCTGATGGAAGGCCTCGGCGTCAGCCTGCTGCAGGCGGCGGCAGCTGGGGTACCGCAGGTAGCTACCCGGGTCGGGGGCATCCCGGAGGTGGTCCGGGACCAGGAGAATGGAATTCTTGTTGAGCCGAAAGACCCGGCTGCTCTGGCCGAAGCCGTCATTTCCCTCCTTCGAGACGGGGAGCTGCGCCGGGAGTTGGGCCTGAAGGGGCAAGATCTGGTCCGCAGGAATTTTTCCATCGAATCCATGGTGGTTGGGAACTACGCTGTGTATAGGGATGTTCTTGGTGTGTAAGCTGATGAGGTGTTAATCTCTTAAGTTGTTGAATTAAATGGCTTACAGACTTAACAGCAGCTTGTCAGCTTAACAGTTTAGCAACTTAACAGCTTAACAGCTTAACAGCTTACAACCTAATATGCCTGAAAAACCGCGAATAGCAATCCTGGCCTCGTTTTCAGGGCAGGGCGGGGTGGAGCGGATGCTGGTCAATCTCACAGAGGGGATACTGGAAACCGGTTGTTGCTCTCTGGATGTGGTTCTGATCAAAAACGAAGGACCCTCTGCCGCTAAGATCCCTGAGGGGTGCCGGGTTATTGACCTTCCCTGTCGTCATTCCCTGAGTGCCATCCTGCCCCTGGTCCGGTACTTGTGGCGGTATCGTCCTGTCGGGCTTCTGGCAGCCAAGGACCGGGTGGCCAGGACCGCTCTTTTGGCCAGAGCCCTGTCCAGGGTTGAAACCAGGGTGGTTTTGCGTCTGGGGACCAATCTCTCGGCTTCACTGGCCGGAAGATCATTTGTGACCAAGACGGTTCGCTATCTCCCCTCCAGGCTGCTCTACCACTGGGCAAATGCCATAGTAGCCGTATCGGGAGGGGTTGCCCGGGACATAGCCCGAATTACCGGATTGCCGCTCGAGCGGATCAGGACCGTGGCCAATCCGGTCATCACCCCGAGGCTGTATTCCCGGTCAGCTGAGCCGGTCGAACATCCCTGGCTCAAGGATAAGCAATGTCCGGTGCTGGTAGCGGCTGGAAGATTGACACGGCAAAAGGATTTTTCCACACTGTTACGTGCTCTGGCCAAAGCCAGGAGGCAGCAGGAAATCCGTTTGATCATTCTGGGCGAGGGAAAGCTGCGTTTCGATCTGGAAAAGCTTGCCGCCGGGCTCGGGCTGAAAGAATGCCTGGACCTGCCCGGGTTCGCCGCCAATCCCTACGCTTTCATGAGACAAGCCGATCTTTTCGTGCTTTCATCTATCTGGGAGGGGTCGCCGAATGTGCTCACAGAAGCCCTGGCCCTGGGTACGCCCGTGGTTTCCACGGATTGTCCCAGCGGCCCTCGGGAGATTCTGCAGGATGGCAAGATAGGACCCCTGGTTCCCCCTGGCGATCATTTTGAGATGGCCCGGACAATGTTGCAAGTTCTCGACAACCCGCCTGATCCGGTCCTGCTCACGGGAGCGGTCGAAGAGTACCGGGCCGATAGAAGCGCGAGGAAGTATTTACAGCTTCTGCTCCCGGAGCATTCCGTGGATAAAACGGATGAAAATACCGGTAAGCTTAACTTTTAGCCCACGGATCACACTGTTGACACTGATAAATACTGATTTGCCTGAGGAAAGATTATCACTTACGGTGAGGCTCTTACCCCGCGACAGCTGGATGAAGAGCTTTTCTGCCTGCTATCAGCAGGCTGGAAAACCATTTTCTTCATTTGTGCCAATTCGTGAGCATTCGTGGAAAAGATAATCTTTATGGTTTGATTATGCTCCTGTCCCACAAGCATAATTTCCTCTTCGTGCATATCGCCAAGACCGGAGGCACATCGGTCCGCTCCGCCCTGGTCGGGCAAATCAGGAATGACCCCTATCGGATCGCCCAGATTTTCTGCAGCCGTTTGAGCGGGTTGAGTAAACACAGGCTGGGGATCAAATTCCCAAGGCACGCCAAGATCATTGCCGGCCTGGAGATGCTGCCCACAGACTTTTTCCAGAGTCTGTTCAAGTTCGCCTTTGTCCGCAATCCCTGGGACCTGCAGGTCAGTTCCTATCATCACATCCAACGGGAACGGCCCAGGCTGATAGAACATTTGGACGGCTTTGACTCGTTTCTGGAATGGAAACTGGAGGGCGAGCGGGAGTATCACTACATCCTGGACGCCTCGACCGAGCCGCAGTGGCATTCCCTGATTGACTTGAATCAGGAGTGCCGGGTGGATTTCATAGGCAGGTACGAAAATCTGAACGAGGATTTTGAAACCATCTGCCGTCGAATCGGGTTCAAAAAGAGACCAAACCTGCCGCACAGACGAAAGGCAGAGGGTCGGGAAGATTATCGCAGGTACTATACGCCTAAGGGTCATGACCTGATCGGACGGCACTTCGGGCTTGACATCGAGAAGCTCGGGTATGAGTATTGAAAATAGAGGTGTTTTATGCAGGTAGTCGTGAAAAAGCCCATTTAGCAAGACAATTGCGAAAAAACTAGCGGAGATATTTAATGTCTCTGTTAAAAATTCTTGTGATATTACAGGTAGTCTGAATTTATGACGATCGAAAGAAGAGATAAGCCTTTCCGTATTCTGGTCTGTGAACAGAATCAAAGCGGCCAAAGCAAGATCCAGGGCATCCAGGAGGTCGGCCAGGGACTTTTTTGCATCACCCGGCATGAAATAGGAGACTCTCTGCCGCCGGTTGTAGATGACACCAGTCCGTATCTGCCCAATGAAATCGAGGCGGACATGGTCCTTGATTACTTGAAGCATCCCGATCTTTCTCTGGATTTGGCCGTGGCCTGCAGCAAGCTGGGTGTTCCGGTGGTGGCTTCGGGGCGAAAGATATTGAACAGATGGGCCTTGACCCCGCCGCTCTGCTGCGCCCTGCCCAGATCGGCCCGTTGCGGCCTCTACTCTGAGTTGTTCGGTTATCCAGAGTTCGAAGTGGAGCTTGAGCATGATCGTATCCGCCGGATAGACGTCAAGCGTGGCGCCCCCTGCGGGGCCACCTGGAGATGTGTCGAGAATCTATCTGGATTAAGGGTGAGCGAAGCGCTTCAAAAAATCGGGCTCCGGGTCCAGTTCGCCTGCACGGCCAATCCGGCCGGCTGGGATCCCATCAAAGGAAAGAGCCCGGTCCATCTGGCCGCGAACATCCACGCCGCCGCTCTGAAATTGGCCCTGATCAAGGCAAGCAGAAGAAAGTGAGGAGTGAGTATGCGCCAGATAAAAAAGTCTAAGCACTGGATCAGAGGTGTTGAGAATAAAATATATTTCTTTTCAGTTTTATAAAATACATACCAGAAGTTGGCCCAAAGTGAAACTCCAGTCCTATAAGAGCCCTATCAGGTTTTATTATCGGCAGGGACACAAGCGCGACTTATGCCAACTTCTGGTATAACAACTCAACAGCTTATCGGCTAAGCATTTAAGAGGAGACCATGAACGATTTCTTCAGGGACAAGCGGGTGCTGGTCACCGGGGTCTGCGGCACCGTTGGCCGGGAGTTGGTCAGACAACTGCTGCAGACGTACCAAGTAGCCGAGCTGGTCGGATTGGACAACAATGAAAGCGAACTGTTTTTTATAGAGCAGGAATATATCGATTTTCCCAATTCCACCTTTTTCCTGGCCGATGTCCGGGACAGGGACAAGCTCTGCAGGAAAATGCGGGGTATCGACATTGTCTTTCACACCGCGGCCTTTAAGCATGTCATTCTCTGCGAGAGGTCTCCCTTTGAAGCGGTGCAGACCAATATCAACGGGGTGCAAAACGTGATCTACGCCGCCTGCGAGTGCGGGGTCAAGCGAGTGATCTTCACCAGCTCGGACAAGGCGGTCAATCCGA
>CAZUMF010000385.1:0-4103 GCA_964621385.1 uncultured Desulfohalobiaceae bacterium
ACACTTGAGCAAACCAAGCTCCAAAGAGCCCAGATCGAATCTTCCGGAATAACCGCCCACTCTTCGGAAAACCAGAAAATCGCCCTTTTCCGATCCCTGTTCCGGGGACGGGAGGATGTCTTCCCTAAACGCTTCGAGAGCAAACGCACCGGCCGGCAAGGTTATCAGCCCGTCTGCCGCAATGAATGGGTCAGGCCGATCTGCCGAAAGCCGAAGATCAAATGCGCTGACTGCGACAACCGCGACTTCGAACCAGTCAGTGATGCCGTTATTCGTAATCATCTCCTTGGTGCAGATCCAACGGATCGACTTCAAAAAGATTACGTCATCGGCGTCTATCCTCTGCTCAACGATGAAACCTGCTGGTTTCTTGCAGTGGATTTTGACAAAGACCATTGGGCTGATAATGCCAGAGCCTATGTAGAGACCTGTGAACGCTATGAGGTCCCAGCCTATCTGGAAAGGTCCCGCTCTGGAAACGGAGCCCACGTCTGGATCTTCTTTTCAGAACCCCTCCCCGTGAATACAGCCCGCCAGCTTGGCGCTTTCATGCTGACCCAGACTATGGAAACCAGGCCGGAGATGAGTTTCCGTTCCTATGACCGCTTCTTCCCCAGCCAAAACACAATCCCCAAAGGCGGATTCGGAAGCCTCATCGCCCTACCCCTGCAAAAAAAGCCTAGAAAAGATGACAACAGCGTCTTCATTGACCAACATCTCAAAGGATTTTCAGATCAATGGGCTTTCCTCGCCTCAATACGAAAAATGAATCTGCCTGCGGTGCAATCCATTCTTGAAAAAGCCCCCTCCTCCGGCGGAGTCCTGGGAGTTCGCTTTGTGAGTCCCGAAGACGACGGAGAGTCGGCCCCCTGGCTGCGCAGTCCTTCCGGAAAGAAACCCGAACCGGCCATCAAAGGGCCTTTGCCGGACACAGTAGAATTGATCCTCGGAAATCAGATTTACATCGACAAGCACAGATTGAGCCCGGCTTTGAAAAACCGCTTGATCAGATTAGCAGCCTTCCAAAACCCTGAGTTTTACAAAGCGCAGGCCATGCGCTTTTCCACCTACGGCAAACCCAGAATCATGCACTGCTGTGAAGATTTTTCCCAGCACATCGGCCTGCCCAGAGGTTGCCTTGAAGATGTCACAAATTTGCTACACAGTTTAGAGATCAACGCTTCCATTGTTGACAAACGCTTTACAGGTCTTCCTTTAGAGGTTTCATTCACAGGCACCCTTCGTCCGGACCAGCAACAGGCGGCAGATGCGATGCTTGAACACGATACCGGTGTTCTGGCTGCTTCGACAGCCTTTGGCAAAACAGTTATTGCCGCCTATCTCATTGCCAAGCGAGCCGTGAACACGCTCATTCTCGTGCACCGAAAACAGCTTTTGGAGCAGTGGCAGGCACGTCTGCATCAATTTCTCACATTGAACGACACGTCAATCGGACACATCGGCGGAGGTAAACGAAAACCCACAGGCTCAATTGATGTTGCCATGATCCAGAGCATCAGTAAAAAAGGAGTGGTTGATGATGTTTTGGCCGAGTACGGCCACGTGATCGTGGATGAATGTCATCATATTTCAGCCCGAAGCTTTGAAATCGCTGCCAGGCAGAGCACCTGCCGGTATATCACCGGTCTGTCCGCGACCGTTTTCCGCAAGGACGGTCATCACCCGATCATCTTTATGAATTGCGGACCTATACGGCACCGTGTTATCGACAAAAAGCAAGCCGCCAATAGACCTTTTGCCCATAAGGTCATTGTCCGGAAGACAGCCTTTACGGCTAAGAGCATTGAAACAACAGGATACTCTTCCATCCATGAAATCTATGATTCTCTTATCAACAATGCCGCACGAAACAAAATGATCGTCAACGATGTCCTGAGAGCGGTTAAACAGAACAAATTTCCAGTGGTTTTGACGGAGCGGAAAAACCATCTGGAGATTTTACAGAATCTCCTCAAGACTCATGTTCAGACTGTGATCGTCATGCAGGGAGGTATGGGGAAAAAACAGCGAAAAGCCGCCTTCAATGCCTTGGAGCAGGCCTCTGATGATGAGGAAAAAGTGATCCTGGCTACTGGCCGGTATCTTGGTGAAGGATTTGATGACGACCGGCTTGATACCCTCTTTCTGACCCTCCCGATTTCCTGGAAAGGAACCATTGCCCAGTACGCCGGTCGGCTGCACCGGATTCACTCAACGAAAAAGGAAGTCTGCATTTACGAT
The DNA here is from genome assembly GCA_964621385.1 of uncultured Desulfohalobiaceae bacterium. GTDB lineage: Bacteria > Desulfobacterota > Desulfovibrionia > Desulfovibrionales > Desulfothermaceae > JAABTT01. The sequence continues at coordinate 2,242 of CAZUMF010000385.1, forward strand.
TACGCCGACCTGAAAGTGCCTATGTTATCCCGAATGTACGAACGGCGATTGACCGGTTATCGCTCGATCGGTTACGAGATAACGCAACCCCAGGCATGAGAGGAAGGTTCTGGAATAGCCCGATATTTTATAAACACATAGCAGAGAGGCATAATCAAAGTATAAGTGGATGAGCACCTAAGAAAGAGATATTCTTTTATATAAGACTTGTTGCGAAATGAATATATTCCAAACGCCTGATGGCCCTCTTGATCAAATCAGGGTGTAATCTTCTCGATTTGCCGGTGAGAAAAATGTGTTGCGTTACTTTATCGGCAAATGACTTGATCATGACTTTCCCCATAACCTGTCACGTGACAGTTGTCAACAGAAGCATACTATCGGCGTAAGAGCCAGGCGCCGACCATAGACAGAAAAGAGGAACCAAGGAAACAGGATATCTGCTCTGACTCAATTCTCATCACCACCCGCGACGATCACACCAACATCTACCTGAGCAAAATCAAACGACCCGCCCCCTCTATCGGCAGCCTGTTTCGGCTGCCTGAACGAACTGCGCTGCAAATCCTCCAAAATTGATACAAAAATGTTCTCCAAAACAGGCTGGATCAGGCCATGGGGACTTTTTTGTATCGTTTTGAGGGGAAAACGAGAAGGTTTTTTTTGTATCTATTGAAAATGTTATGCTTTCTCTGCAATGGAACGCAAATTGCTATCCTCTTACCAACTTCATCCACCACAGCCATAAAGGAGGCAATTTGTTATGAATGGTGCAGATACGGTTTTTATCATTCTCTCAGCGGCACTGGTCATGTTCATGACCCCGGGACTGGCCCTGTTCTATGGAGGCTTGACCAGATCCAAAAACGTACTGGGGACGATCATGCAGAGCTTCATCGTCCTGGGCCTGGTGAGTCTGGTCTGGGTCCTGTGGGGATACAGCCTGGCTTTTGGTACCGATATGCTGGGCATAGTCGGAGGGTTTGACTTTTTGTTCCTGCGGGGCGTCGGGCAGGAGCCAAATCCTGATCTGGCCGGCAATATCCCCCACCTGGTGTTCATGGTCTTCCAGTGCATGTTCGCCGTGATCACCGTGGCCCTGATCACCGGGGCCTTTGCCGAACGTATGAAGTTCAGCGCTTTTCTTCTCTTTGCCGTACTCTGGTCCACCTTTGTGTACAGTCCCCTGTGCCACTGGGTCTGGGGGGGCGGTTGGATGGGGGCCATGGGCGCCCTGGATTTTGCCGGCGGGGCCGTGGTCCACATGAGCTCGGGCAGTGCGGCCCTGTGGAGAAGATACACCGGGGCAAGCCGACCACCCTGGGGGCGGCCTCGGGCGCGGTAGCCGGACTGGTGGCCATCACCCCGGCCGCAGGATTTGTCGGCCCTCTGTCTTCGATCATCCTCGGTCTTCTGGCCGGAGCGATCTGCTATGCAGGGGTTTTGCTCAAGGAGCGGCTGGGATACGACGATTCTCTGGACGTGGTCGGTATTCACGGTCTGGGGGGTATCTGGGGCGCCGTGGCCACCGGCCTCTTCGCCAGCCTGGCGGTCAACAGCGGCGGCAGCAACGGCTTGTTTTTCGGCAACGTCGGCCAGCTTTTCATTCAGATTGTCTCCATCGTCGGGACCTGTGTCTTTTCCTTTGTCCTGAGCTACGTCTTGTTGAAGCTTGTGGACCTGGTGATCGGTCTCCGCGTCTCTTCCGAAGATGAGGAAATGGGGCTCGATCTCAGCCAGCACAGTGAAACGGGCTATACGGTGTAAAGCTGGCTTCGCCTGCTACCCGAACTGAATAGAACATGAAATGTTACCGCCGACACCAACCGGACCCACCCATGCCGGGTTTTAAAGAGACCCAT
>CAZUMF010000386.1:0-4102 GCA_964621385.1 uncultured Desulfohalobiaceae bacterium
ATCTTGTGCATGGCCATGAGCAGGGGGAGATTCTTGCTGGTCACATCCTTGCCATGGGTCATCTTACCCACGGGAGAGGTGGTGGTTCTGGCCCCGGCCGGCGTGGTGCTGCTTCTTTGAATGCCGGTGTTCATATAGCCTTCGTTGTCGTAGCAGATATAGATAAACGGCTCATTGCGCTCGGCTGCGCCGGACAGATTGCCGAAGCCGATATCCGAAGCCGTGCCGTCGCCGTTGAAGCAGACCACGGTGTTCTTGATCCCCTTGCGCTTGTAGAATCGGGCCAGGCCCGTGGCATTGGCCGCGGCCCCGGTCATCAGGGTGCCGTAATAGGGCATCCGGTGCCAGGTGCCGATATTCTGGCCCAGAAGCACCGGGGCTGAGCAGGACGGGGTCCCGGTGATCACAATGTCGTCACCAAGGACCTGGGGGACGAATCTGGCCAGAGTTTCCAGGGGACACCCGGCGCAGAAGGTCAATCCTCCGGCATAAGGGTCCTCGTATTGCATGTAGTCGAAAACTTTCGAGAGTTTTTTCTTTTTTTCAGCCATAGGCTCTCCATCGTGCTTATGAGATTGCTTCGACGGCCTCGCAATGACGGGTGAAAGGTGTTCTTATCGAAATCGAAATCGAAATCGCTATCGATTTCCACATCTCCCAAGGTCCGCGGAGTCTTCCATGCGCCATGTCGATTTCGATCCTGATTTCGATTCTGATGACTCCTGAATCATGCCTCCATGCAAACCCAGGTGACGTCCGGACAGGATTCACCCCTGGCGGCTGCATGCAGCTGCTCGAGCATCTGCTCCACATGATCGGAGGTCACATCGGTATTGGCCAGTCCGTCAATAAAACTCAGGACCCGGGTTTCACCGAACTTTGCGGACAAGGAGCAGACTTCGCTGTAAATGGGACCGCCCTGAATGCCGAAGCCGACGCTGCGATCCACCACCCCGGCCGCTTTTCTCCCTTTCAGGAGCTCAATCAGCTTTTCCGACGGAAAGGGACGATACATGCGCAGGCGGACAAGCCCCACCGGCAGGCCCTGCTCGCGTTTCTTGTCGATCACCGTCTTCATGGTGCCGCACATACTGCCGGAGGCCACCAGGAGGATCTCCGCATCCTCGGTGCGGTATTCTTCGATCTGCCCCCCGTAGCCGCGGCCGAACTGCGAGGCAAACTCCTGATCGATTCCATCAAAGGCGGCTTTGGCCCGCTCCATGGCCTGGATATGCTTGTAGCGAAGCTCGACAAACCCCTGGAGGATACCGTGAGTTCCGCAGCCCAGCGGCTTCCCCGGGAGCAGGGTCTGCCGTTTCGGCTGCTCATTGAGCACCGACAAAAAATCCGTCACCTGATCCTTGGATGGAACTTCTACCTTTTCCGCCATATAGGACAAATAAAACCCGTCATAATTGACCATGACCGGGACCTGAATGGCATGATCCTCGGCCAGCCGGTAGGCCATAATCACCTGGTCCAGAATCTCCTGGCAATCCTCGGCCACCAGTTGAATCCAGCCCGAATCCCGGGTGCTGATCATGTCCTGCTGGCCGGAAGACACAGCGATGATTCCAGGGGTCTCGCGGTTGACATTGACCATGACCACTGGAGCTCTGGTCCCGGAGGCCGCCAGCATGGCATCATACATAAAGGCCAGCCCCCAGGAGGAGGTGGCGGTGAAAACCCGGCCGCCGGCCACGGACGAGGCGGTGACCACGTTCATGGCTGAGTTTTCACCCTCCACAGGGACCATTTCCGCATCCAGCTCGCCGGAGGCGGCAAACTCGAACAGTTTCTCAATGACCTCGGTTTGCGGAGTAATGGGATAGGTCGCCACCACATCCGGCCGGCAAAGCATGGCCCCGTAAGCGGCGGCGGCATTCCCGGTGATGACCATGACCCTGGCATCCTGTTCACTCTTTGCTTGCATCGCACTCTCCCTCCGGTTTCATAACAATCGCCCCCCGGGGACATTCCTTGGCACAAACACCGCAGCCTTTGCAAAAGTCGAGATTCGGCACAAAATACTCGCCCTTGTTCAGCATGCACTGGGTCGGACAAAACAAGGCGCACAAGCCACAGTAAATACAGGCCTCTGCATCCACCACCGGACGAAGCGAACGCCAGCTGCCGGTATCCAGATAAAGGATCAGTTGATCCGCATCAGACCAGGGCCCTTCACCATGAAAATAGGCGTGTGTTGTCATAAGAAGATCGTTTTCCCGTTTTTTTTAGAGTCTTTTCAGTTTGTTAAAGGATAATGATCACAACATGGCTACATCGTAGTTAATTTGTGAGCGGGTGTCAAGGCAAAATCCCATGATGATTTGTCAAAATATGGGAAAAGCGTATCATTGAGCCTATGGCATTGCTTGGCGTCGATTCGGGATTGAAAACCGGCTTGGCCTATTTTACGCCGGACGGGCGTCTGGCCTGGTACCGATCCCACAATTACGGAACACCGGCCAGATTGAAACGAGGGGTGTTTGGCCTGCTCAGCCAACTGCCCAATCTGAACATCATTGTGGTGGAGGGAGGCGGCACTCTCAGCCGGATATGGGAACGGGAGGCGCAGAGACGGCAGACCGAGTTTCAGCAGATTGCCGCGGAACAGTGGCGGAATATCCTGCTCCTGCCCCGGGAACACAGAAGCGGCCCAGAGGCCAAGCGCTTTGCCGAACAAGCAGCCAGGCGGGTCATTGCCTGGTCCAAACTGCCCAAGCCCACCGCCCTGCGCCACGATGCGGCCGAAGCCATTCTCATCGGCCTGTGGGGCGTGCTCGCCAACGGCCGGCTCCAGGGGCTGCCGCCGGAACTGCACGCCAGATAAAAAAAACGCCTGTTTGAGGCGTTTTTCAATATTCAATCTTCAATTTTAAATCTTCAATCTTCACTCCCTGTCTCCTCCCAGCGTATCAGGGCGGAGCCCCAGGTCAGGCCGCCGCCGAAAACCGGGAGACAGATCACATCCCCCGGGGTAATGCTGCCGTCCCGGACCGCTTCGTCCAGGGCGATGGCGCAGGAGGCCGAGGAAATATTGCCGTATTTTTCCAAAGTCAAATAAAAACGCTCCAGAGGCACCTTGAGCCGCTTGGCCATGGATTGAAACATGCGCAGATTGGCCTGATGGGGAATGAACCAGTCAATATCCCGGACATCCAGGCCATTGTGCTCGGCCGCTTCCCTGGTTGATTCAATGAAATAGCGGACCGCCACTTTGAAGCTCATATTGGCTTCGATCATCTGCAAATAATGCAGTCCGGCGTCCACCGATTCGTGGCAGATCGGGGTTGTCCTGGAACCGCCCCCGGGCATGAGCAGGTTCCGGCCGTTGGCCCCATCGGTATGGATATGGGTTGAGAGCAGGCTGGGTCCGGCCTCCCCGACCCCCAAGACAGCCGCGCCGGCTCCATCCCCCCAGAGAATACAGCTTGAACGGTCCTGCCAGTTGACGGTCCTGGACATAATTTCCGAACCCGCCACCAGGATCCTGGCACAGGTCCGGTTTTTGAGGAACTGTTCGGCCACGTTCAATCCAAATATAAACCCGGAGCAGGCCGCCGTGACATCAAAGGATACCGCCTGGGGAGCATCCAGTTTGGCCTGCAGCCAGTTGGCCCCGGACGGACAACAGGTGTCCGGGGTGATGGTGGCCAGGATGATCATATCCAGATCCTTGACCGAGAGGCCGGCCATTTCCAGGGCCCAGCGTGAAGCCTCCAGGGCCAGATCGGAAGCCGCGCTCCCCGGCTCGGCCACCCGGCGCTCGCGGATCCCGGTGCGATCCACGATCCATTCGTCGGATGTTTCCAGCCCCATGGCTTCAAACTCGGCATTGGCCAATATTTTCTCCGGCAGATACGACCCGGTTCCCAAAATTCGAATTGCAGACATCTACTGCTCCAACTTCCCTTTTTCAAAATTCTGTCGTTGAAAGCAAAGGACAATCAGTCTTTGTTTTTACAACCCAAAGCTGGACATTCTTTTGGTTTCTGGTGTCAGCCCTGCCGCTGGCAGGCCTGACACATAATTATTTGATATTTAATACAATATACGACTGAGCTGTTATGCTGTTCATTTAAAACAACGACTGCCAGTT
>CAZUMF010000387.1:0-4096 GCA_964621385.1 uncultured Desulfohalobiaceae bacterium
TCGTCTGAAGTTTCATACGAGTTTGCGGATTTTGCCTTTCCAGACACCCGACACCTGAAACCAGAAACCAGGAGTCTATGCATGGCTCTTGAAAAAATCAAGACATGCGGGCAGGGTGTGGGCGATTTCCTGAGCCAGATTGCCTCGCTGGGGATAGTGTTTCTGGAGCTCGCTGCCGGCGAGGCCATGCCAGTACACTGCCGCGCATGCCGCAGCAAAAGGCTCCATGGATCGGGCCAGGAGGCTGCCGAGTATTCCCGAGAGGACATCGCCGGATCCGCCCACGGCAAGATTGCCGCAGGCAAAGGGGGAGAAACAAAGCGGCTGCTTCGCGGCGCCGACGACGGTCCCCGCGCCTTTCAAGATGACCGTGCAGCCGGATTGCTGAACAATGCTCTGGATAGACTCCGGTCTCGATGTCTGAATTTCCGCAGTGCTGCACCCGCAGAGACGGGCCATTTCACCTGGATGCGGGGTGAGGATGGACTGCGGGGAAAGCCGGTGGAGGAGCTCCGGTTCAGCGGCCAGGGCGAACAGGGCATCCGCATCATAGACAGTCGGCTTGGACAGGGATTGGACAAGGGCATGGATAAATTCGATCGTTTGCGGATCGCGCCCCATTCCCGGTCCAATGACCAGGGCATCGGATTCCTGGAGAGCCTCCTGGAGCGGGTCGAGCATCTGCCGGGTCCAGCGGCGTCCTGAAGCCAGGGGCAGGGTCATGAGATCCGGCCAGCCTTGTTTGATCTCCGAACACAAGTCATCCGGGGCCGCCACCGTGACCAGGCCGCTGCCGGAGCGTAAAGCCCCCAGTCCGGCCAGGGTGGCGGCGCCGGTCAGGCCCGGAGACCCCCCAAGAATCAAGAGCCGCCCGGCCTGTCCCTTGTGAGCGGAACATTCGAGAGCCGGCAGGGCCTGCAGCACGTCTTGGGTAAGCCCAAAAGCACCGGGCGGATGGACGGTCTTGATGACGTCGGGGATGCCGATTTTTCGTATTTCCAGACGGCCGACATGCTCGCAGGCCTCCGGCATGAACAGGCCGCGTTTGGCCTCTTCAAAGGTCACGGTGCAGTCGGCTTTGACGGCGATGGGTTCAGGAAGGCCGGTGAGCCCGTTCAAGCCCGAAGGGATGTCAATGGAAAGGACATAGCGATCCCGGCCGAGCCGGTTTATGGCTTTAATCCAGTGCTGATAATCCTCACGAAGGGGGCCGTGGAATCCGGTTCCCAGAAGGCCGTCAATGAGTATGTCCGGACGGTTGAGCGACTCCAGGTTATAGCCGATGAGCTTCATCATCCGGACATCGCTTTTTTGAGCGAGCTGGAGATGGAAAGCGGTGTCTCCGGTATACTCCTGCAGTTCCCTGGTATGCAGCACCAGGCATTTGGCCTTGTGCTCCGTCAGGTGCCTGGCCAGGGCAAACGCATCACCGCCGTTATTGCCGGACCCGGCAAACAAAACAATATTGGTTCCTTCCGGAAATGAAAAATGTGCGTTCAGGACATGGAAAATCTCCCGGCTGGCGTTTTCCATGAGCATCACCCCGGGAATCCCGAACTCATCAATGGTCATTCGGTCCCAATCGGCCATTTCCGCCGGAGTCAACAATGGGATGGGCATAGGCTTTCTCCTGGGTCTATTCCGATTCTTTTTCCAAGATGACCACAGCGCAGGCCGTATCCCGGGCATGGGTCAGACTGAGATGCGTCCGTGTGACCTTCAGTTCAGCTGCCTGCTGCAAGGCCCGGCCCGAAAAGCTGAGACAGGGTTTGCCGCTTTGGCCCGAATGGATTATGAGGCTGTGAAAGGTGATGCCCTGCGAGAAACCGGTTCCCAGGGCCTTGACGCCGGCCTCTTTGCCGGCAAATCGGGCCGCCAGGAAGGGGATCGGGTTTTGGGGGATATGCGCCAATTCTTCAGGGGTGAGGATTTTCCCGGCGAACTTCAACCCGAATCGCTCCCAGGCTCGTTGGATTCTCGCGGTTTCGATCAGATCAAGGCCGATGTTGACAATCATTGATTTTGATCAGTCAACAAAGTGCTGGATGATGGCAGCCATATCCTGAACCGCCCGTTCCAGGCCCATGAGGGAAGCCCGGGCTACGATGGCGTGACCGATGGAATATTCCCGAATGCCGGGCACCCGGGCAAAGGCTTTGATGTTGGTATAGTTGAGTCCGTGACCCAGGTTGACCTTGAGATCCAGGTCCCGGGCGGTGCTGATGCTCTCGAGGATTTTGTCCAGTTCGCCGGCCCTTTCGTGTTCATCCCGGGCGTCGGCGTAGTGCCCGGTATGGATTTCGATATATTCCGCTCCTATGGCAGCTGCGGCTTGAATCTGCCGGGCGTCCGCATCAATAAACAGGCTGGAATGAATGCCCAGCTCATGGATGGGCCGCAGAAACTCCCGGTAGTGCTGTTCGTGATCGATGCAGTTCAGGCCGCCTTCCGTGGTCAATTCCTGCCGTTTTTCCGGAACCAGACAGACCATGTGCGGCTTCGTGTTCAAAGCGATGGACTGCATTTCGTCGGTGGCGGCCATTTCCAAGTGGAGATTGGTGTGTATGGTTCGTTTGATAAGCTCCACATCCCGGTCATTGATATGCCGGCGGTCTTCCCGGAGATGGATGATGATGCCTTCGGCTCCGCCGACTTCAGCGAGAAAGGCCGCATGGACCGGGTCAGGCTCCTGGGCCTGCCTGGCCTGACGAATGGTGGCGATATGATCGACATTGACGATGAGCTTGGGCATTGCAACCTCCTTGGGTGTTCATCAGCCTGCAAACAGTCTTTGTACAAAACATCCGGGGTGATTTGTCAAGCGGAAATTAACGGTTTCAGTCCGGAGCCGTTTCAATAGATTCCCAGATCGCAGCCGGCCGCGATGGTCTGACCAAGTTCGAAACATTGATCAAGAACCGCCTGCTCCACAGTGCCCCGGGAAATAATCGGCTCAAAGACTTTCTTGAACCGAAAGCCGGTGAGGATTCGTTCAATCTGGTCCCGGCAGTTCCGGCCGTCGTTGCCGGCGCTGATGAACAGGACATAGGGTTTTCTGAAGGCTTTGGGATTCCGGGTCGCGGCCTCATAAGTCCTGTCGAAAAAATCCTTGATCATGCCGGCCATATACCCGAAGTATTCCGGAGAGCCGATGGCCATGCCGTCGCAGGCCAGCAGGTCTTCAAGGTTGGTTTCACCGGCCGGCTTGAGATTGACCACCGCGTTTTCAACGCTTTCCACGCCGGCGGCCACGTTCTGGGCCATGAGCCGGGTGTTGCCGCTCTGGGAGTGATATATGACCAGGATTGTGCTCATTGCATTCAAAACAAGGGGAAGGACCCTTCAGTGTTATGATGACAGGCGGTCTTCGCCACAGGTGTTCACAGACTGGAGTCCATGGGTGACGCAATGCAAATAAGAATAGCATGGCCAGCGAGAGCTGTCGAGTTTCTTGATGCAGGATGCTTGCGGCTGAGGGAGACAGCGGGTTGCTGTTTTGCTCTGTGGCGGCTGTTGCCTGTCCGGTTTCAGGGTGAGACCCATGAGTGATCCCGGTCTTGGACAGGATTTAAGTGGAGAAGCGGGGAAAGGGCATTTCCCTCAGACCGGGGGCGATGTTGGATTATTCTTCTGAGAGATCAAGGTCAGGATAGAGTTTTTGGGCGCATTCAGGACAGATGCCATGGGAAAACTCCGTATCGGTCCGTTCCTGGATCAGATTCTCGCGTTCCTCTTCTGCTTTTTTGCGCCGGCTGATGTCAATGAGCACGGAATGAAACCCGATCAGGTGACCGTTCTTTTTGACCGGGGTCGTGTTCAAAAGCACCCAGGTACTCTCACCGTTTTTTTTGAGAATCCGATATTCCGTGGCTTCAGTCTGCCTGTCTTCAAAATAAGAGGCAATCCGCTGGGCGGCCTTTTTCCGGTCTTTGGGGTGGAGGAAGTCCAAAACATGCATTCCGTTTTCCACGTCTGCCTGGCTGTACCCGAAAAGCTTGAGTCCATGTTGATTGACATAGCTGACCTGCAAGTCGGGGTCTGTCTCCACCACGGCCCCGGGCAGAAGATCGGCCATGTTTCTGTAGCGCTCCTCAGA
>CAZUMF010000388.1:0-4056 GCA_964621385.1 uncultured Desulfohalobiaceae bacterium
CTCCCAATAAAGAAATGAATTATATCAAATTGTTATATATGTTTCCAAATTTCTGGCCATAAAAAAACGTATGACCGGGGTTCTGGTTTCGAGCTATGGCGTTCAAAATGAAAATCAGGATTTGGTAATTGAACCTTTTCAGCCGGTTCCTCTGGAGGGTCACGAGGTGGTTCTGTTTGGCCCTGAGAATATACCTATCCAAGATTGGGTTAGTCGAGCAGGAGGCCGTGTCCCTGCCAACATGGATGAATTGAAATCAGTCATCGGCTGTCAGTACAAGTGGCTCCAGGAGACGGCCGAAAATTATGGGGTTGACTTCAAGGTAGGTGATTGCGGCGGCGAGATCCTCTGTACGACCATCAACAAGGACCGGGTTATAAATCAAAAGTATTTGGGGAATATGGATGAGTGCTTGAGGCTTGCTCAGAGAATGCCTGGAAAAATTCAAAGCAGCCAGATAGCTGATCCGAGCCAAAAGGTAGGCCGAAATGCTCCCTGTCCCTGCGGATCGGGAAAAAAATATAAAAAATGTTGCGGGGGGAGATCGTGAAAAAAAAATGGAAGAAAGAAATCAACTTGGATCCGTTTTTATCCGTGGGCCTTGGATTTTGTCTTGGTGTTCTGGCTAGAGTTTATGACGGGAGAGAAAAACCTGGCGATATCAGGGAGTTGCTGGGGAGTGTCCACGAGGCCCTGGAATTTGATCCTAAATTGAGCAGCGAGCCCTTACTCCGGCTTTTTGATCGAGTATGCGGGGCGGATGCAGCAGGTCCGGAGGGGATCAGGGTCTTGCTCAGGGAAGTTACCGAAATGGTCAGGGACGGCGAGCGGGAAATCACCTGGCAGTGATCAGGCAAGAAGAAAATAAAGGCCGGGACCGTTGGTTCCGGCCTTTTTTGAAACAAGCCTTAGAACGGATTGAATCATGGGATTGGCTCTGAAATATCTGCAGCCAAGTGACTTGGCCAGGATAGCCGGGGAGGTTTTGAGTGAACCAAAGACGAACGGCTCTGAGATTTGGGCGCATTGTACCTGGCACGCGGAGTCTTCGCCAGGCGGGGCTTTCTCCTATAATTTCCAGTCAGACAAAGCTTACTGCAATAGCTGCGGGGAAACCGGGGACCTGATCTCTGTCTTCACACAGGTGCAAGGCTTGGCTGAGCGGGACGGGTTCCTGGAGTTTTGCCGGCAGTACTGCCCGCAGGCTTTGCACAAGAAAGGGGGCCGGTCCTCCAGGCCGGCAAGGACCCCAGAACTTCGCCGGCGGGATCCCTGAGGCGAAATCCTGGAAGCGGAGCAGGTCACTGATCCGGTCGAACTCTGGCAGCAAAAGGCCGGCCAGTTGGTCGAGTGGGCACACGGATGCCTGCTCCGGGACCAGGCTATACCGAACTGGCTGGAATCCCAGGGGATCAATCGGGAGACTGCTACCCGGTTTCGTTTGGGCTGGAATCCGGGAGAGAAGGGCAAAGACATATTCCGGGAGCGGTCATCCTGGGGACTGCCGGTAGAGCGCAAGGATAACGGTCAGGCCAAAAAGCTATGGATACCCAAAGGCCTTGTAATTCCAAATTTCAACCCGGACGGCCGGCTGCAGCGAATCCGGATACGCCGGCCCGAGGGCGAACCGAAATATTTTGTCCTGCCCGGATCGGCTCACGATCCGATGCCCTGCATGTCCATTTCCTCCACCTGGCCGGGACGCTTCCAGGCCCTGGTCATCACTGAGGCTGAATTGGATGCTCAGGCCTTGTCTCAGGCTGCCGGGGATCTGGTTCAGGTCTTATCCCTCGGATCGGCTTCAGCGAAGCCCAGGGACGCAGCAGCGCATGAAGTTTGCGACCAGGCGGCAGTTATTCTCTTTGCTTTGGACCAGGACCAGGCAGGGGACAAAGCATTAGAATGGTGGCAAGAACATTATCCGCAGATCAAGGACATCCGGCTCCAGGAGCATAAAGACCCGGGGGAGGCTTTCAAGGCCGGGGTGGATCTTCGGCAGTGGATCCTGGACCACCTTCCGCCGGCCTGGATTATTGCCCAGAAATATCCTGGACCTTCCAAAGAGAAAACCCCCGATCGTAGCCAGGAAGAGAGACAAGAGGAGTCCCGGCCGGAGCTGCAGGTCCCAGAGTCTGTCAGGCGGCTGAGGGAGATCCTGGAGCAGGAGCCGATTGAACTCGTCTTGGGCCTGGAAGCTATCAGCTGCATTCCAAAGAAATTGAAAAACGGCAAGTGGATTGAATCTTCTGAGTGGTGGCACCAAAACCAGGAGCTCGGGGCGGAGCTCCAGCAGCTGTTCTGGCATGATCCGGAAGTTGACGCATATCTTCGGGATCATCCAGACGGGGTGATCACTGGGGAAAACTTCTGGAGGGGGCTGAAAGGGTAGGTCCTCGTTTGTCTTTTGGCCAGCAGATGTTTTTGAAAATCTGTCCAAATCGGGCAGATTTTTTATTTTGCCTGGAAATTCACGGGAGTGTTGCAAAAAACCACGCGCTGAGAGGCCCTGTGAGCGCGTTTTCGGGCTTTCCCCATGCTATGGGTCATGGAAAATCATACAACAGAAATTTGAGTCGGTTTTAATATTTTGAAATGATTGTAAATATAAAGAAAATTTTCAAAATATCATTTTTTATCACAAAAGCCCTTGACAATGAATTAAGATTTTAATATTCATTAATTGAAAGGGAGGATAAAAAATGGTTGAGAAAAAACGGAAAAATATTCTGATTCAGGTTTCAGAGGAAGAGCACAAGCAGATCAAGCATTTGGCCGTTGATACCGGCAAAACAATCAAGGACTTGATGCTGGAGTGCCTGCAGCGGTTGATCCGAGAATACAGGGAAAGTCAAAAGTAGTTGGGGGGGGGATCATGGGAGACGAAAAGCAAATGAGCTTGAAGCCTTTGTCATATTTTAATTTGTCAAACGAAGAGCGGCAATTGATTTTGTTTTGGGAAAAACAGTTGCCTCCCGTAATTGCCAGAAAAGAGGTCTCCTGGTTTTTGGGAGGCATTGTCTCCAGGGCATCGCTCAGGGATCATGACTGCAAAGGCACGGGTCCGATCGAGCCGTTGCAAATCGGAAAGTACGTGGCTTATCATACCAGGTATTTGTTGGCCTGGCTTCTTGAAACCCGTGGCTTCACAAGTTTGCGGAAAATATCTGATCTGATTCCGGGGAGAACAAGGGCTGTAATTTCTTAACAAGCGGGGAAATAACCAACTGAATAGAACAGGCGATTTTGCACAAACAGGCCCGGCCGGTGGTAGCAGCACCGACCAGGCCCTAACCACAACAAACCTGAAAAGGAGGTTTATCATGGCTGAGGAATTATTAAATCAAGGAATGGAAAACGGCAAGGGGCAAGAAGATGATGATTCTACGATGTGGTGGGAACTGGAATATATCTTCGGGTTTATTATGGCACCTTTAATTTCTGAGATCGATTTGTATCAAGAACACGGCGAATTGGCTCCTCTTTATTTTCTGTTGAAGCCCTTGGAAGAGGAACTGTCAAACAAACTGGCTTATCTGGCCAAGACAATAGACCGGGATGTTGGGCGGATTGAAGTTGGAGCGGATCTGGTAGATGAAGAAGATGATCATCCTCGAAAAGCCAGAATTGTCAGTGATTACAAACCAGCAGATAATCAGGTCAGCAATTCTGATCGGTATGTTTTTGAGTTCGGGAAAAGGGACTTGAGAGAGTTTTTGGAATTCAGCCTGAGACCTTTTCACACTTTTAATCGGTTGTTGCTTGACGCAGAAGAGCCATTTCCAGGAGCAAGGCCTACTCTCAGGGTTGTGCTTGAGGACCTGAAGCGTCGCTTTAATCGATTGTCTAAGGTCATCAAGCGGGACCTTGGAGAAGTCACGATCAAAACCACCAACTGTGATATCAAAGAAGTCTCTTTGAATGGACAGACCCTCCGCAAACATCCCCAGGAGGAAGAAGCCCTCCTGCAGTCTACAAGGCCGGCAAAGACCTTGGAGGACCTGAAGAAGGAAACTCAAGATATTAAATGGAAGATCATCAGGATGGTTTGTGAGGAGT
>CAZUMF010000389.1:0-4024 GCA_964621385.1 uncultured Desulfohalobiaceae bacterium
GCTGCGGTGTGAACCGCAGCCTTTTGTTTTTCTCAACGACGCGAGCGATCAGCTCTGAATTTCGATTTTCTTGGTCTTGGCTGTTTCGGCTTTGGGCATTGTGATGTTCAAGACCCCGTTTTTGAACTTGGCCTCGATCTTGTCAGGATCGATTTCTGCCGGGAGGGGAATGGCCCGGTGCACGGAACCATAACTGCATTCCATGCGATGGAAATTGCCTTCCTTTTTTTCTTCCTCGAACTTTTTCTCGCCCTTGAGGAGCAAGGTCCCGTTTTGAAAGGAGATATCAATGTCCTTTGGTTCCATGCCCGGAAGCTCGGCCTGAACCTTCACTTCCTTATCGTTCTCACTCACATTGACCTTTGGATAGGCAATATCCCCTCGCGGAAACGATTCAAAAAAATCGTTGAAAAAGCTGTCCATAAAATCGTACATTCTTTGCGGACGCTGAACATCAACCGACCGTCGTCTCAAATCCGGTAAATAATCCCGTAACATAACAACACCTCCTTTTTCCCTTCAAGTATGATGTTATGCCTGAACCTATACTGAAAAATATGTCTGTTTTGGACATTGTCAAGAGGCGCTCATGAAATTTTGATTAAGCGCAAGGGTTTGAAAACACGTAAATTACGTGCATCCTCATCGAAAATCCATTTCTGGCTTCAGAGTCACATTCTCCTTGACGCTCTCGCTTTGCAACTCACAGTTGACGCATGGCCCCCTTTTTCCGCAAGGCCTTGCTGCTGTTGCTCTGCAGGATGGTTTCCGCTTCCAGAAAACAATCATCCTTGTCGGAATATCTGGAGAGCTGGTCAAAGCAGGCCTCTTTCAAGGACATCATGACCTCAGGATCAATGCTGATGGTGCGTATCCCCTGGACCACGGCATCGGAGTAGGAGACAAGCACCAGCATGATCTGCGTATGGGTCGGATCGCCTTCAAAGAAGGCCTTTCGAAGAGCCTCCTTCTCCTGGTGCATATTGAAATACACATCCAGGCTCCAGGTCTTTCCCAGATCCAGCAGAAATATCGGGATGCCGTTTTCAACATGCAGGCCGTATCGAACTTTCCCCTTCAGCCACTCCCGCTTGTCTTTTTCGGTCAATCCCTTGAAAAAGGCAATGATGTCGAAGCTGGAGCCGTTGAGAACCGGCATGTAGCCTTGAAACGGGGGCGTCACCCCGAGGGGCTGTCCCACGGTGAGGGTCGTTTTTGCAGTGCTCATGGTTTTTTTTGCGGAACGTGGCGTTCGTGAATGCTCCTGGATGACTGCTCAGCTCAGCTGTAATAAAATTTGTTTGAAAAATCAATGGATCTCACAATGGCTCGCCCCAAAAATCGCCGGATCGCCGATTCGAAACTGCTGTGGTCGGGCATGGACTTGACAGCAACTGACCCTGCTCTTTGCCGCCAAAGACACGGAATACAAACATGCCGCGGCCTTGAGGGACTATCTGCAGGCACAGAAGCTCAAAACATTTTTCCATCATCAATGTTGACAACCGGAGAGAAGACACTTATAATTTCATCAATTCGCCAAATGGCGAATTATAAGGTTATTATGTTTCAATTCATGAATATTACCAAGGCCCTGTCAGACGAGAACCGAATCCGAATTCTCATGGCACTGCATGAGCGAGGGGAGTTGTGTGTCTGCCATCTGATCGACCTTCTGGAACTGGCACCGTCCACTGTGTCAAAGCACCTGTTTTTGTTAAAGAATGCACGCCTCATTGTTGTCCGGAAGGTCGGACGCTGGGCCCACTATCGATTGAACGACACCAATGCCGCCCCGGCCAGGGTCACTGATGCACTGGCTTGGGTTGCACGATCCACTGCTGATGATCCGGTCATAGAAAGCGATCGTCAGCGTCTGAACAATCTTCTGACCGAATGTCTGCATGAGGGGTACAGGGCATAAATTGTTTTCATCTCTCTCAAACACTGGCAAGGAGTATTTTGCATGAGCAAAGAAAGTATCAATCATCAACGCCGGATTGTCAGAGACCGATATGCCCAGGCAGCGACCAGTCCAGGCTGTGGCTGCGGAACGAAAACGGACTCCGGTTGCTGCGGGTCCGGTGGGGACGACATCGAGCAAATGAACCGGATCATGGGCTACTCTGCTGAAGAGCTGGACAGCATCGTTGAAGGCTCCAATCTCGGCCTGGGCTGCGGCAATCCCACAGCCATCGGGGAACTCAAAGCAGGCGACGTTGTGCTGGACCTGGGGAGCGGGGGTGGATTCGATTGTTTTCTGGCCGCAAAAAAGGTCGGGGACAACGGCCGGGTCATCGGGGTGGATATGACGCCCGAGATGCTGGTAAAGGCCCGGGAGAATGCGGCAAAGATGGATGCGGCAAACGTCGAGTTCCGACTTGGAGAAATCGAGCATCTGCCGGTGGCCGACAACACCGTGGATGCCATCATCTCCAACTGCGTGATCAATCTCTCCCCGGAAAAACACCTGGTGTTTCAGGATGCCTGCCGGGTCTTAAAGCCAGGCGGCAGGCTGTTCGTCTCCGATGTGGTGGCTACGGCCGAGATGCCGGAATCCCTGCGCGAGCAAGCGGCCATGGTCACCGGATGTATTGCCGGTGCAGAACACGTTGACCGGATCCGCTGCCTTCTGACAGAGGCTGGATTTCAAAATATCAGGATTGACCTGAAAGCATACAGCCGGGAGCTGATCGAAAGCTGGTTCCCTCAAAGCGATGCCGAAAACTATGTGGCATCAGCAGATATTGTGGCGGAAAAGCCGGTGTAGCTCCTTCAGAAGCAAAAACAACGTGCGGCTCTCCAGGCAACGCTCTTGGATAATGAAGCCAGATTGAAAGCGCAGCTATCCCCGGCTTGACATTCCCCTGACTCGACTTATAAGCAAGCAAGTCGGCACGCCGCTCAATCCGCTTCGTCCTTTTCCAGGAGTCCTGTATGGCCCATGACCACTCCCATGACTTCACCCAGTATCACCGGGCTTTTGCCTTAGGGATCGCCCTCAATGTTCTGTTTGTCATCATTGAGCTCATTTACGGCTTCCTGAACGACTCCCTGGCCCTGCTGGCGGATGCAGGGCACAATTTCAGCGACGTTCTGAGCCTGGTCCTGGCCTGGGGCGCCAGCATGCTGGCAGCCAAGGCCGCTACGGAAAAACGAACCTATGGCTATCGCAAGGCCACGGTCATGGCCGCCCTGATCAGCGCCGTGATCTTGCTCACCGCTTTGGCTGGTATTACCTGGGAAGCCGTGAACCGGCTGGGTGAACCCCGGGCTGTGCCCGGTCGCATTGTCATGATTGTTGCCGGCATCGGCGTGGTGATCAACACCCTCACCGCCCTGCTCTTTCTTTCCGGCCAGAAGCACGACCTGAACATCAAGGGGGCCTTTCTGCATATGGCGGCGGACGCCGGCATTTCCCTGGGAGTCGTGCTCGCAGGATGGGTGATCCTGATGACGGGCTGGCTTTGGGTGGATCCGGTGATCAGCCTGTTGATCGTGGTTGTGATCCTGATCGGCACCTGGGGTTTGTTTCGAGACTCCCTCAATCTGGCCCTGGATGCTGTGCCACGGGGAATCGATCTCGAGGAAATCCGAAAGTATCTCACCAGCTTTGACAAGGTCGTTCACGTCCATCACCTGCATGTTTGGGCCTTGAGCACCACCGAGACGGCCTTGACCGTACATCTGGTCACACCTGACGAACACCTGGACAACGACTTTCTGCAGCAGGTCCAAAAAGGGCTGCATGACCGATTCGACATCGAGCACGCCACCCTCCAGGTCGAGCAGCAGAGCCATGCAAAGGAATGCCCGCTCACTGAACATGATCAACAGCAGAGATCTTGACGCTGTATTGGAGCAGTCGATGACCCCCAACGAAAGAAACATCCTGACAACCACCTGTTTCGGCCACTTCCTGAGTCATTTCAATATGCTCTTTTTCCCGGCCCTGGTCATCCCCCTGACCCGGATCTACGATTTGGAACTGCCCTCGGTCATCGCCCTGTCTTTCTGGATGTAC
>CAZUMF010000390.1:0-4004 GCA_964621385.1 uncultured Desulfohalobiaceae bacterium
TGCCCTCCAGGACCTGCCTGCGCTCGAGCATGGTCAACAGTCCGTTCACCGTGCCCACGTTGGGAATGCCCCTTGCTTTCAAGCCGTCCACCTGGTCCTTCATCAGGGACTGCAGCGGGGAGATGATAATGCTCAAGGTGTTTCTCTGCTCGGCCTTGATCAGCCCCGGGAGCTGATAGCACAGGGATTTGCCTCCTCCGGTGGGCATGACCGCCAGGCAGGACTCACCGCCGAGCAGGCAGGAGACAATCTCCTGCTGCAGGGGCGGGTCCTCGTCCTTGACCGGCAGAAAGGAGGCAAAGCCGAAATGTCTTTCAAGGGACGCTTCCAGGTCAGGCTGACCCCGGCAGTAGGCGCAGTCCGGGTCCCGGCAGGGGATGGAGCGCAGTCGGTCCAGGAGAGAGGGCAGAACCGGAAAACGGTATCTGACCCAGGGCGGGAGCACGGAATTGCCTCCGGCCACCCGCAGCCAGGCCAGTCCGTAGGCCAGGCCGGCCACCCGGCCAGGGTCTATCAGATAGGTTGCAAAGCCTTGTTTGGCCTGGGTTTGGCAAGCCCGGCCCGTCGTCTCTTTGAGCCAGGTTGCTTCGATGCTGTCTTGGTCAGGCAGCGGACGGCCGGTCAAAGCAGTGATGAGGTGCTCATACCCGGTCCCCGGCAGGCCTTGTTTGAGCAGCCAGGCGTAGGCCAGGGCCAGGGACTGGTCCATGTCCCTGAGGGCCTGCCACTGATCACGAAACAGTTCCACAGCCAGCCGGGCATCGGCCAGGGGGTCGCTTACGGACTGTTTGATCAGTTTGTAGTCCTTGACCAGGCGGTGGTAGGGGTTTCTGGGAAAGGTCAGCGGGGAGAGAAAGAGGGTGTCCAGGGGCGGCAGATGCAAAAGTTTCAGGCCGGGGGCCATTTTCCTGAGAACAGGCAGATCGTGGCCGAGGATGTTGTGGCCAAGGACAAACCTGTGGCCTTGGCAGAAGGCATCCAGTTGCTTGAGAGCCGGAGCCGGGTCCCGGGCGGGCCGCAGGTTCAGACCCTGGTCCCGTCCCGGGGCATAGGCCCCGAGGGCCATGAGTCGCTCCTCGGCCGGATGGATCTCCAGATCCAGGGCCACGATGTGTTCGGCGAATCGGCTGTATTCCAGGCCAAGATGTTGGGTGCAGAGCCCGTCGCCGCTTTGTTGCCTTTGTTTCATTGCAAGGGAAGACCGCCTCTGTAAATCCGTTCAAAAAACATTCAAGCTGAACAATAACTGTGAAAGCCCCAACTGGGGGGGGCTGTACTAAAGGTTGACATAATCAGGCCAGTAGCTCAGATCAAGTATAACCACGCTGGTCGAACAATTCCAGGAACAGCAATGAATATACATGGAGATGGATGGATTGCAAAGGGAACCGGCGAGGTGGCCTAGTCGGTCTGGCTGCAGGTCCTCAAGGGGATCGTTTTCCTGGAATAGATCCAGAATGGCGATCTCTTGATTCCGGTTGGGATACCCAAAATTGATTTTGAGCAGAAAGCGGTCGAGCTGGGTTTTGGGCCAGGGATTTCGCGAGCAGGGTCTTGCCAAGCAGAGAAAGCTGCAGCAGAAAAATAAACAACCGTCGAATGGGTTTTTTCGGGTCTGCAACTGGTTTGGTTTGACACTCGGCCAAAAAGTGAACAAGCTGGAGCGCGCAGCTCCAAACAACTGACGAGTAGGTATGAGATCTGAACTGTGTCCAAATCTGAGAGGGGTTCTGGCTGTTTGCCTGTGCCTCGCCTTGTTACTGGCCTGCACCTTGAAAGACAACCATAAAGCGCCCTCGGACGTCAGCCCTCCGGCAGCCACCAGACATGCCCCTGAAGTCGCAGCGGATTGGACGGCCGGCATTGTCTCCAGGAGCTCCGGCCTCCCGCAGAGCAGATTTTCTCTGGTGAGAAAAGTGCGGGCAGCCGGGCATGAAGGGTACGACCGGATCGTTTTCGAGTTTTCAGAGCCGGGCATACCCGATCTGCATCTCGAATACATCGATGAACCGGTTCGACAATGCGGGTCGGGCAAGGCGCTCTATCTGCCCGGCGACGGGTGGCTGGAGATGAGGTTCACCCCGGCCAGGATGCACCACCAGTCCATGACGACCGTGGCCGACAGAGACATGTATCTGCGGCTTCCCGTTGTCCAAAGGCTGGTGGCCACCTGCGATTTCGAAAACAGGGTGGCCTGGGTGGCAGCGGTTTCAGAGCCGAACAGGTATCGGGTGCTGACCCTGGATGATCCGCCCCGGGTTGTTGTTGACATCCACCACTGAGTAATACACCACCATGCATAATCTTCTCTTTTTTTTACGCCAACAGGCCGAATGCATCAGACAACTTGAAGGTGAAGCCGACCGGGTTCTGCACAAGGAGCAGGACCCGGACCGATATCGGGATCAGCTTCTGGAGAAGGCCGAGATCCTGGCCGACCTTCCGGAGAAAGCCAGACCGCATCTCCAGGAGCTCGATTCCGGTCTGCAGAAGGAAGTGACGGACGGTTTGCGGAAGTTCGCCCAACGGGCGGACATGGCCCTGAGGTTGAACAGTCCCTTTTTCATGCGCCAGCTCCTCTATCCTGAGGACTACCGGGAAGGTGATAATAACAATTTGGAAGGGTTCATCCGGTCTCTGGAGTCCAGGGTGTAAACGATCAAGTCTTTCTCTTGGCTTTTCAAGAATGCATACTGGTAAGTTGGGTGATATTAAGGCTGATCATTTCGAAATGGTGTGAGCAGTTTTAGTAGAAACAGGGAATGGAGTCTTTTCGTAATGTGATCTGTCCTGTGATGAATAGTTTTGATATATTCTCCAATTTCAACAAAATCTTACTGGAGTAGCATTCCGGTAACGGGGCGACGGATCATGCGCAATCCCGGTGTCATGCTTGCTTGTCGAATGAGTTGTCGCCCGAATCCGCCTTTGTTCGGTCTCTTCTGTCCACCAATTTGAACTCCCTCCTTTTCTGGCGCATTTGTAAGTCGGCTATGATTTCAGCGAGATTGTGATGGTGTTCTTCAGCATATGAGTCACGATTTCTCCAGACTTCTTCTATGATTTCATCTTTGTACATTGTCTTCATCCTCCTTAAGAAGTTCCAAAGGTGTGCAGATTTCTGGACATGAATATCCTGCTGCGTCGCAAATGGAACGAATGATAGGTTTTTTCGCTGCATTATCGATGTGTCGAAAATTCCACGTGAGAAGATAGTCAATACGATGTACTGCTGCGACTGCAACATGTAATGCATCGGCTTCAGCACCTGAAGGAAAACCACCTTTTGATATTAGCTGGTCGGTAAGTTCCCTTACTTCTTCGTCAATGGCCAGCTCCGCGATCCCCTGCAGTGCTTCAAGCCTTCGAGCGGCGGCTTCAGGGTTACCTGCTGATGCCTCCACAATAACCAGCTCTGAAGTGAAAAGCTCGAAATCAGATCGTACATCCTCCCACCACTGACTGGTGATCTGCTGCCAGGCTGCAGCCCGAACATCGCGGCTGGGCCTTGCGGTCAGGTAACTTGCAACTGAAGTCTCGATATAAACGCTCTTCTTCATATTATCAGGTTCCTCACAATGGTGTAAACTTCATGGTTATGGCTCTCCGTGAGGATGACTTGAACAAAGTATTTAAAGCCGGCTTCGCCCCCAACCCAAAAGGTTTCACGTTCACGGCCTCCGGCTCGGCTCGCGACATAACGTGCCACCCTCTATAGGAGTACCAGAGATCTTGAATTTTGCACTCTGCATAGGATTATGCTCCACGCATATCATAGCCGTGGTCCCAGCGTCAATTTCAGCAAAACCAAGGAGGTCATTATGAAAACTTCGCAGGCTATCCACATCTTTATGGATTTTTAAAAAGTCAACTCTGGGAAAAAAACAATCAACAATTATCGGTTGTTTCCTGGCAAGTTCCAGGAAACATTTGGTGATTGGGAGATCCTGGAAATCAACTCCGAGCATATCTTCTCTTTCCTGATCCAAAATTCTGAAGGGCTC
>CAZUMF010000391.1:0-4003 GCA_964621385.1 uncultured Desulfohalobiaceae bacterium
ATTCTAAAATGTCCAAAAAATCCTCCAAATTTACGCGTCATGTAAAGAGCTCTGATATTATATCTTAAATCTTCAATTCTCTAGTGTGATCCAGTGTGCTGTTGCGATTGAAAATGGTTCCAGCCCGAAGCACGCAGCAGCCTGGTCCCGGAATCGCTTTCCAGCTCCAGCTTCCCAGTGTCGGTGATCTCCCCGAGGATCGAAAACGAGCATTCGAACGCCTGTTGATAGGCCTTTTGCAGGGACTGCGCCTGTTCCGGCCGGAACGTGAAGAGCAAGGTGTAGTCCTCACCCCCGGACAGGGCGAATTCCAGGGGATCCTGGCCGAAGCGCCGACCAAAGGCCTCCAGTTCGGATGAAACCGGGAGCCGGGACGCCTTCAGCCTGGCCCCGCTCCTGCCGGTGCCTACCAGATGCTGCAAATCCGAACTCAGCCCGCCACTGACGTCAATGGCCGCACTGACCCCGCCGTGCCCGGCCAGAAGGCGTCCTTCCCGGAGATGCGGTCTGGGCCGGAGATGCCGCTGATAGAGAGCGGCCAGCTCCGGTGTATCCCGGGGAATCTCCTGCAGGAGCAGATGCAGTCCGGCCCGGCTGTCGCCCAGACAGCCGGTGGAGCCAATCCAGTCACCTGGTCTGGCCCCGTCCCGGCAGAGGATCTCTGACTCGGGCACGGAACCGGTCAGGGCGATGTTGATGCACAGGTCCTGGTGTGAAGCAGTGGTATCTCCGCCCAGGATGTTCACGCCGAATTCTGCGGCCAGATGCCGCAGGCCCTGATACAGGGCCTCCAGATAGTCCAGGGGGCAGTCTTCAGGAATGGCGATGCTCACAAAGGCTTCCCGGGCCTCCCCGCCCATGGCCGCAATGTCACTCAGATTGACCGCCAGGGCCTTATAGCCAAGATCAAATCCGCTGCCGGCGCTGCGCTGGAAATGGATCCGCTCCAGGAGCAGGTCCGTGGTCAGCAGGGTCAGGGTCCCTGGATCGGACCAGAAGGCCGCGGCGTCGTCACCAATGGCCCTGTACACCCGCTCCGGACTGATGCAGCACTGAGGACTGATCCTGTCGATGAATCCGAATTCGCCGATATCCTTCAGGCCCATAGCGCTTTCTCAGTGCCGACTCCGGCCTCCCGGATTGTCTGGAGCAGCTCCCTGGCGGCGGACTCCGGATCGCGAGCGGCCACAATGGCCGAAACCACAGCCACCCCGTCCGCCCCGGCCTGGATGACGTCTCCGGCATTGTCCCTGTTCAAGGCCCCGATCCCCACCAGGGGGATGCGCACCGCCTGCCGGATGGCCCTGAGACCTTCCAGGCCAAGCGGAGCGGCGGTATCGGCCTTGGTGGGGGTTGTGTAAATCGGGCTCACCCCCAGATAGTCGGCCCCGTTCTGTTCAGCCCATAGCGCATCCTCAACCGATTCAACTGAAATGCCGATGATCAGCCGGCTGCCCACGATCGCTCTGGCCGCATGCAACGGAAGGTCCCGCTGTCCGAGATGGACCCCGTCGGCTCCCACGGCCAGGGCGACATCCAGGCGGTCGTTGATGATCAGGGGGATCTGTTTGGGAGCCAGCACGGCCTTCACCGCCCGGGCCAGATTGACGAATTCCAGGGAACAGCAGTGCTTCTCCCGGAGCTGTACACAGCTCACCCCGCCGCGCACCGCGGCCTGGACCACCTCCATCAGGGACCGATCCCGGACCAGGGTTCGATCCGTGACCAGATACAGCGAATAGTCCATTGGACGTTTCATCCCTTCTGCTTTCCCCTGCTCTTCCTTCATCCCTCGTCCCCTCACCATTGTTCAATCCTGGCTCCCGCCGCCAGTTCTTCCGGGGTGATCCTGTAGAGTGCATCGAGAAGGGCCGTTTGAAAGCTCCCCGGGGCTGACGCGTTTTCCCCGGCCCGTTCCCCGGCCAGCCCGAAAAAAGCCAGGGCCGAAGCCGCCGCTGCCACCGGGTCTGACTCCAGGGCCAGGAACGCGGCACAAATGACGGTCGCGGCGCAGCCGGTCCCGGTAATGCGTCCCATCAGCGGGTGGCCGTTCAGGATTCGGAGGGTGTGCCGGCCGTCGGTCACCAGATCGGCGGGACCGGTCATCGCCAGGACGGCGCCCAGTTCCCTGGCCAGCAATCCTGCTGTTTCGGCTGCCTCCTCCACCGAGTGCCTGGTATCGACCCCTTTTGTCTGTAAGTCGTGGCGCCGCAAGGAGAGAATTTCCGAAGCATTGCCCCTGATGAGCGTGATGCGGTTCTGTTCAAGCAGGGCCCGGGCTGTCTGCGTCCGGTACATTGTGGCCCCGGAGCCGACCGGATCCAGGACGATCGGGATTGTGCGCTCCGTGGCTTTTTTCCCGGCTTTGTGCATGGAACTGATCCAGTCCTGAGACAAGGTCCCGATATTCAAAACAAGGGCTCCGGCCAGGGAGGCCATCTCCTCGACTTCCTCGCCGGCGTGGGCCATGACCGGGGAAGCCCCCATGGATAGGAGGACGTTCGCCGTGAAATTCATGACCACATAATTGGTGATGCTGTGGACCAGGGGCGACTGTTCCCTGATCCGGGCCAGTCTGTCCCCGGCCTGGACTGCTGCGCTGGACATGGGGATGCCTCCTTATTCCATAAAAAAAGCCGTCTCCGGGGAAACGGCCTGGTTGTCTCAGTAGTGATGTTCTGCTCGTATCTCCCTGCGCCGGCATTATCCGGATCAGGTTCAACGGGTATCATCTCAGGCTGTGCGCCACCCCGGAAAAGCGTGTCCTTCAAAATCCTACGGAGCTTGGTGTTCTTTGTCAAGAGTCACCTGTACCCCTTCTTGTCGGACTCAAGAAAATGAGTTTGAAAATTTTCGTTATAACTGCTTAATTTTATTTTATTCAGCAATAGTCAATCTTCAATATTCAATCCTATCAGCCCCCGAAGTTGGGATTGATGAACTCGAGCCTGTCGCCGTCCTGCAGAAGGCGTTCCCCGTACTCCGCCGGATAGACGAAGCGGCCGTTGTGTTCCACGATCAGATCCCTGTCCTGTTCATTGCAATCCTGAATCACGCTTGCGATGCTGGTCCCTGAAACCACGGTTTCCTCAAAGCCGTTCACGATGATGCGGATATGTGCTGACATCATGCCCTGCCATTCTCCTGAGTGTCACGTCTTGTGTGTCTGTAGGCCGGACTCCGGCTTTGCGGGCTCCGGCGCCCTGGTCTTTGCCCCGCACTCCGGGCAGGCGGGATTGGGCTCCAGCCTGATCTCCCGAAAGGCCATGCCTCTGCCCTGAACCAGGAGCAGTCGTCCGGCCAAGAGATCCTCATGCATCCCCAGAAGATACTTGATCGCCTCCAGGCTCTGCAGGGAACCGACCATCCAGGCGGTGGCCCCAAGCACGGATGGAGGTTCCGGGATATCCCCGAATGTTGAAAACAGACACTCAAAGCAGGGGGTCCGTCCGGGAATGAAGGTGGAGAGCATCCCGTTGAATCCGTTGATGCCCCCGTAAATCAAGGGAAGTCCGGTTTTCAGGGAGGCCCGGTTCAAAATCCGCCGGCTTTCCAGCGTGTCGGTTCCATCGATAATGACCTGGCAGTCCCGGAGCAGTTCCAGGACAGTCTCCCTGGTAACCACTATCTGGCGGGGGTCGAGAACCACCTCCGGATTCATGGCCGCCAGCTTCTCCCTGGCGGAGGCAGTTTTTTCACGTCCGACATCCCCTGTCCAGTGCAGCATCTGGCGGTTCAAATTGCTCAGCTCCACCCGATCGCTGTCCACGATCCGCAGAAAACCGACTCCGGCGGCACAGAGCGAGGCGGCAATCGCAGACCCCAATCCGCCCAGACCGACCAGCAGAACGCGGGACCGGCCGAGTTGCTCCTGGCCCTGCTCCTGAATTTCCGGCAATCCGATCTGCCGCTGATACCGCTCACGATTTTCTGGGCTGAGCATAGGCGTTTTAGATTTTAGATTTTGGATTTTGGATTTTCGATTGTTAAGACAAAGAATAAG
>CAZUMF010000392.1:0-3990 GCA_964621385.1 uncultured Desulfohalobiaceae bacterium
AATTATATGTCAGCCCTGCCGGAGGCAAAGCTGACACCAGAAACCAAATTCAATAGTCAATCCTTATGGCACCATACCTATCGATCATTGTTCCGGTCTATAATGAAGAGGCCAGTATTCCCCTGCTCATAGCTGCATTGCAGGAGAGCGTGGACCCCCTTGACCTCGCCTATGAAATCATTTTTGTGGATGACGGCAGCCAGGATCAAACCTATCCTCTGATCAAGGAAGCCGCCATCCAGGATTCTCGAATCCGCGGCCTGCGGTTTCGACGGAATAACGGCCAAACCGCCGCAATCCAGGCCGGCCTGGAGCACGCCCAAGGGGAAATTTCCATCACGCTTGATGGCGATCTCCAACATGATCCCCGTCAGATTCCTGCCTTTATTCACAAGATAGAAGAAGGCTATGATCTCATTTGTAGTTATCGCCGGAATCGAAACGATGCCTTTTTGCGCCGCTTTCCCTCCAAGGTGGCGAATTTTCTGGCGAGAAAATTTTCCGGGCTTGAGATCCGGGATTTTGGATCCACATTTCGGGCCTATCGCACAAGCCTTGCGCATGAGATCGAAGTCTACGGGGAAATGCACCGTTTTATCCCTGTTTTTTTTCACATGCGCTCCGACCGCATCACGGAGTTGCCCATCCAGCTCAACCCCCGAAAATTCGGTTCTTCAAAGTATGGCCTTGGCCGAACCTTTCGGGTTATTTCCGATCTGATCAGTCTCTTGTTTTACTCCGGCTTCTTCAATCGCCCTACTCATATGTTCGGATATATCGCCCTGACCCTTGGAATTCCGGGTTTCGGCATTCTCAGCTGGCTGAGCATTGAAAAACTCCTCGGGCGTATACAGATTCTGGATTATGGACCGCTCTTTGTTCTTGGTGTCCTGCTCTGTCTGGTCGCCGGACAAATGGTGACCACGGGCATTGTCTGTGAATATTTACTCCGGATCTATTACAGTGGGAACCATCACCGGCCCTATAGCCTGGCCGAGACCACCCCGCACTGGATGAAAAAATGAGAATCGGCATCCGGTATTGCCTGCCCTGGCTTGCGTGTCTGTTCATGCTTGCCCCTTTGCCCCTTCGGGCCTCCTATATCTCCATGGTGCCCAGGCTGCACATCGACACGACGCCGACATCCATCAGGATCAAGCTTTCCATAGAAAACCAGGGCAATGAAGATTCCCTTCAAGTCCATCCTTTTTTGAGTCTGGGCTCACAGGAAGTGCATTTGGACCCAGTCCCGCACATCGCTTTTGAAGGCGCCCGGAACTTCGAACATCGCTTCGACCGGCGTGATCCGGATTTGGACTCTCCCGGCGTCTATCCCTTGTTTCTGCGCATTCATTACCATGATGCCAATATGTACCCCTTCAGCATGCCGCTTGTTCAGACAGTCTGCATCGAGCGCTGCTTCCAGGCCCGGGATATTGCTGCAGACGTGGAAGCGCGGCCTCTCGACAAAACGGGGAGCATCACAGTATCCCTCACGAACAAGGCTTCAGAGCGACGCCGCATACACCTGCGCCTGTTTTCGGCTCAGGAACTCCTTTTTTCAAAGGACTCACATGAAGTCTTTCTTGGCCCGAAGGCACACAAGACCTTGACGGTTTCAGTTTCCAACAACGGGGCCTTGGACGGCAGCAGCTATCCAGTCTTTGCCGTGCTGCAATATCCCCGGAACAACAAACAAATGACCGTCCTGGCCAGTGACCGGCTGAGCATACAACGATCTGCACACGCCGGTGCTGCCGGTGGGATATTTGCCGCTCTTCTTGGAGGAGCGGCCCTCCTGTTTTGCCTCACGCTTGGGATTGAGTGGACCCTTTTGCCCCGCTCTTCATTATGAGTATTGAATCTGTGAATCATCAGGCATGGGAGCGATTGTTCCGGGACTGCCGCTATGATTCCGTCTATCAGGATCCCCGCTGGCTGTCCCTGATCGCCTCGGTCTATCCCAAACTTCCCATCCATCGCTTTGTCTGTAAAGCGGATGGTGAAGCACAATGGCTGCTGCCGGTCGTGGCCCTCAAACCCCTGGGCAAGCTGCGACCCATGTGGATATCCCTGCCTTTCGGCAACTACGGGGGCTTTGTATACCCAACGTCCTTTGTCCCAGACCGCATGACGGCTATGCTCAGCCCCCTGCGCCGCCTTTTTGACCAGGAAAAATGTTTTGCCTTAGAAATCAGGGAACTCCAAAAACCTGAGCACGACGGTATCTGTGAAGACCGATACCGCCGATATGTTCTGCACCTCCCTGAAAGTCCGGACAACCTCTGGAAGACGACCCTGAGCGGCAATGCCCGCACCAGTGTCCGCAAAGCCCGGAAAATGGGGGTGCATATCCTGTTTGACCACCCGCGCCCCCTGCAGGCGTTTCAAGAAGTGTATGAACGGAATGCCTCGTTTCACGGCACCCCTTTGCATCATCCGAGTTGGTACCCCCAGCTTGTCGAGCGGTTCGGCCGGGAATCACAAATTGTCCTGGCGCACCATGAGGACCGAATCATCGGCGGGTTTATTCTGCTGCATGATAGAGGAACCTGTATTCTGCATGCCGCGGTCACCGATCCCGCCTACCGGAAAATCCCGGTCACCGACGCCTTGGTCTGGGCCTGTCTTGAACATCTTGTGCAAACCCGGAAAGGCCACGCTTTCGACTTTGGCCGGACCCGGCCTGAAGCCGGCAAGCATTTCTTCAAACGGAAATGGGGTGGTCAGGAAGCGCCGCTGTATTATTCATACCTGCTGAAACCAGGACACCATATCCCCAGTATCGTGCCGGAGAATCCTCATTTCAAACTCGGCATTCAGGCCTGGAGACGGCTGCCCCGGTTCGTGCAACGAACAATCGGCCCCTGGTTCAGAATACGGATTCCGACATAAAAACCCCTGTCGACTGTTGTGGACGTCTGTGAAAAGAGACTTTTTTTGTACATATTTTCATCGCCTTGTCGGCCACCCGGCACACCCCCCCAATACGCACCCTCAAAAGGGTTGGTGGCTGAAAGCCGTGGGCACTCTCGCCGCTTTGGTCTGGCTCGGGTATGTCTTACAGGATATCGACTTTCATGCATCCCTGGAGACCTTTTTTCTGGTCTCGCCTCTGTATATCTTTTTGAGCTTTCTGTTGACCTTTTTCCACTACGCATGCCGGTTTGTTCGCTTGAAACTCTGGGTTGAGAGCATGAGTGTCCGGCGAATGGCCCTCCGGCGCTGGTGGAGCCTGTATCTGAAAAGTATTGCCTTTGGTTCTCTGACCCCGGCCAGAATCGGTGAGTTTTCACGGATTGTGCTCCTGGCCCCTACAGGACTGGGTGTCGCCGCACGCAGCAAAGTCACCTTTTTGGATAAATTCGCCGACTCCCTCTACATCCCGCTTGGACTGCTCTTGTCAATTCCGGTTTTATCTGAAAAACTGGAAATCACCTGCTGGTGGCCATTGCTGCTCGGTTTCACGGGCCTTGTGTTCTACATGCTTGTACTTTATACCTTTGGAAGGGGGCTTCCCAAGAGGCTTTTGACCGGTGGGTGGCTTATCAGCCTGGCGGGTTTCACCCTTTTCGTCTTCAGCAATGCCTTTTTGATCTGGGGGGTGCACATCCACTTAGCCCTTCCGGACATCATCACCATCATCATTGGTGTCGGAGTGATGGTCAGCCTGCCCATCAGTTTCGGCGGGATTGGCGTGCGGGAAGGATCTCTTGCGGCCCTGCTTCAGATGTGGAAGGTTGACCCTCAGCATATTCCGGTTTTGCTGCTGTTCGAATTTCTCCTGAACATTATTTTTCCCATTGCACTGTATGGGCTTTGGAGCCTGATTCGAATGCTCTTTCCAGCGCCCGACTGAGCCCGGGCTTGGGGCAAAGCCTCTGGATCGGTGACTAGGTACAGAGCTCTTTACAGGACACGGAGATTTGAAAATTTTTCTTGCCTCATTTTGGGGTTTCAGGTGTCTGGTTTCAGGTTTCAGTTTGCGGA
>CAZUMF010000393.1:0-3977 GCA_964621385.1 uncultured Desulfohalobiaceae bacterium
TGGAGGTCCTGGCCCAGACCTGGTCCGAGCACTGCAAGCACAAGATCTTCAACGCCATGATCCGCTATGAGGATCGGGAGCAAGGGAGTGTGGAACGGGTGGACAGCCTGTTCAAGACCTGCATTCAAAAGCCCACGCAGCATCTGCGCAGACGGATGGGCGACAATGACTTCTGTCTTTCGGTCTTCAAGGACAACGCCGGCGTGATCCGCTTTGATGACGAGTATTCAGTGTGCATCAAGGTGGAGACGCACAACAGCCCTTCAGCCCTGGATCCCTACGGCGGGGCCTTGACCGGCATTGTGGGGGTCAATCGGGACCCCATGGGCACCGGACTGGGGGCCAATCTGATCTGCAATACGGATGTTTTCTGCTTTGCCTCCCCTTTTTACCGGGATCCGCTGCCGCCGAGACTGCTCCATCCCAGACGGGTCCTGGAGGGCGTCCGGCGGGGTGTGGAGCATGGAGGCAATCAGTCCGGCATTCCCACTGTCAACGGCGGACTGGTCTTTGATGAACGCTATCTCGGCAAGCCCCTGGTCTTCTGCGGCACGGTGGGCCTGATGCCCGCCGCAATCCAGGGCCGGCCCAGCCACGAAAAACGAGCCCAGCCCGAAGACTGGGTGATCATGGTCGGGGGACGTGTGGGCAAGGACGGCATCCACGGGGCGACCTTTTCTTCCGAGGCCCTGCACGCCGGGTCGCCGGCCACGGCGGTGCAGATCGGCGATCCCATCACCCAGCGCAAGATGTATGATTTTCTGATGCGGGCCAGGGACGCGGGCTTGTATAACGCCATCACGGACAACGGGGCCGGCGGCCTGTCCTCTTCGGTGGGGGAAATGGCCGAGGACACCGGGGGCTGCGAGATTGATCTGGCCAGGGTCCCCCTGAAATACGACGGCCTGGTGCCCTGGGAGATTCTGCTTTCCGAAGCGCAGGAGCGTATGACCGTGGCCGTTCCCGAGGCGCATCTGGAGCGGTTTTTGCACATGGCCGCTGCTATGGACGTGGAGGCCACCTGCCTGGGACGCTTCAACACATCCGGTTTTTTCCGGGTGCGCTTCGATCGGGTCCCGGTGGCCGAACTGGAAATGGATTTTATGCATCACGGTCTGCCGCAGATGGAACTGGAGGCGGTCTGGGAACGGCCACAGAGCCTTCCTGTGACGCGGGAGGCCCTGGCCGTTTTGGATCAGCAGGATCTGTTGCGCCGGATGCTGGGAAGACTGAACATCTGCAGCCGGGAGTCCATCATCAGGCAGTACGATCATGAGGTTCAAGGCGGCAGCGTCCTCAAACCCCTGGTGGGCGCGCTTCAGGACGGACCTGGCGATGCCGCCGTGATCCGGCCGGTGCTGGAACGGGACAGGGGCCTGGTCATCTCCAACGGCATCTGTCCGCGCTACAGCGACCTGGATGCCTACTGGGTGATGGCCAACGCCATAGACGAGGCTGTGCGCAACAATATAGCGGCCGGCGGCAATCTGCGGCACATGGCCGGGATCGACAATTTCTGCTGGTGCGATCCAGTGGTCTCGGACAAGACCCCGGACGGCCGGTACAAGCTGGCCCAGCTGGTCCGGGCCAATCGGGCTCTGTCGGATTTCTGTCTGGGTTACGGGGTGCCCTGTATCTCCGGAAAAGATTCCATGAAGAACGACTATGCCATGGGGGAGATCACCATCTCCATTCCGCCCACGGTCCTGTTTTCGGTAATCAGCGTCATCCAGGACGTCGGCCGGTGCACGAGCAGCGATTTCAAGGCGCCCGGAGACCGGATCTATGTGCTCGGCCTGACCCGCAACGAGCTGGGGGGAAGCGAATTCGCGGCTGAAACGGGTCTATCCGGCGGATCTGTCCCGCAGGTGGACCTCTTGAGCTCCCGGGAACGCTACCTGCGTGTCCATGAGAGCCTGACCGCCGGATGGATCACCGCCTGTCACGATGTCTCGGACGGAGGGCTGGGCGTGGCCCTGGCCGAGATGTGCATCGGCGGCAACCTCGGGGCGAGCATTGATCTGGACAGGGTGCCGGCGGCATTGCCGGAAACCAACCCCTCGATTCTCCTGTACAGTGAATCGCCCGGACGCTTTGTGCTCAGCGTTCGCCAAGAGCAGCAGGAGGCTTTTGAAGCCCTCTTCGCCGGACAGCCGTGGGCCTGTCTGGGAGAGGTGTGTGAAGAGCCGGTCCTGTCCTTCTTCTGCAACGGGCAGTGCCTGTTTTCAGACGAGGTCTCTGAACTCAGACAGGCCTGGCAGAAGACCCTGCAATTTTGAGGCAGGTTTCGCCCGCACCCCAGAGGTGTGAATCCTAGACTGTTGCAGCCCATGTGAAAGAAATTGGAAATTTGAAATTGGAAATTGGAAATTGGCAAGAAAAGAATGCAGAGAAGCAAAGCGATCTTTAGAGCCTCATCTCATTTCGAATTTCGAATCTCGAACGATTCGGAATCACACGTATTGTATCTCTGATGGACATCCAGTGATAGGACGCGCAGGGGCATCAGGCGGCCAGCCGGTGGCAGACCGCCACGGCCAGGGCAAAGAGCACATCCGGGGCCAGGTGTCGGGTGATCGTGGCATCAAAGAGCAGTTTTGACTCCGGCGGGAAGTCTTCATCCCCGAGAAAATAGAGCGCCGCCACAGGAATCCTGGGGGTGATCTCAAAGCGATAGGCCGCATCAGCCATGGGCAGCGGTGTGCCCTGGAGTGCTTCGCAGCGCCGGCAGAAGGCCCGAGCATCGTTGCCATACCGACGGGTGATGTCCTGGGTCGGGAGGGTGTGCGGCCCTCGAAAAAAGGCCGCTCCGCTGGGGACGTCCTTTTCCGAGATCCACTCGCCCAGCAGGGCAATGGCTTGGGCACTCAAGAGGTAATGGAGCATGAACAGAGCCAGATAGTCGAGCGGCTCTGGCTGATGGGCCTGAACAGGTTCGATTCGCCGGGCGGCCGGGACAATACGGTAGTCCCGGTCCCAGACCCTGAGGCAATAGGCGCCCTCCCGGGGCTCCCAGCTGCAGCCGGCCCGATGGCAGACCGCCTCTGGTTCCAGTTCGGCCAGTTCTCGAAAGTGCCGCTTGTCCATGATTCTGCTCATATCCTGCTCCAGATTCCATTATATAAATCCAGATTTCGTGCCGAGATGAGAACACAATTGGACATATTCTGATCTGAAATTCTTTGTCTCAGCAATCGAAAATCCAAAATCCAAAATCCAAAATGTCAGAGGTACCAGTTCCAGATGTCCGGACCGATCAGGATGGAGACCATGGCCCCCAGGCTGAGAAACGGTCCGAAGGGCACCGCTGTCTGCAGTCCCCGGGAGTCTTTTTGCAGCACAAAGACCAGGGAGACGGCCAGCCCGGAGACGGAGGCGAGAAAGATCATCATCGGCAGGGCCTGCCAGCCCAGGAGGGCGCCGAGCAGGAACATGAGCTTGATGTCCCCGCTCCCCAGTCCCTCGATTCCTTTGAGGGCTTTATAGGTCTGTTGGATAATCCAGAATCCCCCGCCTCCGGCCACAGATCCGATCAAAGCGTCGCTCCAGCTCAGGGGCAGCAGAAAACCGGCGCTGAGCAAGGCCGCGGCCGCCCCGGGGATGGTGTAGACATCCGGAAGGAGAAAGCTGTCCAGATCAATGAAGCTGATGATGATCAGCACCCCGCCAAAGACGAGATAGACCAGCCAGGGCCAGCCAAAGCCGAATTCCAGGGCAATGAGCAGGGCCCAGAGACCGGAAATCGCTTCCACCAGGGGATAGCGGAGACTGATGGGCTGCCGGCAGCTTCGGCAACGGCCGCGCAACAGGAGATAGCTGATGATCGGGATGTTCTCCCACCAGGCAAGGCTGTGGAAGCACTGCGGGCAGTGCGATCCGGGTTTAATGATCGAGGTCTCCTGCAGATAGCGATGGATGCAGACATTGGAGAAACTGCCCAGGATCAAGCCCAGGATCGTGGAAAGCAGGGGAAAGGC
>CAZUMF010000394.1:0-3957 GCA_964621385.1 uncultured Desulfohalobiaceae bacterium
TCAACACCGCGGTCTCGGAAATGGACAAGGTGGTCCAGCAGAACGCGGCCGATTCCGAAGAATCGGCCGGCGCCTCGGAAGAACTCTCGGCCCAGGCCCAGGAAATGAACAGCATGGTCGAGGGGCTCTCGGCTCTTGTGGGTGGTTTGCATAACGGAAACGGCCGGTTGACCAACCAGGCCTTGAACGCCGGATTGGCAGGGGGAAACGGGGGCCATCACGGCAAGGGGAATGGCCGGGTGAAACAGACCGGCCGGGTCGAATCATCACTGCCATCTTGGAATCGAGGCATTCAGGGCAGGCAGCAGCCTGCGCAGGCAACACAGGCCCCGGAAGCCCCCATTCCCCTGGATGAAAACGATTTCAAAGACTTCTGAAGACACCAACATACGAACAAAAGGAGAATAGCTATGACCTCAACGCAGGAATACGGAAGCATCGACAGGGCCCCGGCTCCGGACCTGGCCGGAAAGTACCTGACTTTCAAACTCGGGGAAGAAGATTACGGTCTGAAAATCCTCCAGGTCCAGGAGATCATCGGCATGCAGGAGATCACCAAGATTCCGCGAACCCCGGAGCACCTCAAGGGGGTGATTAACCTGCGGGGCAAGGTGATACCCGTGGTCGATCTCCGGCTCAAATTCGACATGCAGGAACAGGCCGTCTCCCGCAAGACCTGCATCATCATGGTTCAGATCATCCGTGACGAGACCCGGCTGATCATGGGCATCATCGTGGACGAAGTCTCGGAAGTGATGGACATTTCCGAGGAACAGATCGAGCCCGCCCCAACCTTCGGATCACACATGGACAGCAGTTTCATCCTGGGAATGGCCAAGATCGATACCGCGGTCAAAATCCTCCTGGACATCGACCGCATTCTGACCCTGGATGAGGTGAGCGAGCTGGCCCGGGCCGCCTGATGCAAAAAGTAGCCGGCAAGGACTCCAACTCCAGAGCTCTTCACAGGACGTGTCAATTTGAAGGGTTTTTTGGACAAATATCTGCTTATGGTAAATTCGAAGCACGAAACTCGAAATTCGAAACAAGCACGAAATTCAAATTTTCAAATGACAAAAATTGAGAAAATACACCATAAAAACAAATCGTTTATTTTAAAGTCTTAAGTGTAAACATCACAATTGGGGTACGAAGTTTGTACTCAATACCTAAGCCGGAAAGAGCGCAACCCAAAATCTATCAGGGGAACCAATGCCGATCAAAAACCGCAACAATGAGGCCGGTCTTATGACCGGGGCGGAGAGCCTGATTGGTCCGTCCGGCGAACAATCGGAGCCGGATCCCGAAATCAGCGAAGCAGGCCCCTCTTTTTCCCTGATACTGGGCGTCAAATCCATCATGGAGGAGCAGGACACGGGTTTGGTGCGTCAGAAACAACAGGACGAGCAAAGACTGCAGACTGAAAAAAACGAGGCCCTGGCCCGTTTGGCTGGTTCTGTGGCCCACCACTTCAACAACAAACTCAGCGTGGTGCTCGGAAACCTCGAAATGGCCCTGGAGGATGTGCCGGAACAACCGGAAATCCAGGAAAAGCTCCGCTCAGCTCAAAAAGCGGCCCGCGATTCATCGGGCCTCAGCCGGTGGATGCTCACCTATCTCGGCCAGAATGCCGGACCCACCGAAGCAGTGGATCTCTCCCTGATCTGCCGAAAACTTGTCCCCGGCATCCAGAGGACCCTGCCCCCGGGAGTTGCCTTGGAGACCGACTTCAGGACATCCGGACCAACTGTTGCCGTGAATCCCGGACAAATGGAGGAGGTAATCAACCAACTGGCGGCCAATGCCGTGGAAGCCCTCTCCGACGGCCAGGGCATGCTTCGCCTGGCCACCTTTGTTACAGCGGTTCAGGACATTCCCAAGGACGGCATCCGGCCCCTGGACTGGGTCCCGACAGCGACACGACTTGTCTGCCTTGAATTTTCGGACACCGGCTCAGGAGTCCCGGAAGAGCATTTGAGCAAGATATTTGATCCCTTCTTTTCCAGCAAATGTCTCGGCCGCGGCCTTGGACTCCCGGGCGTTCTCGGGCTTGTCACCGCCTGGAACGGCTGCATCCGGGTGGAGAGCAGACCGAATCAGGGCAGCCGATTTCAAGTCCTTCTGCCTCTGATCAAGGGCACAAAACTGGAGAGGGATCACAACAGCATTGAAGGACGCAACATGGCCTGAGATCACCCTGCACCCGGTCTTGGTCAGGGGAAATACACAAACCAGTGCACATCAACACAAGGAGCAAGCGCATGTTCACAAAACTGAAACTCAGCACAAAACTCTGGGGATTCACCGCCCTGTTGCTGCTGGCGGTCCTGATCGTGGCCGGCAACTCCATCTGGTCCATTGACAAGATCCTCTCCGCAAATTCCGACTTTTCACACGCTGCGGAGCACAGCGAGTTTATGCTTGCCAAAGAGGTGGATCATCTCAACTGGATGAGCCAGGTTCAAGAACTCTTCCTGCAAAACAAGGCCGGACTCGAGGTGGAGCTGGATCACACCCAATGCGGCCTGGGCAAGTTCCTGCACGGCCCTGAAGGCGAAAAACTGGCCCAGAGCGATCCCGTGCTGGCCGGTCACCTCGAGGAAATAAAAGAACCGCACCAGCACCTCCATGAATCCGGCAAACTGATTCAGGACGTCTGGCAGCAGCGGCACGAGGGACTGGTGAATGCACTCAAGGACCGCCTGGCCGATCATCAGGAATGGGCGGCCGATGTTTCCAGGATCGTGATTGAGCGCAACCCCCAAATCGATGTCCAGCTGGATCACACCGGTTGTTCCTTCGGGAAATTCCTGCAAAGCGACACCTATGCCGG
This sequence comes from uncultured Desulfohalobiaceae bacterium, assembly GCA_964621385.1. Taxonomy (GTDB): domain Bacteria; phylum Desulfobacterota; class Desulfovibrionia; order Desulfovibrionales; family Desulfothermaceae; genus JAABTT01. Next base: position 2,834 of record CAZUMF010000394.1, read on the forward strand.
ATATGCCGAAGGGTTCCCAGCCCTGCGCCAAGCCATGGCCGGGGTGCAAGAACCCCATCGCCGGCTGCACGAATCCGCCGAGGAGATCAAAGACCTGGTCCGCAATGGAGACGTTGATGCAGCAGCCGATGTCTATAAGAACGTGACCCTGGTCAATCTGCAAGCCGTGCAGGACCGTTTTCAGGAAGCCATTCAGGCCGAAGAAGCCATCCGGGAAGCCCAGGCCGAGGCCCAGCATATCTATGACAATCAGACCATTCCAGCTGTACGGGCTACCCAGGATGAAATGGCTGCGCTCGAAGAACGATTCTTTGAAATCGAAAATGTCTCCAAAGCCGGCATGCTCTCCACAGGGTCCGCCTCCAAATCCTCATCCATTGGCGTCACCATTGTGGCTGCTCTGCTCGGCCTGATCCTGAGCTTCTTCCTGATTCGCTCCATCGTCAGGCCCATCACCCGGATCGTCAACGGACTGACCGAAAGCTCGGAACAGGTTTCCTCGGCCTCCGGCCAGGTCTCCTCGGCCAGCCAGCAGCTGGCCGAAGGCGCCAGTCAGCAGGCCTCCAGTCTGGAAGAGACCTCCTCGTCCCTGGAACAGATCGCGGCCCAGACCCGGCAGAACGCAGACAACGCCGACCAGGCGGAAAAAGGCATGCAGGAGGCCGGACAGGTGGTCCACTCCGGGGTGGAGGCCATGCAGCGCATGAACAGCGCAATCACCGAGATCAAGGACGCCTCCAACGAGACCTCCAGGATCATCAAGACCATCGATGACATCGCTTTCCAGACCAACCTCCTGGCCCTGAATGCGGCCGTGGAGGCGGCCCGGGCCGGGGAGGCCGGCAAGGGCTTTGCCGTGGTGGCCGAGGAGGTGCGCAGCCTGGCCCAGCGCTCGGCTGAAGCGGCCAGGAACACCTCGGAACTCATCGAGCACTCCCAGACTTCCGCGGAAAACGGGGTCAGTGTGGCCGGCGATGTTTCGGGCAATCTGGAGCGGATCAAGGAAAGCGCGAACAAGGTCTCCACCCTGGTGGCCGAGATCGCGGCCGCATCCAAGGAGCAGTCCGAGGGGGTTGAACAGATCAACACCGCGGTCTCGGAAATGGACAAGGTGGTCCAGCAGA
>CAZUMF010000395.1:0-3949 GCA_964621385.1 uncultured Desulfohalobiaceae bacterium
CGATAGCGCAGACTCTCTCCGTGCACCCGATCAATGAGCTGAATATTTGTGAAACGCCCTTCTTTCCGGCTCGATTCATACATCTGCAATCCGAGTTCGGCGCAGTGTTCACACCCGGCCTTGGGAATTTCCAGCCCCAGACAGTTCCGGGTCCGGCTGGAAGAGGATTCTATGGCCAACAACCCCGGACAATGATCACAATCCAGGAGATATTCCCGTTGCCGCTCCGTGATATAGGAGGTATCGTAAAAAATCTCTTTGGAACGGACAAAGAATTGCCCTTCCCGTTCCCGGCTTATAGCCTCTGCTTCCGGGGCCCGGTGCTGTTTGAGGACGGCCTCGGACACTTTTTTCAGGTAATCGGTGATCCGGGCCTCCTGCTGCACCGCTTCCGGGCGGTAGTTGGGTTCCTTGACATAACTGTAATCCAGACCGGTCAGGGCCAGGATGATCCCCAGATTCACATAGGGAAGCGCCCCCTGAATGGAGTACCCGCCCTCCAGCACCACAATATCCGGATTGAGAATGCGGCTCAGTTCAGCGTACCCCTGGGCGGAAAAATTCATATTCGTGATCGGATCCGTGAAGTGATTGTCCTGTCCGGCTGAATTCACCACAATCTCCGGCTGAAAATCCTCCAGTATCGGCATGACCACGTTGTTCAGAACGTACAAAAAGCCCTCATTGCCTGTATGCGGCGGAAGAGGAATATTCACGGTGCTCCCCAGGGCTTTGGGACCGCCGATCTCACCGGGAAAACCGGTCCCGGGAAACATGGTCCGGCCGTCCTGGTGCATGGAAATATAGAGGATGTCAGGATCATGCCAGTAAATATCCTGGGTCCCATCCCCGTGATGGCAGTCGGTATCCACAATGGCCACTTTTTTGACACCGTAGTGATCCCGCAGATGCTCGACCATGATCGCTTCCATATTCACATTGCAAAACCCCCGGCCGCCGTGAACCACTTTCATGGCATGGTGTCCCGGAGGACGGACCAAGGCGAAGCTTTTCTCTTCCTGTTTTTCCACAAAGAGCTCGGCCGCCTTCATGGCCCCGCCTGCGGAGATCAAATGCGAGCTGGTCAGATTGGAAGCAGTATCTGGAAAACAGAAATGCACCCGCCTAATATCTTCCATTGTGGCGACATCCGGCTTGTATTCCCTGATGCCCGGCAGATCGAAAATCCCCTCTTCCTTCAACTGATCCATGGTATAGAGCAGCCGTTCCTGACGCTCCGGATGGGTGGGGGAGATGGCCCAGTCAAAAGCAGGGAAAAAGACAACACCCATACTGTTCACAGCTCTTTGCATACGCACCTCACCGCCTGATCGTAATCAGGAACGATACCGGGTTTGATCTGGGATTTGACGCGGATGTCCTGGCCGACCTGGTAGACATCGTTGACCATATTCATCGCGCTTTCCTCCACGATTTCCACATCAGCCGGAGCCACTTGCCAGTCCAGGCGCTTGCCCAGATGCCGGCACAGCCTGTCCACCACCTCCTCCCGGGCCTTGTCCAGACTGTAGTTCGACCCAATGGACGCATTCACACCCAGGACCGGGATGGTCAAGACCCCTTTCTGGGTGTCTGCAAAAAGCTCAGCCTCCATGGTCGGCCTGGCCAGAGCCGCACCCAGCGCGTTCGCCACCGTGTAATGTTCCGGCACCACCACTGGAAGGCCCAGCACCTCCCGCAAAAAAGGGGCCAGCATCCGTCCCGGCCCCCCGATCAGATACACCTTTTGAGGCTCAATCTTCCTGAACTCCAGGAGTTCGTGCACGGTATACACCGGCCGCTCATTGATCCTGGAGAGCATGTCCAGGGCCTGGCGCTTTAATTCCTGACACACGGCCTTGACGATCCGTGTGGCGCAATCGAACACGGACTCCTGAAAGGCCTCCGCAATGGGTTGAATCCCGGTTGACGAGGCTTGGTCATCTCCAAAGCAAAGCTCCTGCACCAGATTCAAGGCGTCCACCACCGTCGGCGCCTGTCCGCCGCAGGCCATGCAGGGCCCCAGACGCTTGGGACCGATGCACAGCCCCTGTTCACTGCAGCTCACAGCGCTGTCTCCCCCCAGACCGATGGATTTCGTCTTCATGGCCCGCACCAGGGTCGGTCGATGCACGAGATCCATGCTCTCGGTTTCAATCAGGGGGTCTCCCGAAGCAAAAACCGCCATATCCGTGGTCGTGCCGCCCATATCCAGAAGCAGCGCATCCTGGTCCGGCCGGCACATGGCCACACAGCCCATAATACTGGCCGAGGGTCCGGAAAAAATGCTCTCCACAGGCCCCTGTCTGGCCTGGTTCATGGTCATGGTTCCCCCGTCCGCCTTGAGGATGTTCAAGTGGGGCGGTTTGAGGCCCAGTTCTTCCAGGGACTGGTTCACAGAATTGGCAAAGCGGTTGAACAACGGCCAGACAGCGCTGTTATAATAGGCCGTGGCAATCCGCCGCGGGAAATTCAACTGTCCGGACAGGGTGTGCCCCAGGGTCATAAAATCGCAGTGCCCCTCCAGGGCCGCGGCCATTTGCTGCTCATGATCCGGATTTCGTGGAGAAAACTTGCACACCAGGGAAAAGACCTTCACCCCCTGATCCAGGCAGTCCTGGACCACCTCCTGGACCTGGTCCAGGTCCAGGGGCGTCAATTCCGCCCCCCGGTGATCGAGTCTGCCCCGGATCAAGGAATATGCCGCTCCAATACGGTAATGCGCCGGATCGATTCCGGGTCCGGCCGACACCAGAACCCCCACAGCATCGAGCTCATCCTGGACAATGGCATTGGTGCAGAGCGTAGTGCTCAAATTAAAACGTTTGAGGCCTTGCATGGAGTCTTTTTCAAGGAGCCCCTCCAGGGCCCGGTGGATTGATCCGAGCAGATCCTCATGGTTGGTAGTGACTTTGGCTGTGGCCACCAGTCCCTTTTTGCTCAACAACACAGCGTCTGTATGGGTTCCGCCCACATCAATTCCGAGAATCATCACTCCCCCGGGGTCATTTGGAACGCGTCAGTTCAGGGATGCCGCACACTGCATTCTTGCCAAATCACACTGCATGCAGTAGACTCTGTCGTGGAGACGGTTTGGGCCTCATCCAGTGTTTGGTGCTTTGGTCGGTAGGTCGCCAGAGGCTTTTCACTCTCTCCAGTGTATGTTTGAATGAAGAGACTATCTGTTTTCATTGATTGTCGTCAAGAACCAAGCCTTTCAAATCGGGAATTGAAACCAAAAGGGAGCGCCCAATGCCAGATGTCGCTGTTTTTATGGGAAGCAAGTCCGATACGGAATCCATGCGGCCTTGTATCCAGGTCCTTGAGCAGTTGGATATTGCCTACACCTTCACCATCACCTCGGCCCACAGAACGCCGGAGCGAACGGAACGCCTGATCAGGGAGCTGGAAAGTGACGGTTGCCGGGTCTTTATCTGTGCAGCCGGCATGGCCGCGCACCTGGCCGGGGCCGTTGCCGCCAAAACAAACAGACCCGTCCTCGGGGTGCCTTTGAATGCTTCGGCCTTGAACGGCATGGACGCTCTGCTGTCCACGGTCCAGATGCCGCCGGGCTTTCCAGTGGGGACCCTGGCCCTGGATAAGGCCGGGGCCAAAAACGCGGCCTGGCTCGCAGCCCAGATCCTGGCCTTGAACGATGCCGGCCTCGCCGACAAAATCGCCGCTGCCAGGCAGGGTTTCAAGGACGACGTGGACCAGGCGGCAGCAGAGCTGGACAGAGGCTGATATACGTATACATAAATACAGTGATATTTCCTGCCTCATTTTTGGGTCATTCATATTTCGAATTTGTTTCGAATTTCGGGTTTCGTGCTTCGAATTTTCAGATCAGAGCCCACCACCTCCTTGGTTCGATTGGACTGACTCGTATGAAACTTCAAAAATGAACATCGAACATCGAACGTCCAATGATGAATGATGAATCAAAGAA
>CAZUMF010000396.1:0-3943 GCA_964621385.1 uncultured Desulfohalobiaceae bacterium
TTACGAAGGGTCCTGTCTTCATGCACCGTACTCATAGAAGCCTCCTGGACTGCTCAAATATACTATTTTAAACATCAGGGTTCTTTCCCGTACTCCAATGTTTGGATGTCTTCTGGACCTGTGCGGTCCAGCAGTTTGCGGATTGTTTTGGCCGTTTCCGGAAAGTCGAGGGGTTTCATCAAGACAGCCTCGATTTTTGGATTTTCTTGAAGTCTTGCCAATTTTTCGCTGTAACCTGTACAGAGGATAACCGGCACATCAGAACGGATGTCTTTCATTGCCGCAGAAAGCTTTTCTCCGGTCAGCCTGGGCATGGTCATGTCCGTGAAAACCAGATCGTACTTTTGCGGGGAAGAACGAAAGTCTTCCAGGGCCTCCAGACTGTCTGTCTTTCCGGTCACGGTGTAGCCCAGCCGTTCGAGGCTTTGTTTCTGCATGCGCACGATCCCCGGTTCGTCGTCAATCAGAAGAATATGTTCATTGCCCGTGGGCAGTTGCTCAAAAGCATGGTCCGGCCTTTGCCTTGAAGTCTTTTGGACCAGGGGCAGATAAACAGTAAAGGTGCTGCCAGTGCCGGGTTCGCTGGAGGCGGCGATGTGGCCGTGATGCGATTTGACAATGCTCCGGACCACTGAAAGGCCCAACCCTGTGCCCGTCTCTTTGGTCTTGGTCGTGAAGTACGGTTCAAAGATTTTTTCGATCTGGTCGCCGGGAATGCCGCTGCCCGTGTCCCTGACCATCAGACGTACGTACTCTCCCGGAGACAGGTCCGGAATCGTCTCTTGTATGTTTTCGTCAAATTTGACTGAATCGAGGTATACCTCCAGAACCCCTTCCCGGTCACTCATGGACTGCATGGCATTCGTGGCCAGATTGACCAGGACCTGGTGGATCTGTGTCGGGTCGGCCTGAACGATCAGGGGCTCGCTCGTTATCTTTACCCTGACCTCAATGGAGGCGGGCATGGTGGAACGGAGCATTTTCAGGGCTTCCTTGACCAGGGGATTGATTTGAACAGCCTGCCGGGAATGGTTTTCAAGCCGGCTGACGGTCAATATCTGTCTGACGAGCTCCTTGGCCCTGTTTCCCGCGGCCAGAACTTCGTAGAGATTGTCACGCAGCATCGATCCCTCCGGGGCATCATCCAGGGCCAACTCGGCGTATCCAATGACAGAGGTTAGAATATTGTTGAAATCATGAGCTATGCCTCCGGCCAGTGTGCCTAAAGCCTCCATTTTCTGGGCCTGGCGGAACTGTTTCTCCAGTTTTTCGCGCTCCTGGATCTGACGAAGGAGTTTTTCTTCGGCCTGCTTGCGCTCCTGGATATCCACCAGCATGACCAGCCACTCAATCTGCCCTTCGCTTTCGGCTCTATCCGCCTCGATGTCCAGTCTGACCCATTGCGGCTGTCCTTTTCTCTCCAGCAACAGCTCGACGCTCCGGCGCTCACCGGTCTCTTTTGCTTCTTGCCGGGTCCTTAGAAAAACATCTTCAAAATCCTTGGCAATGAATCTGGTCAGGCTTGCGTCAAGGAGCTTGTCTTTTTCGGTTTGCAGAAGGTTGACGGCCATGAGGTTGGCCCGGCTGACTATGCCCCGTGAGTTCAGGGTCACATACCCGCAGGGGGCAAACTCATACAGGTTTTCATATTCCTTGTGCAGCGAGGTAAGTTCCTGCTGAGTCTGTTTGAGCTCCTGGTTCTGGAGTTCCAACTCTGCCTGATAGACTTTGAGTTCCTGGATCAGCTCAAGAATGTCCGTGGAGGGGAGAGAGGCGAAGTCCGGTTGATTCTGGAGAAGCCCTTCTGCTTGTTCCCGGAGTAGTTCAAACTTGTCGTCATGGTTTTGCTGCTCGGGCATTTTTATCCTTCCAAAATGTATACGGTATACCCTTTAATCCACTTCCTGTGCCTCTTCTGCTGGATTCCGGCCTCCGCCGGAAGGACGGAATCGTACCCCCTCTGCTGGATTCAGCAGGCTCCCGAATCGGGGTCCGGCAGGCTTTGCAGGAATGACGGAGAGTGAGTCCGCCTGCCCAGATAATTTCTTGCAGCGAAGCGCATTGAACCGGGGTGAGCGAAGAATCCCTGCTCTTTAGCAGGTTTGCTTAAGAAAAGGGATTCTTCATATTGCAAGAGATAGGTTGTATGGATAACTATTTGTAGTATTTGCCAATTTTACTATGCTTGCAACACCCTTTCAAATAACTATTCCTCTTTGAGTGGTATGGTTAGATAGAATTTCTGACCCTGACGATTGACGTGAAGCAGGAGAACACCGCTTTCCTTGGCCTTCTGCAGCGCTTCCTTAAACTCATCTATCTGATCAACGCTTACGTCGTTGGCCTTTAAGATGACATCCCCCCGTTTGAGCCCGTTTTCAGCGGCCAGACCCTGGGGATGGACGCTGACCACGAGAAGGCCCTGATCGCTCTTGAGCCCCAGAGATTGGGCCTCCCGCATGCTCAAGGGCTTGAGCTGGATGCCCAGTGCTTCGGTTTCATCGTCCCGGGTTTGCTGGGTACTTTCTTTTTGCAGTGCTTTCCCTCGATCTCCCAGGGTGACTTCAACTTTTTTGCTTTTGCCCTCATGCCAGAGGGTCATGCTGACTGTCTCTCCCGGAGGGAGATCTCCGATTTTTCTGGTGATCTCTCTGCTGTCCTCTATCTTTTGACCGTTGAGTTCCTTGATCACACTGCCGGAACGGATGCCGGCCTTCTCGGCCGGGCTTCCCGGTTGAACCGAAGCAACCAGGGCTCCTTCGGCTTTTTCGATTCCCAGGGCCGTGGCCATCTGCTTGTCGACATCCTGCAGGGTGATGCCCAGCCAGCCCCGCCTGACGCGCTTATATTTCTTGAGCTGGGTGACCACATCCTTGACGATGGTACTGGGCACGGCAAAGCCGATGCCCTGGCCGGTGGCTACAATGGCCGTGTTGATTCCCACGACTTCCCCGTCGACATTCAAAAGAGGGCCTCCGCTGTTCCCGGGGTTGATTGAGGCGTCGGTCTGCAGAAAATCGTCGTAGGGACCGGCCCCGATGACCCTGCCCTTGGCGCTGATGATGCCGGCCGTGACCGTGTACTTGAGTCCGAAAGGGTTGCCTATGGCCAGGACCCATTCTCCGGTTTGGATTTCTTTCGACCCTTTCAACTTCAGGGTGGGGAGACCGTCGGCATCAATCTTCAACAGGGCCAGGTCGGTGGCGGGATCCTGGCCAACGATCTCGGCATCGTAAGTCTTTTTTCCTCCCTGGAGATTGACCTTGATCTGCCGGGCGTTTGCAACGACGTGATTGTTGGTCACGATGTATCCGTCCGGGGACCAAATCATCCCTGATCCTAAAGACTTCTGTTCTTTGGGTCTGGGGATTCCCCCGAAAAAACGTTCGAAGAATTCGTGCAGCGGACTGTCCTCGGAGAGTTTCTTGGAGGCTTGGACCACTTTAACCGCACTGATGTTGACGACTGCAGGCGCGGCTTTGTCAGCTGTCTGCACGAAATCCGGAGGTGCCGAGGAAACGGATGACGCCCCCGCAAAAAATACGAAAACGAAGAGAATCGCAAGGCGTTTGATAGTCATGACAGTACTCCTTTGGCTTGTTGTTTCAGGTGTCAGCCCTGCCTCTGGCAGGCCTGACATATAATTGGTTAATATATTTAAGAATATAGTCAGGCTGTTGTGTAATTGGGTTGAAGCACGCTGCCGCCAGTTTGATCGAGGTAGAAACTTCAATTTGAGTCACTGGCACTCTTTGCTGAAGCTTCCAAAAGGCCGGATCTTGAAGCAAATCACAAATATCAAATCCCAAATAACAAATAAATTCCAATATCGGGATTTCATCCCTGACAGGAATTATCCGCTTATGAACCGGACATAAGCCCTGTTTGGCGAAACGGTATATAGTTGACGGAAGGACGTCCGGATCCTTCCGGGGCATAGAGT
>CAZUMF010000397.1:0-3931 GCA_964621385.1 uncultured Desulfohalobiaceae bacterium
CGTGGACAGGGATATCGGCCTGGTCGCAGCAGGCCTTCATGAAGGTAATGGCCCGGGATACATTCCAGGGTGTGGTTTTTCCGGTATTGGTGTTGCAGACCGGGCCAAAGATTCCGGCTCCAGCCTGTTTGGCCAGTTTCAGCTGATCATGCGGGTAGAGACCGGCCAGTCGGACTCCTTTATAGGTCAAGCCGGAATGCATGCCGAGCACAAACTCGCTGGCCATGCCGAATTCGACACAGATCCCGGGGTGTTTTTCCGTCAGTATCTCTGTGGCCTTTAAGCCGGCCAGGAAATCGGCGTCTCCGGCTGCCCCGACTGTATCCAGGATAATGGCGTCGGCCCCTGATTCATAGAGGGCACTGCAGACATAGACGATGTCTTTGACTGCATCTTCCACCGCAGCCTCGTAGGATTCCTGGGCCTCCATGATGTTGCCCCGGGGCATCAGTTCGGCCGGATTGGGGAACGGTCCATCCGGCTGGCTGTAAAGCCCCAGGTTTGGCATTGCCCCGTAAAAGACCGGGGCTGTGGTCACTGAAAGGACCTGTTCCATCAGTGGCTGTTCAAAGGTGACAATCGGTTTGATCGGCTTGAAGCTGTAGTCGACATGACCCATTTCCAGGGTGTCCGCACCCATGAGTTTTTCATAGATCTGCAGGGCCTGGAGCCGGTCCACATTGACCTGGGCCCGCTTCATTTTCAAAGGGGTCCCGTCGTAGCTCAGGATGATTTCCTTTCCAGGTTCAACCCCGATAAAACGATGCGGAGAACTGAAGATATCTTCGAGGTGCCGCAGGTCATCGTCGCTCAACGGGGGGATGGAGCCCCGATCAGCCGCGTCGGCTGTCCCCTCTTCCAGGTCCCGTCTGAGTTCCTCCAGGTTGAGGGCAACCGGAGAGCCGTCACCGAAACGGGTTTGGATCTTTGCCATGTATTCCTCCTGAATCAGCCTTCAGGTATCTGAATGCTGATTTATATCTTGTTTTGTTAGCAATGCCTCCCCACGGATGGCAATCAGTCCTGTACCCCCAGCTCCTTTTCCGCCTCCTGCACAATAGAGCGCATTTCAGCCAGGGCATTGGCTGCAATGGGCTCGGGTGTGTGGTTTTCGAGAATGTATCTGGCCTTGTCCATGGACCTTTGAAAAATGTCTGTACTCCCCCTGGCCTCCCAGTATTCTCTCGTTCTGCGGTCGATAAGCTGAGATTGAGACTGGGATTTCATGTGACTGTAGGTATGTTCGTGACTGAGGTAGTCCTTGCCGATGCCGATCTGCCGCATGACGTCGACGGCCAGTGTCTCGTCATTTACAGGGATACCCTGCACGGCGTGTTTGATCATTTTCGCAAACTCGTCATCCATGACCAGTTGGCCATAATCTATGGTCATGCCCATCTCGATCATTCCCAGGCCGTAAATCAGGTTGGCTCCTGCCAACGCCGGTAACAGGCCGGTGAGAGTTTTTTCATGACCAGACTGGGCGTCACAGACCTTGCTGTCACCCTACCCGCCGGCAACCCAGCTGGGAAGAAGATAGTAACGGGCCAGCTGGGCTACTCCGGCGTTGATGACCCCGCATTCAGGGCAGCCGACCATGGCCGAAGCAAAACGCAGGTCCATGGCTGTGGTCGAACTGCCGTAAACAACCTTTGCCCCTTTGCGCGTGGCTTGGCTGAGCACTATCCCGCCCAGGATTTCGGCGTTGTGGTCGACCAGGGTCCCGGCCAGGGTCACGGGTGAGGAGCCTCCGGCCATGGCCATGGACAGGATGTTGACCGCCATTTCGGAGCGGGCGGCTTCCATGATAATTTCGCAGGTGTCTTTTTCCAGTTTCAAGGGACTGACCGGACAAGTGATGAAACTGACAATGGGTCGTTCCTGGAGCTTTTCCCGGCCTCCGACAGCTGCTGCGGCCATGTCCACGATCTTGTGCAGCAGGTAGCCGTTGCCCGGACCCATGAAACCGTGCTTGGAGGTGTTGGGCATCCAGGCTTCGGCATTGTGCAGCTGAACGCTTTCAGATGGAGTGTCTTCGGCGCCCACCGCCCGTTCATAGACATCGATTTCATTCAAGTAGTCAGCCAGCAGGGCCGAGGAAGCTACATCGGCCTTGGTGGTTTTGCGGTGTTCCCCGGTATAGGGATCATTGATGAATACTCCTTCGCCGAAGTTCGTGAATCCGACCCTGCTGCCTTCCATGATAAAGTCGTTTTTTGGATTACGCCCGGCCAGGAAGAGTTTCGACGGGGCGGATCGAACGGCCTCTTCCACCACATAGGGCGGAATCTTGGCCACTTTCCTGGTCTTGTCGATTACGGCCCCGGCGCCGTGCATGATCTCCAGGGCCTCGTCATCGGCCAGGTAGAGTCCGGTCTTTTCCAGAATCTCCAGTGTGGCTAAATGGATCTCCTCGAGGTCGTCGTCACTGAAGACCTCAAAGCGCAGGCCCCGATTGGGCCTTTTTCCGGCGTGCAGATTGCGTCGCATAGGCAGCCTCCTTTATAAGGTTCAAGGAACTTTTTTTGATCAACCTAGTTCTTTCAGGCCCTCCTCCAGGATCTGCAGTCCTCTTTCCAGCTGCTCGTCAGTGATCGCAAAGGGCATCAAGGTCCGGATGACGTTGCCGTAGTTGCCGCAGGACAAGAGGACCAGCCCCTTGTCAAAGCTGATTTGGGTCAGCTTTTTGGCAGTCTCAGATGCAGGTTGCTTGCTCTCCCGATCCTGGACCAGCTCCATGGCCAGCATGGGGCCAATGCCCCGGACATCGCCGATTATTTCATAGCGGGACTGCATCTCCTCGAACCTGGTCCGGACTTTTCGGCCGAGTTCAGCCCCGCGCTGGATGAGCTTGTCTTCGAACAGGGCATCCAAAACAGCCAGGGCGGCTCGGCAGGCAAGAGGGTTGCCGCTGTAGGTGCCGCCCAGGCCGCCCAGGTGCGGTTTGTTCATGATCTCGCTCCGGCCGGTGATTGCGCTTAGGGGCATACCCCCGGCCAGGCTCTTGGCCATGGTGATCACGTCCGGCTCCACCCCCTCCCAGTGTTCAATGGCCAGGAATTTGCCGGTCCGGCCGGCCCCGGACTGGACCTCGTCGATGATCAGGGGGATTTCATACTTGCGGCAGATGGCCTGAAGCCTCTGAAAGTATCCCGGCGGTGGGGTGATGAAGCCGCCTTCGCCCTGAATCGGTTCGGCCAGTACGGCAGCCGTGTCTTCGGGATCGACCTGGTTGATGAAAAACTCTTCGAGGTGATCGGCGCAGGCCAGATCGCAGCCGGGATGGGTCAGGTTGAAGGGGCAGCGGTAGCAGTAGGCAAAGGGGGCCCGGTAGATCTCCGGGGCAAAGGGGCCGAAGTTGTACTTGTAGGGCTTGATCTTGCTGGTCAGGCTCATGGTCAGAAGAGTGCGGCCGTGGAAGGCGTTTTCAAAGCAGACCACGGCGGATCTGCCTGTTGCGTAACGAGTGGCCTTGACCGCGTTTTCGACTGCCTCGGCCCCGCTGTTGGCGAACATGGTCATCTTCTCGGAATCGCCCGGAACCAGGCTGTTCAGCTTTTCGGCCAGTTCCACATAGGCTTCGTACATGCCCACATGCCAGCAGGTGTGAATGAATTTCCCGGCCTGGTCCTGAATAGCGGCCACGACCCTGGGATGGCAGTGCCCTACGTTGTTGACCCCGATACCCCCGGCGAAATCAATGAGTTCCCGTCCGTCAACATCGATCATCATTGCTCCTTCGGCTTTTTGGATAAATCCGGGGGTGACGCTGTAGGCCCCTTGGGGAATGCTTTTGGCTCGTCGTTGTTGCAAAGCTGTATAAGCGGTCATGTTTTTCTCCTCTCTCAATTGAAAAGTTTTGTATTTACAATATATAATTGAAAAATAATTTCGTCTGAAAATTGGAAAGGCTTCATTTCTTGGTCCGGGC
>CAZUMF010000398.1:0-3930 GCA_964621385.1 uncultured Desulfohalobiaceae bacterium
GGAGGTTGGTCTGGAAGGCGATCTCGTCAATAGTCTTGATGATCTTGGAAGTCTCGTTGGAGGATTCCTTGATCTCGTTGATGGCCGTGTTCATGCGCTGCATGGCCTCCACCCCGCTGTACACCACCTGGCCGGCCTCCTGCATCCCCTGCTCGGCCTGGGTGGCGTTGTCCGCATTCTGCCTGGTCTGGGAGGCCATCTCCTCCAGAGACGACGAGGTCTCCTCCAGACTGGAAGCCTGCTCGCTGGAGCCTTCGGCCATCTGCTGACTGGTGCTGGAAAGCTGGCCCGAGGCCGCAGTCACTTGTTCGGAGCTGGCCTGGAGCCCGGAGATGATCCGGTTCAGGGCATTGGCAATGGAACGGCTGAAGAAGAAGGCGATGAGCACCCCGGCCACGGCAAAAATTGCCGCCCCCAGAAGCAGGTAGGTCATGGCCGAGCGCATCAGCTCACCGGCCTTGTCTTTCATGGTCTGCACCGCACCGAGGAATTCTGAGACAGGACTCGTGGCCAGGATCGGAAAGGTCATGGAACCCAAATGCAGGGGGCTGTAGGCTGCATATTTTTCGACACCTTCAAAGGCATAGCTTTCAACGTCGCTTTTACCGGGCAGCATTTTTCCCCGAACAAGTTCGGACAGTCTGCCAAATTTGGCGGCGGTCAGATCCACATCATCCTGAAAGGTGTACTTGGGATGTGAGCTGATCATTCCATGATTGTCGATCACAGAGGCATATCCAGTCCGGCCGAAGGTATAGTTGGACAGGATGTCCCAAACCAGGGACCAGTCCAGATTGGCGGCCACGACACCCTGCAATTGTCCCATGGCATAGACCGGGCTCGCCAGGACCAGCTCTGTCTCGGAGGACTCCGGGGACACAAAAAGTTCGGAAAAATACACCTGACCATTTTTCATGGCCCCGGCGGCAGTAAGCCATTGGTTCTGCTGAGAAATCTTAACACCATCCTGAAAATTTCCCTCACGCAGAGACAATTCCTCGACACCCTCATGATTCACATAGCGCAGGCCCTTAAAAAGGGGTTTATTTTCCTGTTTAATCTCAAGACGAACAGACTGCTGCAAGTTTTTGAGCTCTTCCTGAAACTGCTTTCTGGAAAAGGCCGCGGCCTGGCTGGTCAATTCATCCCAATAGCCGCTTCCACAGACAATCCAGTCCCATTCCGGAAATGAGCGGTAGGCAACGAATTTATCTCGACCCTTGAAAGTATAATTCAGAAATTGACTCTGATTGGAATTGTGTTGATTCAAGATTTCGCGAAATTGGTTCAGCCCCAAATCGTCGATCACATTTTGACCGATCAGTTGTTTATTGGGGTGGGCCAGGGTGTTCCCCTGTGAATCCAGGATAAAGACATATCCATCCTGACCAATGCCGATTTGACCGATCTTGTCAATAACAGTCATTTTGGCCTGTTTTTTAAGTCCGGGATCATTTTCAACAGCTGTTGATCCAATATCCCCGAGCAAATCTTGCTGGCTTTCGCAGACAGTGATAACCCCGTTGACAATTCGAGTGATTTCGCGCCGGCTGAACTTGTTCAATTCCTCATTTTTCCCGGCCTTGGAGCGTAAATAGTTCTGGAGATTGGCAGAGACTGCCAGAGATTGAACAGCCTGCTCGGAACGATCCAGCATGGACTGGACTTCCTTCTTGGCCTCACCGAGGCTGGATCGCAGACCGTTTTTCGCTTCCTGTTCCAGCCCTGTTCTGGCAACTGCGACGGCCTCCTCGCCAAAAGACTGAAATTTGTAGAGGGCGAATCCGCTCAATATGACCACCGGGATAAGGACCAGGGCCACACATAAAGAAATGAGTTTGACCTTTAAGGACAGATTGCGAAACATGTTGCTTGCTCCTTTGAATAGTGTTGCTTGACCCTTGCGCTTTACACAGATGCTTCCCCTTTAAGCAAAGGGCGTGCCACAAACAAGGGTAGAACACGACCAAAGAAAAACAGGGTGTTAGCACATTGCTGCTGCACTGTACCCAAAGAAGAAGGACCCTGGTGTTCTGTTTTGAGGAACACTGTTCACAAAAAGCGAACAGGATTCGAGTTGGTCAGAACGACTGGACTCCAATCGATCATTTCATATCATGGGATTTGAGCATGGTGTAGAGGCGGGTTCGGGAAAGACCGGACAGTTGGCAGGCTGTTTTACTGCGTCCATTGCTCATGGCCATCAAGCTACGTAAATAGATCTTTTCTGCTTGGGAAAGCACCTGTGTACGGTATGATTTCCAGTCGATAATCTGATCAAAACCCGGATACGGATCGGAGGGAGTCTGGGGAACGTTTTTTTCCAGTGATTTTCTAGCGGCCAGGGCCCGAATTTCCAATGGTAAATGCTCGGGATAGAGCATGGGATCCTCTCCGGCAACCGCCAGGGCGCTCTCCAGGATCTGAAACAGCTCCCGGATATTGCCGGGCCAGGGATAGGAGGACAAAAGCTCGAACACTTCTTCAGATATTCCTTTTATTGATCTGCCTTCACTTTCACACACCCGGGTCAGGTGGTACTGCACCAGGCCCTTAAGGTCTTCCATGTGCTCTCGCAGCGGGGGGATTTCGATAACAAAGGACTTGAGACGAAAGTAGAGATCCTCACGAAACTCTCCTTTTGCGACCATATCCTTCAGGTTGCGGTTGGTGGCTGCCAGGAGCTTGAACCGGCTGCTGTGTTCCTTTGTGGAACCAACAGGCCGAAAATTCCGTTCCTGGAGAACCCTGAGAAAAAGTTTCTGATGATCCAGAGGAAGTTCCCCAATTTCATCCAGGAACAGGGTTCCCTCATGGGCCAGACTGATGAGGCCCGATCTCGAAACATCCGCTCCAGTGAAGGCCCCTTTGACATGACCGAACAGGGTGCTTTCGGCCAGACTATCCTTGAGAGAGGCGCAGTCCACCACCGCGAACTGCCCCCCGCTCCAGGGACTGTTGTCGTGAATGGCTTTGGCGATGCGTTCCTTTCCTGTCCCGGTTTCGCCGGTGATGAGCACATTGGCTCGGTTTGCAGCAGCCTGGGCCACCATGTGCAAAACCTGCTGCATGCCCGGCCCTTTGCCCACGATGTTTCTCCGTTTGAGGGGAACCAGCCGGGGCTCAGACTCACGCTGACGGGAACGCAGGGCCCGATCGATGACCAGGCTGATATGCTGCGGCGAGTGGCTTTTCTGAATATAGTCCCAGGCCCCGGACTTGATAGCCAGTTCAGCTCCATCAGGATCTCCCTGACCGGTAATGATCACCACCTTGGGCTGGCTGGAGCAGCTGATGAACTGCTTGAGGGCCTGCAAACCGTTGCCGTCTGGCAGGTAAATGTCCAGCAGAACAAGATCGAAAGCCTTCCTGCTCACCTCTTCCAGACCCTGGGCCAGAGACAGGGCCTGATCGGTCTCATGGCCGTTTTTTTGAGCGATTCGACGAAGCATGTAGCCAACATTCTGGTCATCATCGATGATGAGTATTTTTGAAGCCATTTTCTGCTCGTTCTCTTGATGCATACGGTGTTCCCTCTGATGATCTGCCAAGTGATCTGGCCAGGCGCGGTAACGCTGCCGGCCGTTTTGGATTTAGCCGATAACGGCAGCCCTCACAACAGAGATGCAATGAGTTTGTCTAACTGCTGCCAGTCCACGGGTTTGGCAAGCACATGCTCAATCCCGCAGCGCATGAGATCGTGCTCAGAGATCTGATCCTGGTAGCCCGACCAGGCGATGATCGGCAGATCCGGATTCATCGTCAACAGTTCAATAGCCAGATCCTTTCCGTTCATCTCAGGCATGATCAAATCCGTGAGGACCAGATCAATCGGCTGAGAAGACGACTGGTAGCGTTGCAAAGCCTGCCGGCCATTGTCCTCGGCCAGCACGGTATAGCCCTGCTGCTGCAGAAACCTTGCGGTGGTAT
>CAZUMF010000399.1:0-3911 GCA_964621385.1 uncultured Desulfohalobiaceae bacterium
TCCAGCTCTTACAAATTCAGTCTGGATTCCGGCTTCCGGCGTCGCTTTTCAAGCTTCCGTCTTCGCAAAGAAGCTTCGCCGTGACAAGTCGACGGGACAAGATGCCGTGACAAGCCGCCGGAATGACGGAGGAAGTGACTCAAAGTTTCTTTTTCGAGCAAACTGGCAGTCGCATATTATGTATTATTTCCAATAATTATGTATTTGGGTGGCTGGCGGACGCGCTGACTATTGATCTCTGGCGGCTCTGGCGGCTACAAAAGGACTTTTTGCAGCCGCATCTTCCCCATTCCGCCTTCCGCCTTTCCCATTCCCCGTTCCGCGTTCCCCGCTCTCCGTTCCGCGTTTTTCCTTCCGCCTTCCGAGCTCCCCGCTCCCCATTCCGCGTTTCTTAGGCTTCACTCATCACTCTCTTCTGTCCGCTGCATGAGCTGCTGCAGGCTGGTGTGCAGTTTTTTCAATTCCTTGGAAGCCTGTTCGAAATTCATCTCGCCCTGCAGGCGGAGGTAGTTTTCAAAGGCCTGATTGGCCTGCTGTACGAGCTGTTCGATGTTTCCGGTGCCGGGTGTGATCGCGGGCAGTGCCTCTTTGGCAGGCTTGCCGGATTTCAGGAGCTGCTCCAGGGCCTTGTCAAAGGTCTCGGCGTAGCTCAGGCGGTCGTTGTGCATGATGACCACCAGCCTGAGCTCGGGATAGGCCGCGGTTTCGGCCTGGAGGTAAATCGGCTCGACATAGATCAGGGTTTCTTCGATGGGGATGGCCAGGACATTGCCTCGGATAACGTTCGAACCGCGTTGGTCCCACAGGGTGAGCTGTCCCGAGAGGTAGCTGTCCTGGTCGATCTTGGTCTCCACCTGCTGGGTGCCCAGGACGCGTTTTTCCTTGGGGAACTTATAGGCCAGCAGCCGCCCGTAATTATCATCGTCGCACATGCCGGCCATCCAGCCGATGAGGACCTGTCTGTTCTTGGGAGTGAAGGGCTGCATGAGCACGAATTCCTGCTTGTCGGTTTCCGGCTGCTCCCACATGATATAATAGGGTTGAACCGGCTGCACTTGGCCTTGGTATTTCTCGGTGGCCCGCACCCAGAGGTCTTCCTGATTGTAGAAGACCGTTGGATCGGTCATGTGGTACTTGGCATAGACCAGGCCCTGGACTTGGAGCATCGAATCCGGATAGCGGACGTGGCCTTCCAGGATGTCCGGCATCCTGTCTCTGGCCTGGAAGAGTTCGGGAAAGATCGAATCCCAGGTGCGGATCAAGGGATCTTCCGAGTCGAAAATATAAAAGTCCACTTCCCCGCTGAAGGCATCGACCACGGCTTTGACCGAATTGCGCAGGTAGTTCATGCCCGTGAGCTGATTGCGGTTCATGATGCGGGTCAGATTCTGCTGCATGGTCTTCGCAGGCAGATTGAAGGTCCGGGCCGAGAAGTTTTCGCTGTAAGGATAGTGTTCCGAGGTGGTGTAAGCATCGATGATCCAGTATAAACGCCCCTCGGCCATGACAATATAGGGATCCTGATCGAATTCCAGAAAGGGAGCCAGGGTGTTGACCCGTTCCCTGATCTGGCGATGGAACATGAAGCGGCTGTCTGGAGTCGGATAGTTGGAAAGAAAAAATCGGGTGCCGTCAAACATCCAGCCGTAGATGAATTTGCGCCAGATGTTGCTCAAAGCCACGCCTCCGCTGCCGGGATAGCGGATATAGGCGTTCTGCTCTCCTTTGGGGTAATCGAATTCTTTTTCCCGGGTGTTGGCTACGGCCGGGCCTCTGGTCAATTCGCCGTAGTAGATTTCCGGTCGGTCCACCTCCAGCTCTGGATAGCTGCTTTGGGGCGGGATGTCCTTGATGAGCAGGTTGGGTAATCCCTGGCTCGTGAATTCGCTGACATTGTTCATGGTGATTCCGTAGCCGTGGGTATATTTGAAGCGGCGGTTGACAAAGGTCTGGCTCTGTTCCGAAAGGTTGTCGATTTCCATTTCCCGTGCCGAGACCATGACCTCCCGGTATTCGTCGGCAAAGGTGTAGCGGTCGATGTCCACATCGTTGAATTCGTAATAGAGCCTGATTTCCTGGAATTGCTTGTAGACCGAATCCAGGGCCCGCCAATCCCAGAGCCTGATGTTGGAGAAGATGTTCTGGTTGCGCTGGACCATGGTGGAATTGAAAGTCTCTGTGGCTTTGAATTCACGTTCTTCGACCTCGTCCAGTTTAAAGGCCTGCCGGGTGAAGTCGATATTGCGCTTGATATAGGGTTCTTCAAAGGTGATTTCATTGGGTTCCACCCGAAGCCACTGCAGGGTCCTGGGCGCCAGATTCTGGGTGAGAACGAAGACCACCACGATCAGGCCGGAGGCCGAGGCCAGAACGGCAAAATGGGATTGGGCTTCCTGCAGGCCTCTGTTTTGAAATCGCTTCCGGATCGGTTCCAGAAGGGGGCGGGACAGGAACACCGCGGCCAGAAGGAGGTAGATGGCAATGATGAGCCAGTACATGGGAAGCCGGATATGGGCATCGGTCCAGCCCGGACCGTGGACCACGCCAATCTCCGAGAAGAGCAGGTGGTAGCGCTCCAGCCAGGCGCCCAGAGCGAAGACCAGCAGTAAAAACGCTGCATACGTGTACAAGGCCTTGAACTGGGCGTTTTGTTTTCGGGCATCTTCAACGTTTCTGATGGCCAGGCTGGACTGAACCACCTGGAGAAATTGGACGATTCCGCCGATGAACAGGATCAGCGCCAGCAGAAACAGGAGCTGATGCAGGGCGTCGAGCCAGGGCAGAGAAAAGAGGTAGAAACCGGCATCTTTGGAAAAGAGGGGCTCGGTTGTTTTTGTGCTCACTCCGTAGAAGAATTTGAGCCAGGTTTCCCAATGATTGTAGCCCCAGAAGATGCCGATAAATGCGCCGAAAAAACGGGTCAGCAGACGGGCAATCGTGTTTTCCCGCGGCATGAGCAAGGACAGGGCCCAGGTCAGCCCCAGTCCGAACAGGCATCCGGCCAGGCTCAGTCCGAGCATGGCGGTGATGGAGGTCCAGAAGCGCTCATTGTAGCCCAGGGCTTTGAACCACAGAAATTCCCCCCAGAAATCGAGCAGGGAAAAGGCCGCCACAGCAGCCAGAGCAAAGAGGATGCCGGCAAAAACCGGGAGTCGGCGGGCTTTTGCGCGGCCGAACCAGAACAGCCCTACCGCAATGGCGGCGCAGATGAGCATTAACACAGAATACATGCAAACCTCGCTTTGTCGTTCTGCCGTGTTGCGGGCATAATGCACTTGTGCCTGCCGGGCCAAATGCCAGTGCCGGAATCACGCGGTCAGATGAAGCAGCAAACCACCTTACTGGAAAAGCATATCAGGTGACTTGTGAATGGAAAGGGGGATATTTCGGGGAGGGAAGGGGAGGGGGAGGAGAGAAATTGGAAATTGGAAATTGGGAAGAGGGTGCGGCTGCAAAAAATCCTTTTGCAGCCGCCAGATGTCAGTAGTCAGCTTTGCCTCTGTCAAAGCTGACACATAATTGATTGTTATTTATTGCAATATGCATTAAGCTGTTATGCCGTTCATTTAAAATAACGATTGCCAGTTTGATCAGTGAAGAAACTTTGGTCACCCCTACGTCATTTCGGCGACTTGTCACGGCATCTTGTCACGTTGAAGCTGTTGAGCGAAGACGGACTTGTCACGTCGTAGCTTCTGAGCGAAGACGGAAGCTTGAAAAGCGACGCCGGACATGTCACGCCGTAGCTCTGAGCGAAGGCGGAAGCCGGAATCCAGACTGAATTTGTAAGACCTGGACCCCGGCCTACGCCGGGGTGACGGGAAAAGAAAAATCAATTTTCATACGAGCGTTGGATGTTCGATATTCATTCCTTCAGGCAGAATTTGAACGTCGAACATCGAACGTCGAAC
>CAZUMF010000400.1:0-3905 GCA_964621385.1 uncultured Desulfohalobiaceae bacterium
CTTCCAGGAGAGCCTGCCTAGCCTCGGCTCTTTCGGATTGATCAAAGCGGCCACCCCTTTGATCGCTTTGTCCCCCAGCCGCCAGGAGCTGCAGCGCTGGCGGGCCGTGAGCGGCCTGGGGTCTATCACGGCCCGGCTTGCGGAAGAGGAGATGGAACGGGCAAGAGTGGTCATGCGGCGCCTGATGTGGATGCTCAACGATGAATCCGGGGGCATCGGCTGGGGAGCGCCCGAGGCCATGGGCGACATCACGGCCAGACACCGGGGTCTGGCCGATGAATACGCCAGAATCCTTGTCTCCTATCTGACCTCCTCCGGCAACTACTTGGAGCACCCCGTGCTCCAGCGGGGTCTGCTCTGGGGTCTGGCCCGCCTGGCCCATGCCAGGCCGTCCATGACCGCGTCTGCCACTGAATCGCTTTCGCCTTTTCTGGTCTCCGCCGATCCGATCCATCGGGGACTGGCCGCCTGGACCCTGGCCGTCCAGGACGATCCTGCGGTGCAAAAGCGCCTGGAAGCGCTCAGCACAGACAGCACCCGGATCACGCTCTATTGGGAATACACCCTGCATTCATGCCCGGTCAATGCGCTCATTTAAAGTTTCAGTAGAAGCTGGAAACCGGTCAGAAAGCTCTCTTACCATTTCTTCATTTCAGCTGAAGGTGCATACGAGCCCTGCCGGCGGCAGGGCTGACCAGACCCGCAAACACCCAGGAGTAACCATGTTCATTCTCGGTTTACAGGGAAGTCCCAGGCAAAAGGGCAACACCCGGTATCTGCTTCAGTCCTTCCTCCAGGCCTGCCAGGAGCAGGGCGCCTCTACAGCCATGATTTCGCCGGCCAAAAAGGACATCCGGCCCTGCCTGGGCTGCGGCGTCTGCGAAAAAAAGGGCTTTTGCGTGATCAAAGACGATTCCATGAGCCTGGATATATACTCCCTGCTGCGCAAGGCCGAGGTCGTGGTTGCGGCCGTTCCGATCTTTTTCTACAATGTCCCCTCCGAGATCAAGGCCCTTATGGACCGCAGCCAGACCCTGTGGTCCCGGAAGTACAAGCTCGGACTTGAAGATCCCCTGCGGAATTCCAGGAAGGGATTCCTCCTGGCCCAGGGGGCCACCAGAGGGAAAGATCTCTTCCAGGGCACCACCATGACCGCCAGATATTTTTTCGATGCCGTGGGCGCGGCCTACTCCGGGAGCCTGACCTACCGGCAAATCGAGGCCAAGGGCGACATGGAAAAGCACCCCACGGTCCTTGAGGATGTGCAGGAGGCGGTGCAGGAACTGCTCGCTCCGCTGCAGGCCAGGAAGACCATCCTCTTTGCCTGCCGGGAAAACAGCTGCCGCTCCCAGATGGCCGCGGCCTTTGCCAGGCATCTGGCCGGGGACCGCTTCGAGGTCCTGTCCGCGGGCAGCGAACCGGCAGGGGCCGTCAATCCGGACATGCTCCAGGTCATGCAGGAGATCGGGCTTGATCTGGCTTTTCTTCGACCCCGCCCCCTGGATGAGGCCCTGAACGAATCCCCGTCCCTGGATCAGATCGTGAGCATGGGCTGCGGAGAAGCCTGTCCGGTTGTACCAGGCGCAACGGTCCAGGACTGGGACCTGCCTGATCCTGCCGGACACTCCATCGAGTTCATGCGGGCAACCCGGGATCGGATCAAGGAACGGGTGGAAGGGCTGACTGGGTCTTCTTGAAACCGCCACAGCATGACCTGCGGTGGAGATGACAGACGGCCATGATGCATTCTGAACTCCATGACTCCCCATGGGACTGGGACCAACTCTGGGAACACAGCTTTGATCCCCTGTTCATTCTGGACCGTTCGTACGCCATTCTCAGCCAGAACCCGGCCGCCGATCAATTTCTGCGCAGTGTGCCTGAAGACAATCCGGAAGCCTTCCAGGCCCGGCTTTTGGAAACCCTCAAGTCCCTCGCCCCCTGGCAATCCGGGAAAACCCTGTCCCGGGAATCAGTCCGGATCGCCCCCCGCACCCTGTCCCTCCGCCTGCTGTTCAAAGAAGACACCCTTTTGGTGCTGCTGCGCGAGACACGTGAACACCAGGGCCGGATGGAGTCAATCCACGCCCTGGAAGAGACTGTACAGGAATTGAGCGAAGTCATCGATCTCAGTGCGGACGGCTTGGTGAGCGTCGATGCTCAGGGGATTCTGCTGCGCATGAACCAGGCCTATGAAACAATCGTTGGCGTCAAGGCCCGTGACTTCATAGGCAGGCCAGCCCTCGAACTCAAAACACAGGGCTACCTGCCTGATCTGGTCTCTCTCCAGGTGCTGAAGAAGCGGCAACCCACAAATCTCTTCGTCCAGATCGGAGGAAGAGACGTCCTCCTGACAGCCAGACCGGTATTCAATGCAAGCGGCCAATTGATCCGGGTCGTGGCCAACATCAGGGATCTGACCGAGCTCAATCATCTCAAGGAGGAACTCAGAAAATTCCAGGACCTGACAGTACGCTATGAAACCGAACTCCAGCAGTTCAAGGTCCAGGAATATGCGGACGAACTCGTGACCCGCAGCCCGCTGATGCGGGACAGCCTGGACATGGCTGTCCGGGCCTCGCAAACCGAGGCGACCATTCTTATCTCCGGCGAGACCGGGACCGGCAAAGAGGTTGTCGCCAGGATCATCCACCGCTCAGGACTCCGGGCCAAAGGACCTTTCATCACGGTCAATTGCGCCGCCCTTCCGGAATCTCTGCTGGAAACCGAACTCTTCGGGTATGAAAAAGGCTCCTTCACCGGCGGAGCATCCCAGGGACGGATCGGACTGTTCGAAGCCGCTCAGGGCGGCATCCTCTTCTTGGATGAAATTGCGGAAATGCCTGTCTCCATGCAGACCAAACTGCTCCGGGCCATTCAAGGCAAGTCGATCCGCAGAATCGGTGGAAACAGGGAGATCAATCTCGACCTGCAACTGGTGACCGCGACAAACAAAGACCTCGAACAACGGGTTGCCCATGGACGATTTCGCGATGATCTCTTCTATCGACTGAACGTCATTCATGTCCATCTCCCTCCACTCCGGCAGAGGATGGAGGACATTCCCCTGCTGGTGGACCACTTTCTGCGGCTCTTCAATGCCAAATACGACCGCAATACAGCTATCGGACAGCAAACCCTAGACAGCTTCTTCGACTACCACTGGCCGGGGAATATCCGGGAACTGGAAAATACCATTGAACGACTGCTGGTTCTAAGCCGGAGCACGGAGGCCGAAAGCGAATGCCTGCCGGCCCCGCTCAAAGACCGGAGTGCACAAACCCTCCAGGAACTCCTGGAGGCCACGGAAAAAGAAGCCGTCCTCAGAGCCTACCAGCGACACGGCAGTACCCGCAAGGCCGCCCTGCAGCTGGGAATCAGTCAGCCCACCATGTCCCGCAAGCTCAACAAATACCAGGGCCATTCCATTCAAAGATGAATCGGCTTTGATTCAATATTGAATCACATTCTCAGACTTGCTGATCATCAAAAAACCGACAAAGACCTGAACTATCGATTCACAATTGAATCGGCAGGCCAACATCCAGAAGGACGAAACCGGCCAGGACGGCAGTGATGCTTGTGTGGCAAGCTTTTTGCTTGTAGTATGGAATGCGACAGGGGGGAAACAGCACCATGACTTCGACCTGTGCCCGGGCCATCGCCCGATTTGTGCAATCCAAAGGGGTCCAACAGATTTTCGGTCTCTGCGGCGGGCATATCCAACCTATTTGGGATGCACTCCACTGTTTGGGCCTGCAGATCATCGACGTCCGGGACGAGCGGGCGGCTGTGCACATGGCCCAGGCCCAGGGAGAGCTCAGCGGCGGGGCCCGGCTGGCTCTGGTCTCGGCCGGGGCGGGGGTGGCCGACGCCCTGGCCGGGGTCGCCCATGCCCCCACCCG
>CAZUMF010000401.1:0-3890 GCA_964621385.1 uncultured Desulfohalobiaceae bacterium
CGCGAGCGGGCGGTTCAATGTGCTCTTTATTCTGCATTGGGTTGCGGGCGAAGCCCGCTTTAATTCAGAGTTCTTTTACAGGATCTTTAATTTATAATGAATTTTTGATATACTGATCCAGTTTTGGTTTTTACAACAAAGACTGGCGACCCCAAGGGTCCAGGCCCAAATTTCACAAAAAGCTAAGTTGGATCAGTATATGACCCGTTTTCACACACAGGAATTCACCGTCATCGATACCCTGACCGGCCTGGAGTGGCTCAAGGACGCTTCAGAGCCCGGCTTTCCCATGACCTGGGCCCAGACCTTCGAGTATGTGCAGGAGCTGAACCGATCCGGCCGCTATGGTCATCAAAACTTCCGGGTCCCCAACCGGCGCGAGCTGTACAGCCTGGTCAGTCTGGACAACTTAAACCCCTGCCTGCCTCGGGAACACCCCTTTATCCGGGTCTTCACCAGCTACTACTGGACCTCCACCAGCTGCAGCCGTTTGCCGGACCAGGCCTGGTATATCCATTTCGGGGGCGCCAGGGTCTTCAAGGGTCTCAAGCGTGATTCGTACATGCTCTGGCCCGTCCGGACCTGGGCCGGACAGCCGTCTTTCTTCCAAACCGGCCAGGTTTCCTGTTTCGATGCCCGGGGACAGCGCATCGGGTGCGTGAGAAGCGGGCAGGACGGGGCGTTCCGTTCGGGACTGGCCTGGCCGGAACCGCGGTTTATCGATGCAGTCGAAGGTGTCCTGGACCGTTTGACCGGTCTCATCTGGGCCAGACATCCGGGGTCTGGATCCGGCCCGGTCTCCTGGGAGGAGGCCTTCGGGGCTGTCGATGATCTGAACCGCGGCAACCGGCCGCAGACAGGGAAGTGGCGGCTTCCCTCCATTTTCGAGCTGGAGAGCCTGGTTGATCTGGAGCGCCATTCTCCGGCCCTGCCCGGGGATCATCCCTTTCAGGGCGTCCGGGATTTTTACTGGTCCTCCAGCAGCAGCCGCTACGACCCGAAATACTCCTGGTGCCTGTATCTGAAAGACGGAGCCCTGGGCGTCGGCTTCAAGCCCCTCAGGGAGTTCTTCGTCTGGGCGGTCAGCGGCGGCAGGCCCTCAGGAGCGGAGACATAGTGGTTGTGGTCCGTTCAGGTGCCCGCCAATTGCCGGAATGTGCCTTTTTTGCCTACGGCCCGGACAAACTCCTGGATCTATTTCTGGAGATGTGATACAAAACCTGATATTTGTTCAACAAAATATCCAAACTTTGGAGTACGGGAAAGAGCTCTGGAATCGAAGTCATGATACAAGCAAAGACATCCTATGCCGTGATCACCGGTGACATCGTCGCTTCATCGCAATTGCCGGATGCGGACCGCAGACAGTTGTACGATGTCATGAAGCGAGGAGCCGTTGAACTGCAGCGGGTCTACTCGGATGCGGTCCCCTTTCAGGTCGACATCTTTCGGGGAGACAGCTGGCAGCTGCTGGTCTCCGACATCAGGCAGACCTTGCGCATCGCTCTGTTCTACCGGCTGTACATCAAGATCCAGACGAAAAACGTTTCGGATTCACGGGAAAGCATCGGGGTGGGAACAATCCAGTTCGTCCCCGAAACCCGCGTCAGCGAGGGCACAGGTCCGGCCTATCAGATTTCCGGAAAGGGATTGGACGGGCTGAAGCAGGCCCGGATGAGTCTTCGCTTCGAAGATAACCCGGATTTCGATTCCCGTGCCGAGATCCTGATCATGGTCATCGATTCCCTGGTCACCGACCTGACCGAGAGGCAGGCCCTGGCCGTCTTCGGAGCCCTTAGGGACTGGCTGCAAAAGGATATCATGGCCCTGTGGGACCCGCCCATCACCCAGCAGGCGGTGTCCGATCACTTGAAAAGCGCGCGCTGGGAGCTGCTGAAAAAGTCTCTCCTCTACATCGAAGACAACATGCTGCAGGCCTATGCCTAGAGACCATTTTTTTACAAACCAAAAAGCTTGTTTAAGCATAAAACAAGTTTAAAAGCTTGTCTATTGAACAGGTTCAGAAGCCTGTTCAAGGCAGCAACAAGCTTTTAAGCTTGTCTAAAAAGGCAGACCGAGACGTGAATCCCGTGGATATGCTCAACTGGCACCTGGTCCTGTCCCTGATAACGGCGCACATCCTGGCTGACTTTCTGCTGCAGACGGATGAGCAGGCCGCACAAAAGAGCAGGCCAACCGTCCTGCTCAGGCATGCCGCAGTCGCGGCTGTGTTGAGCTATCTTTTGGCGGGACGGCTGGGGCTATGGATCGTCCCGCTGGTGATCTTCGTCAGTCACGCCGTTATCGACCTGGTGAAGTCCCGGTTCCGGAGAAACACCTTGACCGGGCTGGCCCTGGATCAGCTGGCCCATGTCCTCGTGATTTTTTTGCTGGTGGCCTGGTATTCGCAGGCAGCCCCGGCCGGGATCTCTGCCTGGGTGGAGCTTTTTGAACTTTGGTATGACAGGATGCTCGTCCTGGTCTCGGGATTTGTGCTGACGACTCACACCGGGGCCGTGGTCGTCAGAATAGCCATGGAGCCCTATGTGCGGCAGATGGACCACCAGGTCCAGAAGGCCGAAGAGGAAGGGGCCCCTACGGTCCGGGGGCTGCAGGAGGGGGCAAGATCATCGGCCAGCTGGAGAGGGCTCTGGTCTTTTTGTTCATCCTGGTCGGGGAGCCGGCTGGTCTTGGGTTCCTAGTGGCGGCCAAGTCGATATTCAGGTTCGGCGAGCTCAAGGAGACCACCCAGCGAATGCAGGCGGAGTATATCATGATCGGCACCCTCTGGAGCTTTGCCTACGGCATTGCCGCAAGTTTCGCCACTTACCAGGTGCTCCTCCGGACCGGGGGGTGACCGCTTTCATCCCCTATAATCGAGCGGCAAAAATGCCATAGTTCGTATGAAACTTTATTTCAACCCTGCCAGAGGCAGGGCTGAACTGTGAACTCTTTGAGGCCGACCCGTTGGCCCGTGAACCTGGAGAACCTTCCCCACCATAAGGACCGGTCACCCTTCTTCTAAATCAGCTCTTCCTCCTCAAACTCCTCATGTCCCGGGCAGCTGCCAGAAGCTGCCCCTGTCCTTCAGTTCTTGGACAAACTCCTGGATGTATTTTTCCAGATGGGACACATAGTCCGGGTCGAGGCGCCTGGTGAAGAGGTTTCCGGAAAAGAGGCAGGCCAGATCCTGCAGGGGGATGATGCCTTCCTCGGTGCCCGGCTGGAAATCACACCAGGAACGGGCATGCTCTTCCGACCGGAAGAGGTTCATGGTGCTTCAGGCGTAGGGGAGATCCTGAAACCAGTCCCGAAAGGGAACGCAGGTGTATCCGACGAGGCCTTCGGGTTGGCTTTCCAGTATTTCCCCTTCTTTCATCCTAACCTTCAGCGGTGACCCGCAGTCCAGGCAGGGCGCGGCAACGACCACTGTTTTTCCGGGAAACAGCCAGCTGACCGCCAGCGCTTCGAAGCCTCACTGGGCGAACCACTTCTGTTGGCCGTCGATGCTCAGGCGGTACTGGGTGGGCAGATTGTTGAAAGGAGGGAAGGAAGTGATGTAATCGGTATGCGGGAACAGCCATCCCGGGAACATGGGCAGGGAGAAGAGCTCGTGCAGGGCCTTGCGCCCCTCATCCGGAGTTAGGTTCAACTCCGCGGCCAGTTCGGTGTAATGCGGGGCCTGCCCGGTTTCGATGAATTGATTCATGATAATCTGAAATGTCCTGTCATTTGTGGTAGCTACATTCATGATGCCGGCCTCCTTGCCCGCTTAGAGCGGACTGCTTGAAATCCAGTGACTTATCCCTTGAAGCCTGTCATAAAAGATAAGAATTTTTTTAACCGCCCGCTCGCTGACTCGCTCAAGTCGCCAAGGACGCAAAGGAAGA
>CAZUMF010000402.1:0-3890 GCA_964621385.1 uncultured Desulfohalobiaceae bacterium
AAGTCTAACCTTGTGTGCACGAGACGGGGAGGTCTATGGATAGCAGTCAATCAGTGCTGACAACACCCAATTTCAATATGCTGGCCGAAGATCAGATCGAACAGATCTATTTTGCCGCCCTGGATGTTGTGGAGAATACCGGGGCCAGGTTTCTCCACCAGGAGGCCCGGGATATCTTTGGAGGCAGCGATGCCCTGGTCACACGGGACAACGTGGTGCGCGTTCCAGCCTATCTCGTGGAAAAGGCCCTGCGCAACCATCCCTGCAAGATCACCTTTCAGGGCTGGAATAAGAAGCGCTGGGTCAATCTGGAAAAAGACGAGGTGGCCTTCGGAGCAGATGTGGGGCCGGTCTGTGCTTCCGGGCCTTCGGAGGATGATACTGAAGAGTTTACCCTGGAAAAGGCTTACCAGACAGCCAAATTGGTGGACGCCCTGCCCCATTTTGATTTTCTGGTTTCAACCACCAGGATCGACAACCGCTTGCCGGGTCATATTTCCGATCAGAAGCGCTTTCTCACCGTACTTCAGGGCTGCTCAAAACCAGTGCTCTTCTCGGATTTCGGCCGGCATACCCTGAAGGATCTCTGGCGAATGGGGGTCCGGATACGCGGCAAGGAAAAGGAATTTCGACTGCATCCTTTTTTTGCGGTGTATATGGAGTCCTGCTCCACCCTGTATTTTGACTGGGCTTTTGCGGAAAAGCTCCTGTTCTGCTCGGAAAAGGGGATCCCCTTTGTCTATCATCCCGTGCTCAAAGCCGGGGTGAACGCGCCGGTCTCCCTGGCCGGCATGCTTGTGCAGGCCCTGGCCCAGACCATGCTCGTGTCTGTGCTCAGTTATCTCAAGAAACCGGGCAGCCCCTTGATCATGGGCGGGGAACTGACCGTTTCCTGCCGGGAGACCACCGTGCCGTCCCTGGGCGCTCCCGAGCATGTCCTGGCCGCAAGCGCCAAGGCTGATCTGGCCAAATGGGTCGGCCTGCCGGTGCTCAACACCGGCGGGTGCTCCGATTCCAAGCTGTTGGACGGTCAGGCGGCTGTGGAGATGTGCACCTCCCTGTTTTACCAGTTTCTGGCCGGGACGAATCTCATCCAGGGCTTGGGCCGCCGCAACATCAGGCCGAATCTGCCCCTGGAGAGTCTCACCATGTGCGACGAAATCATCGGGATGATCATGAAGCTGGGAGGCGGGATCAGCACCCGGGACGAGTACATGGCCCTGGAGGTTATCGACAGGGTCGGCCCCGGCGGGGAATTTCTGACCCAGGATCACACCCTGGAACATTGGCGGGACTGGTTCCGGCCCCGGTTCATCGATCGGCTGCCCTACGCAACCTGGGAAAAGCGGGGCCGGATTTCCATGCATGACAAATTGAGGCAGGCAACGGCACAGATCATTGAACAGCATACGCCGGACCCTCTTGGCGACAGCCTCCTGTCCGATTTGGAGGCGATGATCAGTCAAACCGAACAGGGGTGTTGAGCAGGGACGATTGCAGCCTGCTGTGTGCTGAAGCAACGGCATATCTTCACGGTTCTGTGATTTCATTTGACAAGCCACGAACGAGCGGGAACGATCTATGAGCACTCGGACAAATCTGATTGAGGATCAAGCGGCCCGGTTTTCGGTTTTATCCGCCGGACAAAAACGAAAAATATACAGTGAAGTTCTGGAGGTCCTGCAATACACCGGGGCCAGGATTCATCACAATCTGGTTCTGGAAAAACTCGCGGAAAAAGGATGCGCAGTGGAGGGGAACCAGGTCTACATTCCTTCCCAGCTGGTGTCCCAGGCCCTGCTCAGTGTTCCGCCGGTGACCACCATCCACAGCTGGGACGGCAGCGGACGGCTCAGGATTGAACTCGGCCGGACCTATTTCGGGCCGGGGCCGACCTGCCCCAATTTTGAAGACCCGCTGAGCGGCGAACGCCGGCCGTACCGACTGGAGGATGTCTCCACAGTGGCCAGGGTCTGCGACGCCCTGCCCAATGTTGAGTTCATCATGTCCCTGGGCTGGATTTCCGATGTCTCCAACGGCCTCCAGGAAGTCTATGAGTTTGCGGAACTCATCCAAAACAGCAGCAAGCCGGTGATTGCCTGGGGGTTTACCAAAGAAAAGTGTGAAATCATTCACAAAATTGCTGTGGCTATGGCCGGCGGGGAACGGGCTTTCCGGCATAGGCCCAATTACATATTTTACAGTGAGCCCATTTCACCGCTGGTCTGCGATTATGATGCCGCGGAAAAACTCATTTTTTGCGCTCAGAACGGGATCCCCCATATTTTCTCGCCGGCCAACAGCGCCGGGGCTACCACTCCGGCCACCGCGGCCGGGCAGCTCGTGGTCACCCTGGCGGATACCCTCATCGGCCTCATCATTACCCAGATGGCCCATCCAGGCGCCTGCCTGATCATCGGCGGGACCCAGTCGATCATGGATATGCGCTCCATGGTCTTTGCTTACGGGGCTCCTGAGTTGAGTCTTCTGGGGGCCGGCATCACCGAACTGGCGGAATACCTGGGCCTGCCGGCCTTTTCCGCTGGAGGGTGCTCGGATTCCAAGCTGCTGGACATTCAGAGCGCCCTGGAGGCCTGTTTTTCCATCAATGCCGCCACCCTCAGCGGGGCCAACCTGGTGCACGATGTCGGCTTTCTCGAGTCCGGAATGACCGGGTCACTACCCCAACTCGTCCTGGCGGATGAGTTGATCTCCATGAGCCGCAGGATCTCCCGCGGGGTGCTGGTCAACAAGACGACCCTGGCCATACAGGAGATCAACAAGATCGCGCATCATGACGGCAGTTTCGCTGATCTGGAGCATACAGCCGCGCTCAAGGACTTCATTTGGACACCCGGTCTCATGGACCGCTTGAATGAGGAAGACTGGAAGGCCGCCGGAGGCGAATCCCTGCAGGAGAGGATGCAGGAAAAGACCCGCGGGATTCTCAAAGAGCACCCCGGGGCCCGGGCACGGGTTCCCGAGGCCACCAGACAGGCCATCCAACAGATCCTGGCTGAGGCTGAAGAGGAAGTGAGTGAACAATCCGCATTCTGAAATCCGGGCCGTGAACGGTCCGGATTTCAGAATATGTTTTTTTCAAACCCAATTGAACTGAAACAGCACAGGGTTTGTGTTCCGTTTTGGTCAGTGGGTCATTGGAATGTCGAATTCGAGCACGAAGCCTGCCCTCAGGGATTGATCCGGGAGGATGCCGTTCCCTTTTTTTCCGCCTTCCGCGCTCCGAATTCCGTTTGCAGCTGTCAGAGGTCAATAGTCAGCCCTGCATCTGGCCGCAGACGTCCAGTTTGATCAGTGAGGAAACTTGAATTTACTGCAGGCTGTCGACTTCACCCGTCATTGCGAGGCGTCTTCGCCGAAGCAATCCCTAACAAGAGGCTTTTCTGAAAGATTGCTTCGCTTCGCTCGCAATGACGAGCGTTGAACAATGCTTGGAACTGTTCCTCCATTCGTCTGAAGTTTCATACGAGAGGTCAGTAAACCCAGATGATTATTAGAACATTGAGTAACTCGAATCGTTCACTTAAGACTTTTTGAAGGTGCACCTTCCCCCTTCCGAGCTCCGCGTTCCCCCTTTCCGCGCTCCGCATTCTCCGTTCCCCGTTTCTTCCCTGTCCTTTACCGCTCCAGGGTCATGGCGTAGCCCATGCCGCCGCCGATGCACAGGGCGGTCAGGCCTTTGGAGTAGCCTTTGCGCTGCATTTCCATGGCCAGGGCATAGGTGATCCGAGCCCCGGTACAGCCGATGGGATGGCCGATGGAGATCCCGCTGCCGTTGCCATTGGTTCTGCCGGCATCCAGGCCGAGTTCCCGGATGCAGGCCAGGGCCTGGGAGGCAAAGGCCTCGTTCAATTCGGTGTATTCCACGT
>CAZUMF010000403.1:0-3887 GCA_964621385.1 uncultured Desulfohalobiaceae bacterium
TCTTTGGTGGTCAGAAGCTCCATGAGCGGAGGCTGGACCAGGGGCACCAGGGCCTTGTAGGAGTAGGCGGCCACCGCGGTGGCCGCCAGCATATGCGGGGCGAGCATGGAGGCCAGATAAATGGTGGTGGGGCCGTCCGCTCCCCCGATGATGCCGATGCTGGCGGCCTCGGGATAGGTAAAGCCCAGAAAAATGGCCCCTAAAAAGGTGGTGAAGATGCCGAACTGGGCCGCCGCCCCCAGGAGGATGCTTTTGGGATTGGCGATCAACGGGCCGAAATCGGTCAAGGCGCCGACCCCCATGAAGATCAGGGGCGGAAAAATGCCCAGCTCATCCCCTTGATAGAGATAATAGAGCAGCCCCCCGATTTGTTTGACATGGACGGAGTGTTCCGTGAATTCCAGAACCGGTTCGGCCATGAGTCCGGTCAAAGGAATGTTGGTCAACAGGACCCCAAAGCCGATGGGCACCAGAAGCAGGGGCTCGTACTTTTTTGAAATGCCCAGATAGAGCAGGGTCAGGGCCACCAGGAGCATGACGATGTGTCCCAGGGTCAGATGGACGATGCCGGTGGAATTGAGAAACAGAACAATTTTTTCCAACATGATGCAGCCTTTCAGTGGTTGAGGGAATGTTTGATTCGGGATGATCCGGATGAAAGACGAATCCTCAGGTTTTAGGAGTGCTGGAGCCGGCGGAGGCGTCCTTTTCCCCGGAGGCCGATGCAGCGCCCTCTGTCTTGTTCAAAAACCAGTTCATGCCGTTCATGGCCGCATTGAGCAGAATCAGAATGATAAAGACAATGGCCATGCCGATAATGGTGATTTGAAATCCAGTGGCGAGTTTTTCCATGGTCACAACTCCCAGGTCATTCAGGGTTGAAAATAATGAGATTTCCTGTGAGCGCCCATTGGATTCAAGTGCAGATCAGCCGCTGCGGATCGCACTCGGTGCGCAGGATGCTCAGTTCCTCAGCCGTAGGCGGCGGGACAGGGACCGCGTGAGCGGTGTCCAGGGCAAAACCGGTCTTGGCCTCGATCATCTCCGGGGTGATCCCTGGATAGCAACCGGAGAGATACATGCGCTTGCTGTCCGGATCAAAGCGCAGAATGCCCATGTTGGTGACCACGGCCCCGGGACCGCCGGCCGGCAATCCGGCTGCCTCCCGGCTGGTGCCGCCCTGCAGGTACCCCGGGCTGGTCATGTAGTCCAGCCGTTCGACGAATTTTCGCTTTTCCTGTTGCATAAAAATAATGGATTTGGGGACGAAAGAGGTCACGTCGCAGCCGCCTCCGCTGCCGGGAAACCGAACCTTGGGCTGCCGGTAGTCCCCGATGCAGGTGGTGTTCAGGTTGCCGAAGGGATCGATCTGGGCCGCCCCCAGGATGCCGATGACGTTTTTTCCGGTGTTTCGGTTCTGCATGAAGGCAAAGGCCTCCAGCATGGAGGTGTTGGTGCAGGCGCCGTGCATGACCCGGGGATCGGCAACGGCCATGGGAATTTCTTCCAGGCGGGAGTCGATGGCCCCGGTTTCGAAAAAAATAAAGCTGTTGGGGGCGGTTATTTTCTTGGCGGCCACGGCCGCCAGCATGGACAGCCCCGTGCCGCAGAAAACAGTAGCCCCGTCTTCAATCTCCCTGGCTGCGGCGATGGTCATCATTTCTCGGGATGAGTAGGACATAACATTGAAGATTTAAGATTTAAGATTGAAGATTGCGGATCGACGATTGATTGTTCAAACATTCCGTTTCAGTCCGGTGGCGTACCCGGTTGCCGGATCGGCCTTGATCGTTTCCAGGCGGTCCGGTCCGAGCAGTTCCAGAAGGTCCTGGTGTGTGCCGGGGTGATACACGTACCGTTGTCTGTTGGCTTCATACTGCTGATCGTCCTGGGCGTCGTGCAGGTAGTTCAAAAGGTACTCCGGATCGTAGTCGTAATAGCGGTGACAGGCCGTGGGCCAGGCCCCGTAAGGCAGATGAACCACGGCGTCCACATGCAGAAAGGCGATCTGGTTGTGTTCCGGCTCCTGCCGCAAGGTAGCGCTTGCCAGGAGCTCCTCGCAGGTCACAATGAGGTGCCGGGCGGCCTTGGCCTGTTCCACATCACAGAAGGTCAGGCCCTGAATACGGCAGTTACCCTGGCGATCGGCCTTTTGAACGTGGATGATGCTCACGTCCGGATTGATGGCCGGGACCAGCACGAGCTGTCTGGTTTCGGTCCAGCCGGCAAAAGGATTGTCCTGGACCAGGAGTTTGTGGTCCGGTAGCCGGGGCTGTTCTTTTCTGAAGGATTCTGTAAAGCCCCATTTGTGCACAATGTCCGTTCCCAGCGAGGACCGGGTGGGCAAATAGGGCAGGCCCATGGAGCCGGCCAGGAATCTGAGATTCATCTGATAGTTGGTGTAATCCTCCACCTGCAACCGGCCGGACTCCACAGCCTGCCGAAACCGGACGCAGGTCGGTGCGAACCGCCCGTTGGCCCCGTAAGCGATTTCGATGCGCTCCACACAGCCCCCGCCGATGAGTTCGTCCACCCCCTGGCCGTTGGAGTGGGCATAGAGGTGCAGGCCGGTTCTTTCCTGGCGGACGATCTCCCGGACCGCGG
Organism: uncultured Desulfohalobiaceae bacterium; assembly: GCA_964621385.1. Lineage (GTDB taxonomy): Bacteria > Desulfobacterota > Desulfovibrionia > Desulfovibrionales > Desulfothermaceae > JAABTT01. The sequence goes on from CAZUMF010000403.1 coordinate 2,605, forward strand.
CCATGGGGTTGCGGGTGACCGTAAACCCTCCGATGGAGATGTGGGCTCCGTTTGGCACGTATTCGGCCAAGGCCTCCCGGAGCCCCATTCGTTTGTCAGCTCTGTTCTTCATTTAGTCTTCAATTACAGTATTCTTTCGATCCAAAATCCGCGATCCAAAATCCAAAATCTCTGCTACCCCTTGATGATCCTAGGCAGAATCATCTGATGCTGGGGACAGATGGACTGGGGATTTTGGTAAGCCGCCCCGGCAAAGGCCGTGCAATAGGAGCGCAGGGAGTCCAGGGAAATTACTTCGTCCACCAGGCCGGCCTGGGCGCAGAACAGGGGACGGGAGGTATCGTGGTATTTCTGGACCAGCTGGTTCATCTTTTCCACCACAGGTTCCAGATCGTTCCCGGCGTCTTTTTCCTTGATCAGGCGCCGGGTATAGGTGGCCACCGCCGCGGTTTCCCCGTGCATGACATAGATCTCGGTGGTTGCGGTGCCCAGGGTGAAGGCATTGTGCCGGTTGGCCGTGGGCCCTCCCATAATATAATGGGCCGCAGCACTGCCTTTGCGCAGGGTGATGAGCATCATGGGCACGTCCGTCTGCTGGATGGAGTAGATCAGGCTCTGCCCCAGGCCGAGGAGTTCCGCCTTTTCCGCGATATCCCCCACATCAATGCCTGAGGTGTCCTGGAGCCAGATGATGGGAATACGGTCCCGGCCGCAGTGGGTCACGAATTCGTTCATCTTGATCAGGCCCTGGCGGTAGAGTTTGCCGCCAATGCCGGGATAGTCGGCATACTCCGGATACCCCTGGGGCAGAAATCCCTGCCGGTTGCCGATGCACCCCACCAGATAGCCGTCCATCTTGACCAGACCGGTATAGACTTCCGGTCCATAGTCCGGGCGGAATTCCAGATGTTCGCTGTTGTCGGTCAAGCGGGCCAGGAGATCGTCGAAATCGTAGCTTCGTTTGGGATTCATGGGCAGGATATGATAGAGATCTTCGGCGTCGAAGCGGGGCTCCTTGGGTTCGGCCACCCGGAAAAACTCGGGATCATAGGCCGGGAGCTTGGTCATATAGCCCCTGAGGGCGTCCAGGAGGTCTTTTTCCTCGTCAAAAACATAGCGGAAAAAGCCGGTCTCGTCATGGTGGATCCTGACCGATCCCGGGGGCTTGGCCCTGAATTCCCGGGCTGCGGCAATGAGTTCCTCAGCCGAGTCTACGTCAAAGGAACCCTTGGGGCTCATGCCGCTGACGATGCCGGCCCCGCCCACAGCGATATTGCAGTCCT
>CAZUMF010000404.1:0-3867 GCA_964621385.1 uncultured Desulfohalobiaceae bacterium
CGAGCTGACTCGCCTGCAGGAGCATGTCCTCCGCGGCCAGGGCGGTATCGATCGCGCTGTAGGGATTCTCCTGAGGTGCGGAAAACAGGATGAGCACAGGCGCCCCATATAATGGACGGTATCCAGGGAGCGAGGCCCGCTGCCGCAAAAACTCCACGGCCGAGTTGAGCATGGCCCGATGGGTGCGCTCGTCGATTCTTCACAGCAGGTCGCGGTTGCGGAACACCGTGATCTGGAAGGGACCCGCATTGGGGGCCCAGCGCCCGGCTTCAAGAATCTTCTCCAGTTCCTCGTCAAGAACCGAGACATCCTGATAGGAACGAATGCTCTTCCGCTTGGCGATCGCCTCGGAAATGCTCATAAGTACCTCCTTACCTTTCAGAAAAGACAGCATTGAAAATATGGATACCGTCTTACCTAAATATTTCAATAATATCACGATCAGCAGCCACCTGAAAAGCCCTTGATTGAGAATCTGTATTCCCTCGGACCTCACCTCCACTTCCACTGCAGGATCAGCCACAACAGGCAACCCAGCATCCCGCACACCGTTCCCATCACTCCCAGGACCAGAATCTTATCTCTCCAGTCCAGGGAAATAAAAAACATACCCGCGGCTCCCACGGTCATCAAGGTAAAAATCAGCAGGGAGGAGGCCGTGCCCGCTCCTTCCTGCGTGTGCTCCAGAACCAGATTGTTGCTTGGGGGACGGCTCAAGCCGGCGGAAAAGCACATAAGAAGCATGGGCAAGGTGAGGTCCCAGGGGCTTGTGGGGGAGATACAAAGCAGGAGCGTACCTCCGGCCGAAACCCCTACATAGCAGATGGTGAGTATGCTCCGGAAGTCGACTTTTCCACTGATCCGGGTACAGACAAAAGAGCCGGCCATAAGGGCAAAGGCGTTGAGTCCAAAAAAATAGGCATAGACCCTCTCGCTGAGGCCAAGCCTGGAGATATAGATATCCGAAGATGCAGCAATAAAGGCGAACAAGGGTACCACTGCCAGGGAAACCACCAGTACCAGGGCCACAAAGGACCGATTGCCGAGGAGACGGATATAATCGGCAGCCAGACTGATATTCTCCCTGCGCAGCGACGGCCGAAGTGTTTCCGGCATCCAATGCACCCCGCAGAAGGAAACGGTGCCGATGAGGCCGAGGAGAACGAATATCCAGCGCCACGAGATCAGGCTCACGGTCCACCCTCCGATCACGGGACCCAGCATGGGGGCCAGGGCTATGACCACTCCGATGTAGGCCAGAACGCTTTCCCGTTCCCGGAAGGCAAAAAGATCCTTGGAGATGGCCAGGGCCAGGGCTTCCGCTGAGGCCGCTCCCGCGGCTTGAAACATGCGCAGCAGTATGAGACTTAAGGTGTTCGGAGCCGCAGCACACAGCAGGCTGCTCAGGATATACACCGCCAATCCTACTTTCAGTATTCGGCGTCGACCGTATCTGTCCGAAATTGGGCCATAGATCAAGAGGAAGAAGCTGTAGACCACGAAAAAGAGCACCAGGGTGAGGTTTACGAACCAGAAGGGATCACCCCAAGCCCGGGCCATGGTAGGGATGGCGGGCAGATACATGTCTGTTGACAACGGGGGAAAGGCCGCCAGAAGGGCCAAGAGTGCTATCCATTTCTTCATCTTACAAGCAAACCTGGGCATAGTAGTTGTCTGTATCCGACATACTGCTGTAAGACCAGTTGAGTCGGCGGCATAGCTGCTCCGTAAGCCTGAGGCCGAGGCCGAAGCCGAGATCCCGGTCCGTTTCGTTTGCCACAGTCCTGTCGTTTACAAGCTCCACACAGCCTTTTTCCTGGGTGATGAAAATGCAGCCGCATGTGTGCTGAAACGCATTGCGGATGAGATTACCCAGCACGATGCGGGCCGGCGCCTCGGGAACCGAGACTGTGTAGGAAGCAGTTCGGACCACGATATCAACCTCTTTATCATTGAGAAGATATTGCGCTTCCTCGATCAGTTCGAGGACAAGCCCCTCCAGATTGAACTCTTTGACCGGAAGAGACTCTTCCGCCTCCCTGCTGAGCCAGAGAAGGGTTTCCGTGAGGTGCTTCATGGTCAAGCTGGCGCGGTCGATTCGTCCGATGATTTTTTGCTGCCGAGGGGTGTGCTTATTCCCATTGTACTGCTGAAGTTTATGCAGAAGCTCCACATTGCTCCGGATAACACTTATCGGCGTACGCAGCTCATGGCTGCTGTGGCGTAAAAAGCGGTATTCGCGGTCCAGGCTTTCCTGAACCGAAGCAAGACTGGTCCGGATCAGATCAGCCAATTGATTAAGCTCCGGGTAGGAAAAATCAGGCGGCTTTTCCTGGAGACCCTTTTCATCCAGTTTTTGCGCCCATTGGCCCAGGGCCTTGACCGGACGCTCCACCTGCCTGAGCAGCAGCCAGATGAACACCGCCAGGGTAGACACACTGATACAGCTGATAACCAGCAGCAAGTGCATACTCTGGGCTGCATTGCGTCCAACCAGGGCCGAAGCCGTTTCCCTGGTCTCAGTACGGCTGATAAAAAAGGTTTCTCCAGCGTGCGTGATACGCATGAGAAAATGGACAGCATCCGGTGGGCAGAGCCAACCCGAGGGGGCATGCTTGAGCAATACCTTTTCCTGCTTCGGCTTGTTGAATGCCTGCCGGATTGTTCCCGGCATCTGATCCCAGTTGCCGGCTATCCTATACCCGCTGAAACTGCTGGCCTTTTGCCGCTGGGCCGAAGGTATGGCCTGAACATAGCTTTTCACTACTTGGTCCATGTTTGCCGCGATGATATTGTCCATGCCCCGGACAAAAAAATGGGCACTGAGAAAAGAATAGCCAATCACCAGGATGACAGCCAAGACGGCTAATGACAGGACGAGGAACCATTTCAGGCTGATGTGCCGTTTCATGCGGGCTGCTCTTCTCGTATGGCAAAACCCTGTCCAGCAACAGTTTGCAGGAGGGGCCGAGGTGTGTTGATTGCCCTGCGCAGGTGAAACAGGTGGACTTTGAGGCTGTTGCTGTCCGGGGGATCCTCTCCCCAGACGGACTCGATAAGCTTCTTCCTGGAAACCACCTCTGGAGAGGCACGGAGCAGGGTTTCCAGCAATCGCCAGCCGGTTGGAGACAGCGTTATCTCACGGCCTGCTCTGGTTACCGTGCCTTGCGTAAGTTTCATTTCCAGGTCTGCACAACGAAGCAGCCGGGCTTGTCCACTGCGTCTTCCGGCCAAGGCCTGAACTCTGGCCACCAATTCCTGGAGTGCAAACGGCTTGACCATATAATCGTCGGTCCCGGAGTCGAACCCGGCCAGTTTGTCGTCGAGTTGGTCCCGGGCAGTGAGCATAAGTATCGGGGTATCGTCGCCAGAGGAGCGCAGCCTTCCGCACAGGTGCAGGCCATCCATGCGTGGCAGGTTCAGGTCCAGCAGGATCACGTCGTAATTGTTTTGTTCCGCTTGCTGCAGTCCGGCCACGCCGTTGCTCACAAAATCGCAGGCAATGGATTCCAGTTCCAGGAAATCAATCACTGTTTCGGCAAGATCGAGATCATCCTCGATCAAGAGGACCTTGAGCATGTCTGTTCCTCCGGTGGGGCCTGTCCGATCCCCAAGCTGACCCATTGTCTGAGCTTTCCAAGGAATTCAACCACGTCGTTTTGTATCTTCAACAAGACCGGAATCAGAACCAAGGTGATAACGGTGGCGAAGATGATGCCGTACGCCAGGGAAACGGCCGCGGGAATCAGGAACTGGGCCTGCATGGACGTCTCGCTCAAAAGCGGCACCAGCCCGGCAAATGTGGTCAGCGATGTGAGCAGGACGGCCCGTAGCCGGCTTTTACCCGCCCGGCTGATCGCGTTGACA
>CAZUMF010000405.1:0-3864 GCA_964621385.1 uncultured Desulfohalobiaceae bacterium
GGTTCGATCAAAATTCGTGGTCCAGACGATACGACAGCATCCCTCACGCATCAAAAGCGCCAAAGCCATATGGCCATAGGAGGGCTTACCGAGTTTGATCAGACTGTCCAGATACGCTCTGCGATCCTTTGGGTTTGGATGAGTTAACTCGAAGAATCGCGCATACTCATCTCTTGCTCCACTGGCCGGATAATCAGGGAGTTCCTCAAAGTATTTCTGAAGCTTGCGCTGAACGGCTGGATCGCCCGGATCGGTGATCGCCTGTGGCGGAAGCCTTTTGTGGGACCTATAAAGTTTTTGCTTGAAGTCCCAGATCATGTCTCCGGCTGTCTTAATCCCGGCTGCACGGGAGGCACCAGCTCCTAAAAGCCACATAATGTTGCCGGCACGCATCTGATAGGTGCGGAGGAATGCCGCCACATCCATATCGCAGATGTCATTCTGTGCAGTTGAGGGCTTGTTATCACCCATATTAACTTTCCACTCCCGTGCTGACTTCGATCACACTGGCAAATGCCCTTCCTATCCTTTTATGAGATCAAGCCGCTATTGTCAGCGTGTCTTTAACACTCCTTCTCACGGTTAAGCCACAGCCGTTGCTTCCGCGTTTGCGTTGAGCTGCTCAATAATATTTATGATTTCATCAGCCGCAGCTCCGGGAAATACACCGTCCAAGCCTTCATAATGAACGGACGTAAAGGGTTGTTCATAAAGCAAGCCTGCATCCATGACCCCTTTTCGGGTCAAGTAATCAATGATCATCTCGATAAATCGAATTTGACTGGTGTTAAACTGGGTATCATCCAGGAACTTGGAGAATGATTGCTTTGCCGCTTCTCTATCCAATCCAACCAGGGAGCGAATGAACAAACTCAAACTCTCCTGTTTTCCAAAGGCAGCCTCAAACTGTTCCCGGCTCTGAATTTCACCAGATTCAAACAAGAATCGTTCCAACTCTTCCAGGTCGGGCGGCGTCAAAGGCTTGTTGAATCTAAGTTTGTAGATGGCTATATGATCTTTATTGGCGCGTATAAATTGCTCCACTTTCTTGCGATACTGGGCAAGGTTAATACCCACATCAAAGCCCTTGATTTCAACCCCCTGGCCTTCCCCAATCTCATCTTCCAGCACCGTGTATACCGGCGCCCGTTTCTTTTTATCCACAAAGGCAATTAAATCCCGCAGATTTTTTCGCAGGCGCTCCAGCATGGGCAGAGTAATGTCCTGCCAATATTCATCGGTCTGAACCGTCTGAATAAAATTCATTTGGGCCTTGACCATGGGAATGGATTCTTTTTCTTCAAGGTCAGCGGCTATATCAACCACTTTCTGTTTGAGTCCAACAAATGCAGCGGATTTTGAAATCAATGCCAATTGAAGCTTGAGGCATGTCAGGTCAAAGAGCTTGGCGTTAATGTCCTCCTGCTCCGTTTCTGCTGGCAGACCGGCGATGTGATGAAAAAGAATCCCTATCTTTTCGGCATCAAGGGATTCCCATTGTTCTATATCCTTGAACCGTTCAACATATTTTCTTTCGGGTCGGACAATAAAGCTGTTCACATTCATTGCCGTTACCTCCTTGTGCAGCAGAGCTACCGTTTCCTTTCTGAGTTGTTTTAACAGAACAGGATCAGCCGGGAGGAACACTTCCCCGTAGGATTCGGTTTTCTCTGCTGCTTCAGGCAGATCATCCGGCTCGGTTTGCGCCGCTTCCAGTTCCCCGATCAACTGAAGCCGGAGTTTGAAGAGCCGGGTAGACAATGGCTCTGGCGCACTGCTTTCAATGCCTTCCGGATTTTCCCCAAAAAATTCCAGGTTGCCGCAATAATCGAATATATAAAAAAACTCCTTGTCCCGGCCCGGTCCAAATAAATCTGGGCGCAGACGGGTGCCCCGGCCGATCATCTGGAAAAACTTGGTCTTGGACCGGACAATTTTAAAAAATACCAGGTTTGCAACATCTGGAATGTCAATTCCGGTATCAAGCATATCCACGGATATTGCGATCTGAAAATCTTTTACTGGGTCTGAAAAATCATCGATTAAACTCTGGGCATAAGTCACTGTGTTGTCTATCAGCCGGGCATAGCGTCCCTTTAAGTGTGGGTAATGAACATTGAAGCGCTTTTCGATAAACACGGCATGGTCATGGTTTTTGGCGAATATGATTGTTTTGCCCAGGCGGTCCCCGCCATCCACCTTCTGGCCGTTTTCCATGAGGTTTTTGAGGACTTTGTCCACAGTATCTTCATTAAAAAGCCATTTGTTCACAGAATTGGCATCCACCCGATCCGGCAGACCTTCCGCCGCATACTCCCCCCAATCCAGTTCTTCCCAATGCTCTTTTTCTTCCTCGCTCAAATCATCATACCGAATGCCCTCCCGCTGAAATTTCAATGGGACTGAGACCGGTTTCGGGGGAACCAAAAAACCGTCTTTAACCGCCTCTTCCAAGGTATAAGCATCTGTGGGAATTCCGGTTTCAAGATCAAAGAGATGATAGGTGTCACGGTGGACTTCATCCCGAGGGGTCGCGGTCAGGCCCACCAAAAGGGAATCAAAGTATTCAAAAATAGCCCGGTATTTCTGATAAACGCTACGATGCGCCTCATCGATTACCACAAGATCAAAATGTCCAACGCCAAACGCCCGCGTGCCGTCTTTTATGGTTTCGATCAATCCAATCATGGTGGGATACGTGCTAACATATACCCTGCCTTGGCCATTTTTTTCAGTCACCAAGTTTACCGGGCTGGATTCCGGCAGATGCGCCTTAAACGCCGCAACCGCCTGATTGGCCAAAGCAACCCGATCCGCCAGGAACAGCACCCGCTTGACCCAGTTGCACCGCATCAAAAGCTCTACCAGGGCAATAACCGTCCGGGTTTTGCCGGTGCCCGTGGCCATGGCCAGAAGGCCCTTGCGCTGAGACTGCATGAAGGCCTCGCAAAGGGATTGAATTACCCGTTTCTGGTAATAGCGGTCTACAATGGCATCTTTTACCTTTTCCGTCCTCAGGTCTTTTCTTAAGCGCCGACGCTGGACCATGAGTTGAAGCTCACTCATGGTATTAAACCCCTGCACCATCCGGGGCGGATACTGCATATCGTCCCACAGCCAGGTTTCATAACCATTGGTGAAAAAGATCACCGGCCGCCGGCCCTTCATGGTTTCCAGGCAATCCGCATACAATTTGGCCTGTTGCTGGCCTACATGCGGGTCTTTCAGGGCTTTTTTGGCCTCAACCACCGCAAGAGGCAGCCCGTCATTGCCCCACAAAACATAATCAATATATCCCTCGCCTTTTTGATTGGGCATGCCGGTCACCGGATATTCCTCGGAGACATCCACGCCAATGGTCCACCCCGCCTCTTTTAGCAAAAGATCAATGATCAGCTTTCGAGTCTCGAATTCGCTGTAATCATGATCGTCGGGCACTTTAAGGTTTTTGGCTTTGGCTTTGGCCAGTTCCTCTCGCACGGATGCCAGTTCCGCATCCAGGTTTTCAAGTGTAGCCTCGCGTTCTTCCAGGGTTTTGGCCTGGGCATCAAGGGCGGCCTCGCGCTCCTTGATAAGCTGATCCTTTTGAGCCTGCTGCTCTTGAAGTTCTGCCTCCCTCTTTTGCAGGCTGTCTATTGTTGATTGTGGAATATCTGCTTTTTGGGGATCAAGAAGAGCCGGATCGAATGAAACCTCAAGATCTTTGGGATCGCTTAATCGGGTATAGGTTCGGGCCAGCCAATACAGAAAATGAAAAAGTTCCTGGCAAATGCGGACCGCATCATGGGTAGGCACAGGTTTGGGATTGTGTGCCGCTTGATTCCCGGCCTTCTGAATGGCTTTGGCCTTGTTGAAGAGCGGAGG
>CAZUMF010000406.1:0-3815 GCA_964621385.1 uncultured Desulfohalobiaceae bacterium
CAAGAGCAGCGAACTCGACAGTTGGGTTGAGGATTCCAAGCAAAGCCTTCGGGAACTGGCCCAGCGGCCTCTGGTCAGGGACTATGCAGCGGCCTTATCCAAACACAAGAGCCCTGACACCAGGGATTCCAAAGTGAAGGACAAGCTTGTCCAGAACCATCTCCTGCCACGGCTTAAGTTCGGCCGCTTTCAGGAATTGTCTGTCTTGTGCGTGGAGCAGGGCATGATCCTGGCTTCCACCAACAGCAGGCAAGTCGGCATGGTTCGAAGAGACAGACCCTATTTTATCAAGGGACAGGTCAAGACCTATGTCCAGGGTATCTTTTTTTCCAAAGCGATTCAGCAGCAAACCATGACCATCGGCACACCTGTCAAAGATGCTCAAGGAAAATTGCTGGCAGTTCTTGCCGGTCGGCTCGATTTGGATGAACTCAGCCAAATCATGAAGCGAGGACGTGAGCTTCGCTCGTCAGAGGATACCTATCTGGTCAACACCGCCCATTTTTTTGTGACCGAACCGCGCTTCGGGCAGAATTATGCCCTGCAGAAGACAGTCCACACCAAAGGCGTAGAAACCTGCCTGTCCGGGAAAACCGGTGTTGGGTTTTATACGGACTACCGAGGTGTGCCGGTCATGGGAGCCTACCATTGGCTCAAGAATAAACAGATGGGTATCATCAGCGAAATCGATCAGGCTGAAGCCTTTGCTCCCATCCACAAGCTGGCCGGGACAATCACCTGGATCACCCTGGCGATTATTATTGCTGTTTTTGGAATCAGCACATACCTGGCTCGGTCCATCTCCAAACCGGTCCGCCTCTTGGTCGCCGGCACCCGGGAAGTCGGCCGGGGCAACCTGGAGCATCGTGTGGCTATCTCAACCCGTGACGAGATCGGGGAACTCTCGGCGTCATTCAACAAAATGACCGAGCAGCTTCAAGAAACCACGGTCTCCCGGGAAGAATTAAGAGAGCTGAACCAGGAGTTGGAACACAGGGTGGCCGCACGCACAGCCGAATTGGAGGACATGAACGCTTTCCGGGACAGTATCATGCACCATTCTCCCATCGGTATCGTTGTGTATAATGAAGAAGGACAATGCGTATTGGCCAACCAAAGCGCCGCTCGTTTGGTCGGTGGTTCCCAGGAGGAAGTGTACAGCCAGAACTTCAGAACCATCGAGTCCTGGCAAAAAACAGATTTGTTGACCTGTGCCGAAGAGAGCCTTCGAACCGGCCAAACACAAAGGACGTCGGTTCTGGTCACCACCACTTTCGGCAAAAGGTGCCATCTGGACTGTCGTCTGGGCACGTTTCGAATGAAATCCGACAACCACCTGCTGCTTCTCTTCAACGACATTACCGAACTCAAAGAAAAGGAGTCGGTCTTGAGGCGCAAAACAGACCAACTCCAGTCTGCAAACAAGGAGTTGGAAGCCTTTGCCTATTCCGTATCCCATGACCTGCGCGCCCCCTTGCGAGCCATCGACGGCTATACCCGTATTCTTGAAGAGGATTACACCCCTGTGCTCGATGACGAGGGCCGCCGCCTGTTGGAGGTGGTCTGCAGCGAAGCCTCCAGAATGGGTCAGCTAATCGACGCCCTGCTCGGGTATTCCCGCCTTGGAAGGACGGAGTTGCAGTATTCGGAAATCGATATGGACGTTCTGGCTCATTCAATATTTCACGAGTTAACAGCTGCTGAAGACAGAAAACGCCATGCTTTCCTGGTAAAAGACATGCCCCGCGCCAACGCAGACCCCACCCTGGTACGCCAGATCTGGACGAACCTGATATCCAACGCCTTAAAATACACATCCAAACTGGATCAGGCCGCTATCACAGTGAGTGGTGAGGCTACAAAGGACGAACTCGTCTATTCAATCCGGGACAACGGGGCTGGGTTCGACATGCAGTATGCGGACAAGCTCTTCGGGGTCTTTCAACGTCTGCACAGCCAGAAGGAGTTTGAAGGCACCGGTGTCGGTCTGGCCAACGTGCAACGGGCCGTTCTGCGTCACGGAGGTAGAGTCTGGGCTGAGGGAGAACCGGGAACCGGTGCGATTTTCAGCTTCAGCCTTCCGAAACCTTGATGTATATCCAGGTAGAGCCGGAGCATATTAAATAATGGCTTTCACAGATATGAGGAGAAAGCAGATGAATATCAAAAATATTGTAGATGTCTTGCTGGTGGAGGACAATCCCCAGGATGCTGAGTTGACTATCAGGGCACTGAAAAAACAGCACCTGGCCAACCAGATTCATACTGTTGAAGACGGAGCCGAAGCCCTCGATTTTTTGTTCTGCCGTGGTCAGTATGCCTCCAGAGTCGAGAGCGATGGCCCCAAGGTCGTGCTTCTTGACCTGAAACTCCCGAAAATCAACGGCCTGGAAGTGCTGCGGGCCATGAAGCAGGACGAACGGACCCACTTCATTCCGGTGGTGGTAGTGACCTCATCACGCGAGGATCCAGACATCAAGGAAGCCTATGCCCTGGGTGTGAACAGCTACGTGGTCAAGCCTGTTGGCTTTCAGGAATTTATCAAAGCCATGACCCAAGTTGGCCTGTACTGGCTCCTGGTGAATCAAGGTCCGTAAAACCATACAGCTTCAAACTCGGAACCCTGAACCCAGACGAAAAAATCTTGTTCACGGGAAAATTACAAAACAGCTATCAGCAGCAATAGATTTCTTCTGACGGAACTGAATGCAAACTCCGTTCTATGGTACAAAAGATGCGTATTCTCATTGTCGAAGACCTGCCCAGTGATGCGGAACTGGCTGAGCGGGAGATATCAAAAGAAATCAGCCCCTGTGAATTCAGACGGGTAGACACTCAAGACGAGTACCTGCAGGCCCTGCAGGAGTTCAAACCAGAGCTTATTGTATCCGATTACCTCATGCCCTCCTTTGACGGAATGACTGCCCTCAAGCTTGCCTTGGAATATGAACCGGAAGTCCCGTTTATCGTATTAACCGGCTCCATGAACGAAGAAACGGCGGTAGAATGTATGAAAGCCGGGGCCTGGGACTACGTGATCAAGGAACATGTCAAACGGCTTGTTCCGGCAGTAAGAAGCGCCCTGGAGCAAAAAGAGGTCAACCGTAAGCACCGGGAGGCCGAGGAAAGGATCGAACATCTGAACAGGATCTTGCAGGCCATCCGCAATGTCAACCAGTTCATAGTCCGGGAAAAAGACAAAACCAGGTTGATCCAGAAAGTGTGCGACTGTCTTGTCGAATCCCGCGGGTACATGAATGCATGGATCGTTCTGCTTCGGGACGCAGGCGGGCTTCTTGACTCTGCAGAAGCCGGATTGGGCGAGGATTTTCGCTCCATGCTCGAAAAGCTGGAAAAGCGGGATTTTCCTTTTTGTGTGCAAAAGGGGTTGGCCAAATCAGGGATTCTGGCCATGGAAGACACTGTTTCCAACTGCTCCGGCTGCCCTCTGAAGACTCCAAATTCCGGTTTGGCCTGCCTTACGGTCCGTCTGGAGCATGGGGGCCGAACCTTTGGGTCGGCAACGGTCTCTGTACCTGCTTTTCTGGCAGCAGACGAAGAGGAACAATATTTGTTCCAAGAGGTTGCCGATGACATTGGCTTTGCTCTCTATGACATAGAGCTGCAGGAGCTTCGCAAACAGGATAAAAATGCCCTGCAAGAAAGTGAACGAAAGTACCGTCTGGTGGTGGAAAACGCCAATGAAGGCATTTTTGTTCTGCAAGACGGGGTCTATAAATATGTCAACGAGTATGGCCTCCGACTCTTCGCACGCACCAGGGAGGAACTTGTCGGGGCTCCAATTATGCAGGATG
>CAZUMF010000407.1:0-3813 GCA_964621385.1 uncultured Desulfohalobiaceae bacterium
ATCAGGAAACCTTGAACCTGCTGAAGGTGAGAGGGTACGTCAGTGGTGCCGGGAAATCCACGGTATTGCCCTGAAAATGCTGAAAAAAGAACTCGTCACACACTATTTTGCTGAATTCCCTCGTGTCTAACCCTGAAGTCGAATCTTTCCTACAGAGATATTATGTTGCAAGTTGATTTGTTTTTTTTTTGGACAAGTGACAGGTTTTTGTGAGTTGTTATGACTGAAGGGTCATCTTCCGCGGATACTTTGAAAATGACAGAATGCAGATTATTGCCCAGTAGAGATCACACGGATTGACACGGCCCGTCTACGCATTGAAGCTTCCGGCGTCGTCCTATTGGACTATGCCGTGACAAGTCGACGTGACAAGTCGACGAGACAAGTCGTCGCGGCAAGATAGGTTTTCTTTTTGCCTGCCAGCAATAAGAGGCTGGCAGGCAAATGCCATATAATCGGATGGAAGCCAAACCAATTCTCGGAGAACATTGTCGTTTCTGTGGTAGAAAATGGGTTTCTTTAGTAAAAACGTGGTGTTGTGATCAATGGATCTGTAAGGAATGATTCAAAATGGATAAGATATTGACGAAACTGACAAATGAGCAGGAAACAGAAGTCATCAGACGGTTGTATGCCTGGGGTGGAACTGTTCGGCAGGCCCTTCTCGAAGAAGCCCGCAATGTCCTCCAAGATATTGATCTCGAGGAAATTGCCGAAGGAGTTTTCTTTTCCCTTGATCTCCTTGAGGTGGAAACCCTTTGGGATAACTCCGGTCCAACCAGGGACGGATATGTTGACCCCGGGGAATTGGCCTATGAGATGATCGAAGACGAGTTGAAGCCATTCATTGATCAAATCTGGACTTACCTGCAGCAGGGCATGGAGCAGGAGGCAAAAATCTGCTGCATGGGGACTCTTCTCGGCCTTTACCGCTATGAGCATGAATCGAAGACGGAGTTCAAAGACTGGGCCGTAGATATCCCCAGCAATTGTTTTGCCAGACTCCTGGATGACTGGCGGGAAAAGTGCAAAAACCCGGCTCTGCATGTAGAGATAGCCGATTTTATCAGCGATAACTGTCCAAAATGGTAATCCAGGGTAGGGCTATAGAAGGCTGCCCAATTTCACCCCACCATATCATACAGCTCGGACGAATATGGGTATTATTTAACCACATCCCCGCCCACAGACCTTGACGCGATCCAGTCCATCGCACAAATTAATCTGAAAAAAATTTAATATTACAAAAGAATACACTCAGTTGCAGTCATACCGTCAGGGTTCTGGCATCATATTTGCAATACTATTAAACGAAACCCAAACTGCATTTCGGTCTGTCATCAATACTTGAAATTTTGTGAGGGAAGGAGTCATTACATGCTTGATATGTTCAATCCATTCTCGGCCGGCTTTGCTTCGGCTGCTCAATACGGAGGTTATGGATGCGTAAATGGTTTTTGGAACAATTGGGGACGCATGATGCCCTTTGGGGGCATGTTCTTCTGGATCATTCTGGTCTTGGTCATTCTGGCGATCATCATGTTCGCCAAAAAGACCGGAAAAGGTTCCCAGAGCCCGGGCCTCAATCAAGAAACGGCCCTGGATGTCCTCAAGAAACGCTACGCCAGAGGTGAACTGAGCAAAGAGGAATTCAAACGCATGAAGCAGGATATCAACGAATAAGATCACAACAAAAACTATTTCATCAAACTGTAAGGAGTTTTTTTATGAAACGAACATTTTTTCTACTGGCGGTATTGGTCCTTCTTGGAACGGGCAGCGGTCTGGCTTTGGCCCAGCAGCAGGGACAGGATTACGGTCAAAACTACAGCCGCGACTCTGGCCCCCAGGACCAGGGCTGGTTCTGCCCCTGGTGCGGTGGAAGATCCGGCCGGGGCTCCGGCATGGGTCCCGGCATGATGCCAGGCAGGGGCGGACCCGGCTATGGCATGGGGCCTGGTATGATGAACAATTGGGATGGCCGGAACTATGACAGAGGCTATGGCATGCAACACCGCAGAGGGGGTCGCGGTTACGGCATGGACCGCGGCGGAATGCAGGGCCGGGGCGGACAGGGCTCCGGCAGAGGTCCGGGCATGATGCATGACGGATGGGGCCGGGGACAATCCGGACCCTATGGCGGACAGGAACAGATGGACCCCCTGAGTAAAAGTTCAGCCAGGGATCTGGCTGAGAACTACGTGGTTGGAAATCCAAACCTGAAAATCGGGGAAGTGGCCGAAGAGGACAATGTCTATGTTGCCTCCATTGTAACCAAAGACGGTTCTCTGGTGGAAAAACTGATCATCGACAAGCGTTCCGGGTGGATGCGAAGGGCCTACTGATTGCCATTGCTTGAAGCGCCCGCTGCGCAGCCTGGCCCCAGGGCCTGGTCCCAGGCTGCCCAGCTTTTTTTCAAGCCAGGGAGCGGCAGTCAGTTACGCAGAACAGGTCCCGACAACTCACCCACGGCAGCATACTTCCGGCCACAATGGCTACATACAATGATCCTTACCACGATCAGGTCCAGGTATTGCAGGAAGACCCTGAATGCACGTCCAGACTGGTCGAGTCGGTCGTTGTCAGTCACTATCGTCAGTATTTTCCCACGTATTACATCAAGGGAACTGGCGAGGTGGATGTAGCCTATGTCGACCAACAACGCTTCTGGCCGGTGGAAGTCAAATGGACCGGCCAGTTGCGGCCAAAAGATCTCAAACAGATAGCAAAATATCACAATGGCCGGATCCTGACGAAGTCAATGCAAACAGGAAGCATCCTTGGTCTCCCCACCAGCCCTTTACCACTCTGTTTGCTGCGCCTTGGCACTCAACTTAGGCCTGAGAATCGGTGAGCTAAAAACTTCGTATGACCGAAAAAAACCGGGTGCTCATGAATCGTTCGACAGGAACGGAAAACAAGCGTTGTTGGGCATGTTCAAAAGCCAGGAGATAAACCTCCTTAAGATCATTGGTGGTGATGTCCAGGTATCCGGAAATGGCTTGCATGGCTGCGTAGATATCGGCATCGGAAAGAGCGGCCGGGTCTGGCAAAAGGCCTGTACTGTCCGGTTTGGTCCTGCTGATCACAAGGATGCTCAACCTCTTCACCGTGAAATTCCCTGACTCGAAAACACTGGCATGCCCCCATAGCCCTCATTCTCTTTTTTCCGAATCGTTGACAGTCTGGCTATTGCCTCCAATCATCCTATCCAGGGGCGGGGTGAGTAAGTTCTGGGTCAATTGGCGCCACTGGTCGAGCACATCCCAGTTCACTACGTAGTGGACAAAATATCACCGCTTTTCCGGGCGAATCAGATCGGCATCCCGAAGGATGCGCAGATGCTGCGACACTGCGGCAGCTGTCAATCCCAGTTCTCTAGCCAAAGCATTGACGCACAGGGTGGAGATCTTCAGAATTTCCAAAATCTTGACCCGGCTGGGGACCGACAGGGCCTTGCAGATCCGAGCCACTTTTTCCGGATTGGACATAGGAACCTCATTTTTGATTAAGTGATTTCGCATGGACTAAATCTATGTCTCAATCCTGTCAAGCTTCTCTTTTAATAAGAGCCAAGCACTTGATATTATTTGTTTGACAAGGCTTAATTTTTAGTTTAGCAGTTATATAAATACTTATTCAGATGACTTCGCCGGAGTCATGAACGCCATGGAATCAAAGGGATTGATTCAGCGGGAATGGCGACCGGATAAGAGAAGCTATCTCGTGACAGGGACAAAACTATGACTGACATTATTGCTGTGGTGGCCCTGTCCATTCTTTTTGGTTCAACATCCCTGCTGGCGGTCACTG
>CAZUMF010000408.1:0-3809 GCA_964621385.1 uncultured Desulfohalobiaceae bacterium
GATAAAAGCTTCGTTGTCTTTCTGCCATGCCGCATGGCGATGGCCTTTGCCTGCCGGCCTCTTATCGCTGGCAGGCAAAAAGAAAACCAATCTTGCCACGGCGACTTGTCTCGTCGAAGCTTTCAAGTGAAGACGGAAGCTTCAATGCGTAGTCGGGTCGTGTTCATTCGTGAGCATTCGTGGACAAACATCTGCTTCTTTCATTAACAAAGTATCTGCGGAAGACTACCCGATCCCGATCCCTTATCCGATATTCAAGGCCACCACTGCAAAGGAACCAATGATCAGGCCGAAGGTTCGTTTGAGGGAGAGATCTTCAGAAAAAATAAACACGGCAGCCACCGTGCTCAGGATGACCACGCCCACGCTGTGAGTGGGAAAGACCACGGAACTGGGCCAGTCCTCATAGCTGAGGACCCGGGTCATTAAAAAGAGGGCAAAATAATTGCAGCTGCCCAGAAACAGCCCTCCCAGCCAGGTCTTTCCGGAAAGCAGAGACCTGATAGGGCCCTGGGTGCGGATGAGCACGGCCAGACTGAAGAGCAGGGCGAAAAAAAAGGAGACCATGAGGTACTGGTGATGCTGATCCTGGCTCAGAAAGACATGCTGGGCGTACTTGAGAAGGGTAAAATGCAACCCGAAGGAAATGAAGACGATAACCGGCAGGCCGAGGGTCTGCAGGCGTATGGTCTGCCCTGAGCCTTTGGATGGGGCTGTGCCGAGGTACAAGGCGAGAAGTGCGGCAAAAATACCGATGCTTTTGAAAAAATCAAGGCTTTCGCCGTAGAGGGGAATGGCCGCCAGGACAGGGATGGCAACCGACAGGCGGCTGGACAGTGAGGCGATGGCCACCCCGGCCCGCTGCGCGGTATTGGCCAGGAGGTAGAAATTCCCGGCCAGCAGGAGGCCCTGCAACAGGGCTATGGGGATCCAGGGCTGCAACAGGGGGAAGGAAGGTCCGGCAGGACCCAGGGAAAACAGAGATCCCCATAGGGTGCAGGCCAGATAGTTCAGGGAGACGGCCCAGGCAATGCTCACCTGCCAGCCCTGAAACGCCTTGAACAGCAGAGGAAGACACGAAGAGCAGACGATGCTCAAAAAGAGAAGGAGCATGGATAATCTGCCCTCAATGCAGGATCATCACGGGTACAGGAATCGTCCACGCCGGCCCCTAGTCTTTGCTCGTGCCGATCGTGGCCACGAAGTCCTGAATGGCCTGCATGTAGGTCTCGAGTCCCACAGCCAGGATGGTGTTGTGATTGGCTCCGGAAACCGGGACAAGCTTTTTTCCCGGTGCCGGAGACCGGGCAAACAGGGTTTCCGCCTGGGAGAAATCAATGATCTGGTCCTGGGTGGCGTGGATGATCAGGGTTGGGTTGTGAAACGAGGCGATCTTCTCGGCATTGGCCAGGCCGGTTTCAGGGGTCAGGCCGAGTTCGCCCGGATCAAGGCCCAGCAGGTGCAGAAGCGGGTCCACTGAGGCAAAGCCGCTTTCAATGATCAGCCCCTGGATATCATGCTCGTTTGCCGCCAGCTCCAGAGCCGGGGCACTGCCCAACGAGCGGCCCATGAGCAGCAGGGGACCGGTGAATTGGCTCTGCTGGAGCCAGTTGCGGACCCAGGCCAGCACGAAATAGGCGTCGCGCATCATGGCCGTGACTGTGGGCGAGCCGCTGGATCGGCCGTAGCCCCGGTAGTCGACCGGCAGGAAGTTGATCCCCATCCGGGTGTAGATCTTTCCCAGCTCATCGAAATCAGAGACAATTTCCCCGTTGCCGTGGAAGAAGACAATGGTGGGGCTTTTGGGGCCGTGGCGGTGGAAGGAGGCCCCTACGCTCTGGTTGTCCTCCACAGGGATGTGAAAGGACTCGATGTCGGGATCGGGCAGGGACAGGTCCGGCCTGGGGTGGAAAATCATCTGCAGGACCCGGTCCTGGTCCAGTTGGGGATAGCTGATTGAAGAGACGTCTTTCATGATCTGAAGTCCTTGGTTTCTTCTGGTCATTGTGTGCTGTGTTCACGCAGTATGGCACGCCAACGACACAGAATGCAAGGAGGAGATACTCCTCACGGATCAGGAAGGGTTTCGCTATCGGCTCCGCCAGAGTCCTCTCCAGCAGAGCAGACCGCAGGTCAGCCCAAAGACGGCCAGCAGCAGCAAAGAGGTTACGGCCAGACTCCAGCCCCACCACAGCGGATTTGACGGCCAGGAGAATGCTTTCTGTGCCCCCGCTGGTGAAATTTCCGAAGCCGAAGACCCGGCCGGAGGACCAGTCGACATCCTCTTGGGTGAACTCGTCGAGTTGCTGAAAGATCGTTTCCAGAGACAGGCCGTTTGGGGGAAGGGTCATTCGTGGCTCCTGCAGGCGGCGTTTAAAATCTGGTGTCCGAGAACGCCCCCGACGAAATAATAGGGAAAGGCGTTCCAGCTGAAATCTCCACCGAGCAGGATTTGCCCGGGTGGGGAGTTTCTGAGGATCTGGACGACGAAGGGATCCCAGAGTTTAAGGAATTCCAGTCCGCAGGCCAGAAGAAAAACCATAGCGGCAATGGTCTCTTGACCGGGTCTTTCCAGGACCAGACGGAAGACGAGGCACCAGAAGACGACAGAGGCAATCTTGATCAGGTAACCGGAGACCCACTCCGCCCCGGGGCCCTGGTAGAACTTCATGGTGATGCCGATGGGAACCAGAATCAGGAGAAGCCCGAGCAGTCGAATTTTGGGTCGTGTCACGGATACCCTCTCTGAGGTCTTGATCAAACCGGCAGTCGGAGATTGACCGTCTGCGTCATGGCATAAACGAATATTATAAAGTACTTCAGAAAATTATGTGTCAACTTTGCCCTGGCAAGGCTGACACTCGGGAGCCCGGTTGTTGACTTTTGAGACGAATTTGGGTCACATCTATCAGAAGTTCAGAGGAAATTCAAGAGGATCGAAAGCGCATCAGGACAACCAAAAGGAGCGAAGGCCTATGATCGCCGACACCCAGTCTCCCATCAGGATCAGGGCGGGCCAGACCAATCTTTATCTGCTCAGCATGCAGGAGGGATTGCTTTTGGTGGATGCCGGGACCAGGGGCAGTCTCAAGCGCCTGGAGCAGGGGCTGACAAGCCATAAACTCCATCCCGAGGACATCCGCCTGATTGTGATCACCCATACCCATTACGATCATGTGGGCGGACTCAGGGAAATCGTGGACAAAACCCGGGCCCGGGTGCTGGTCCATGCGGCTGAGGCGGATTGTCTGCGCCGGGGATTCACCCCCTTTCCCAGGGGTACCGGTCCGTTCTCCAAAGGGCTATCCCTGCTGGGCCGGAGGCTTATGCGCAAAACAGCCGGCTATGCCCCGGTCCATCCGGATATTGTCATTGACCAAGCCCTGGATCTTGGGCCGTATGGCATCAACGGGCACATTGCCCTCACTCCGGGACATACCGAGGGCTCTTTATCCATTATGCTCCAGGATGCAGCCCTGGTGGGGGATACTTTGTTCCATGTACCGCCCTGGCGGATTTACCCGCCTTTTGCCAATGACGAGACAGCCTTGGCACAAAGCTGGAAACATCTCCTGAAGAGCGGCTGCCAGACTTTTTATCCAGCCCATGGTGCTCCTATCTCCAGGAAGCTTTTTGAACGGAGGGCAGAGGGCATAGAGCAGAGGGCAAAGGGGAGAGGGTCGGACGTCGGAGATCGGAGGTCGGACGTCGGACATCGGAGGTCGGGAAGAGGGGGGACGGAGGGCGGAAGACAGAGGTCGGACGTCGGACATCGGAGGTCGGGAAGAGGGGGGACGGAGGGCGGAAGA
>CAZUMF010000409.1:0-3791 GCA_964621385.1 uncultured Desulfohalobiaceae bacterium
TCAACAAAGACAAGGATGCCCCGATTTTTGAAAAATGCGACTACGGCATCGTGGGGGACATGTTTGAAGTCGTCCCCGCCCTAACCAAGGCCCTGCAGCAAGAAAAGCAGGGGTGAATTCGATGGTATATTGACTCTTTGACCATTCAGGACTATGCAAACCTGAACAAGGCATTGTCCACCAACATTTTCTTACAGGAATATCTCAAAAATTGCTTCAATTTTTGAGATAAGGAGAGCAACATGGAGAAGACACAGCAGAAGCCTTTATGGGGGCCGCGGAAGCCGCTGAAGTCCAGCTACGACGCGGTGATCGTGGGCGGCGGCCTGCACGGGTTGGCCACGGCCTACTTTCTGGCCCGGGATCACGGGATCACCGATGTGGCCGTGATCGACAAGAATTTCATCGGCTACGGCGGGGCCGGGCGGAACACGGCCATTGTCCGGGCCAACCAGCGCACCCAGGAGAACGTTCCCTTGTACAAGGAGGCCCTGGACCTCTGGCCGGTGCTCACCAAGGAACTGGATTTCAACCTCATGTTCAACAACTGCGGCAACCTGAACCTGATGCATTCCGAGGCGGCCATGAAGGCCGCGCGGATGAACATCTCCACGGCCCAGTTTCTGGGGGTGGAGAGCCATCTTCTGGACAAGAAGCAGGTCAAGGAGTTGGAGCCGGCCCTGGATGTGAGCGAGGACGTCGTCTACCCCATCCACGGGGCCATGTTCCATCCTCCGGGGGGCATCCTCAGACACGACGCCGTGGTCTGGGGCCTGGCCAAGGGCGTGGCCGGCTACGGCGGGCATATCCACCAGCAGACCGAGGTGACGGCCATCAATACGCAAAACGGCAAGATCACTTCGGTGGAGACCAGTGAAGGCACCATCAAGACTCCGAAGGTCCTGGTGGCGGCCGGGGGCTACTCCGCGGCCATCATCAGCCAGATGCTGGGCATCCGGCTGCCCATCTCGGTCTTGACCATCCAGGCCATGGTCACCCAACCCCTGAAGCCGCTTCTGGACCATGTGGTCTCCTCCGGGGCCTACCACGTCTACTGCAACCAGACCCTGAAGGGCGAGATCGCCACCGGATCGCACATGGACGCCTGGCCTAACTACACCACCCTGACCACGGCCCACTACATCAAGCACCAGGCCGAGGCCCTGACCCAGTTCCTGCCCTGCCTGGCCGGGCTGAAGTTCATGCGCATCTGGGGCGGCCTGGCGGACATGACCCCGGACATGGCCCCGATCATGGACGGCAACGATCACATCCAGGGTTTTTTCATGGACTGCGGCTGGGGCTATTTCGGCTTCAAGTCCTGCACGTCCACAGGCAAGTACATGGCCGAATTCATGGCCACGGACGAATACCCGGCCATGCTCAAGCCTTTCACCCTGCGGCGCTACGAACAGCATAAACTCATGGGCGAGACAGCGGCTCTGGTCAGCTACACCCCGGATAATTAATGTTTGGATGGAAATTCACCCATCTCCTTTGTCACTGCAAAATTTCGAAATCCTCATGTATGAAAATACACTGCGGTTTCAAAATTTCTTGTTCCTCGGATCTGGGCAAATTTGCATCCAAACACGGCAGACCGGTCTCCTCTTCATTATCTCTAATAAAAAAATCTGAAGATTTTTTTTGATGTATCTCAATCATAAGCACGACAGACCGATCTGCCGTTGATATTGAAAAAAATAGATATTTTTTTATCCGGGCCAAGGCCCGGAATGACCATAGGGCAACAATCAACAAAAAGGACCTGAAGCATATCCTCACTGACTCATTGAAGGAGAAAAAAATATGGCGCTGACCCTGACCTGTCCGATCTGCGGCAAGCGGAACGGGTACGAATTCAAGTACGGAGGGGAGGACAAAGGGCCCCGGCCGGACGAAGCCGGCCTGAACCCCGAGGCTTGGTGCGACTATGTGCACATGAACAACTGCGTGGCCGGTATCCAAAAGGAATGGTGGTACCACCGGGACGGCTGCGGGGTCTGGTTCACCACCCGGCGCGACACCACCACCAACCTGGAAATCCTTGACGCGGAGGTGTCATGATGAACAGACTCACCCATATTCCCACCCTGAAAATCGATCCTTCACAAGCCGTGACCGTGAAGTATCATGACATTCCCTATCCGGGCTTTGCCGGGGACAGCGTGGCCACGGCCCTGTTTGCCCGGGGCGTCAAGATCTTCGGCCGGAGCCTGAAGTATCACCGCCCCAGGGGACTCTACAGTCTGGACGGCGAATGCAGCAACACCCTGATGGAGATCGACGGCATTCCCAATGAGCGCAGCGAGAACCTCCCGGCCAGAGACGGCATGGTCGTCAAGGAGCAGAACGTCAAGGGCTCGGCCGAGCACGACAAGCTGGGCTTCATCGACAAACTGGACTGGGCCATGCCCGCGGGCTTTTACTACCAGACCATGCACAAGCCGGCCGCGATCTGGCCGTTCGCCATGAAGCAGGTCCGCAAGGCGGCGGGCCTGGGCCGCCTGTCTCCGGATTTTCGGCGCACGGAGCGCTTTGACGAGATCTTTCCCAGCACTGAGGTCTGCGTCATCGGCGGGGGACCGGCCGGAATGCAGGCCGCCCTGAGCGCAGCCGAACAGGGACTGCAGGTCATCCTCCTGGAGGCCAGACCCTGGCTCGGCGGCTTCTATGACTACCGGACCAGACAGGACACGAATTCGGTTCCGCTTTACGAACGGGGGAAAAAGCTGGCGGATACGGTCAACGCCCACCCCGGGATCCGGGTTCTAACCCACACCTTTTTAGTGGGGACCTACAACAACGGCCTGGTGACCGCCTTTCGAAAAGGATCACCCGAGGACAGCTTTGCCGAGCGCTACATCGAGATCCGGGCCGGGAGCGTGGTGGTGGCCACGGGCAGTATGGAACGGCCCCTGCTCTTTGAAAACAACGATCGGCCCGGGGTCATGCAGGCGGGCTGCGCCCACCGGCTCCTGAACACCTACGGGATCCTGCCGGGCAAGACCGCGGTCTTTGTCGTGGGGCACGATCTCGGCCTGGAAGCGGCTCTGGATCTTGCTGATCAGGGAGTGACCATCGCCGCGGTCGCGGATCTGCGCACCGAGGGTCAGGATCCGGACCTGCTCAAGGCCTTGGAATCCAGAAACATCACCTACAAACCGGGACAGACCGCCCTGGAGGCCCACGGGAAAAAGCAGGTCACCGGCGTGGTTCTGGGCAATCTGGACGGCTCCGGCCAGAAGACCCTGCCCTGCGATCTCCTGGTGGCCTCGGCCGGCCTGACCCCGGTCACCGGCCCGTTGACCATCAACAAGGGCACGGTGGTCTATGATGCGCACACCAACGCCTTTCTGCCGGACACGCTGCCGGAGAAGACCCAGGCGGCCGGCCGTGTGCTGGGCCTGGGAGACCCGGAGGCCATCGAGGCCTCGGGCCGCCTGGCCGGTCTCAAGGCCGCCCGGGACTGCGGGCAGGACGTGACCGGTGCGCTTGCAGAAGCGGAACAGGGTCTCAAGCACCTGCCCGGCCCGGACAAGGGGAGCGATTTTGTCATCGGTCCGGTGAGCGGCCGCAAGAGCTTCATCTGCTTTGACGAAGACACGACCATCAAGAACATCAAGCAGGCCATCGACAAGGGCTTTGACGTGCCGGAGCTCATCAAGCGCTTCACCTCGGCCGGCACCGGCCCGGGCCAGGGGGGCATGCCGGACCACAACCTGCCCCTGATCACCGCCCTGTACCAAGGCACGGCCCGGGAAGCGGTCAGGCCCACCAACCGCCGTCCG
>CAZUMF010000410.1:0-3763 GCA_964621385.1 uncultured Desulfohalobiaceae bacterium
CCGGCCAGGACCTTGTCGGCGATCCCGGCCAAGCGCTCGGGCCAGACCTGCTCCAGATACCTGTTCAGGACCGAAGGTCTGGGGACATGGAAAAACATGTCCGGACCGCCGATGGTCTCTTCATTGAAGGGAAGGCTTGTCCCTCCGCCCGGGACGAAGACCTCATCCGCCATTTGCGGATCGGATTCGAGCCGGACGTCGAGAAGCTCATGCTTCAAAAAATCCCGCTGCAGGATCAGGGCCGCGCCCGAGGCTGCGTAAGGCAGGAGAAAGCGGGTCTCGGGGCGCTTTTGATCCACCAGATCCTGGTTCCGGGTTCCCCCGGCCAAGAGCGCGGTCTTGATACTCGGGTCTCCGAGCATCATGTCCCGGGCCACCCGGAGCCCGTGAAGCAGGGTCACCCCCTGGCCCACCAGGTCAAAGGCCCAGGCCCTGCCGCAGCCAACCTCTTCCTGGAGCCTGATGGCCGCAGTTTGGGCGATATAGTCCGTGTACTCCTCCCCGGTCCAGAGGACCAGGTCCACCGTCTGTGGCGATATGTTTCCGGCCCGTTCAAAGGCCCGGACTGCGGCCTTTTCAGCCATGACGACCGGTTGGTCCTCGGCTGAGGGCCGATAACGGCTGGTCAGCCCCACCCGGGATAGCTCCTCCTTGCTCAGACCGGTCTGTTTTATCAGTTCAGCCGCGGTCTCCAGTCTATCTGGCAGATAGAGCCCGTAACCGGGAAGTCCGACCCTGAAATCATTCATTCTTGGCCTCGCCGAATCGTTCTTTGAGCTTGAATTTCTGGATCTTGCCCGAGGCCGCCGTCCGGGGAAGGTCATCCACCAGGGCCAGGTACTTGGGAATCTTGTACCTGGCCAGACGCGGGGCTAAAAAGCCCGCCAGGTCTTCGAGCCCAAGGCTCCGGCCCCGGGAGAGCACGACAACGGCCTTCACCGCTTCCCCCCATTTGGGATCAGGGACCCCGATCACCGCCGCCTCGCGCACAGCGGGGCACTCTCCCACTGCCGCCTCGATTTCTGCGGGATTGATATTGATCCCCCCGGATATGATCAGGTCCTTTTTGCGCCCGACAATGGCCAGCTGTCCCCGGGCATCGAGCCTGGCCAGATCGCCGGTATGAAACCAGCCCTGTTTGATGGCCCGGGCCGTTTCTTTTGGCTTGTTCCAGTAGCCCGCGCAGAGATTCGGCCCCTTGAGCAGCAGCTCCCCGGATTCTCCGGGGGGAAGGTTTCGGCCGCCATCGTCCACCACCTTCAAGTCCACGAAGGGCATGGGATGCCCGACCGTTTCCGGTTCTCCATTGGCCTGGAAGTTGTTGGGGCCGATCTCGGTCAGGCCGTAGCCTTCCCGTAGGAGGATGCCCTTTTCCGCCTTGAAGCGTTCGAAAATCTCCCGGGGCAAGGGTGCCCCGCCCGAGACCATGAACCTGAGGGACCCAAAGTCGGTTTGGCTGAAGCCTTCGGCCTCCAGAAGCATCTGAAACATGGTGGGCACGCCGAAGAAAAGGGTCACCCCTTCTCGCTCGATGAGTTCCAGGATAAGCTTTGCTTGAAATCCCCGGACCAGAATATTCACCCCCCGGCAGTGAAACAGGGGCAGGGTGAAGACGTTCCAGCCGGCGGTGTAGAACAGGGCCGGATGAAGAATGGTGCGGTCTTCGGAGCGCAGATCCCAGCCCAGGTTGGTGTTCAGCGAGTTCCAGGTGATCATGGAATGGGTCAGGATGACCCCTTTGGGGGGCCCGGTGGTCCCGGAGGTATAGATGATCAATTGGGGATCGTCCGGGGCGATGGGCACCTCGGCCGGCGGTTCCGCGGACAGAGAGTCCGGACCGTCCGGCAGGACCGGCCCCGGGGATCCGTCGGGGTCAAAGCAGACCGCCTCCTGAAGCCTTCCCTGTTTCATCAAGTACCTTGCAGTCTCCCCGTGTTCCCGGTCAAAGAAGAGGGTCCTGGGTTTGGCGTCCTCCAGGTAGTAGGCGAATTCCTCCTTGGTCAGCCTGACGTTCAAGGGGACCAGGATGGCCCTGATTCGGGACAGGGCAAAGAAGAGGACCAGATACTCGCTGCGGTTGAAAGAGAGGCAGGCCACACGCTCTCCTGGTTCGATGTTCAGCTGCCTTCGCAAGAACCGGGCCATCCTGTTTATCTCCAGGGACAGCCGGCCGTAGGTGTAGCGTCTGCCCTGAATCGCGTCCACCAGGGCTTCCTTGTCCGGATGCGAACGCCCCCAGCGCCCGATCCAGTCTCCATAGATCATGGCCTCACCCCATCAGATTGCCGATTTTAGATTGCCAATTGGCCAATTTCCATAAAGCCAAATCCTGTTTGATCAGTTTCGGCCTTAAACGCCATCAACTCTCTCCCCCCAGCGCATGACCAGGGTGTCCCAGGCATAGCCGATCCCTGCGGAAATCATCAGCACCAGGTCCTGATCCTTGAGGCGGGCCTCCTCCAGAGCCAGCTCCAGGGAAAGGAGCTGATCGTTCTGCCCGTGATGCCCGAATTCGCCGAGATATCTGGACTGCTCCGGTTCAAGGCCCAATTGCTCCAGGAGATAGTCATGGGCGCTTCTCTTGACGAGCAAAGCGGCCAGGTAGTCGACGTCGGTCCGCTTCAGGCCGCTTTTTTCCAGGGCCTTGTCGATGCACAGCAGCCAGTTGGAAAGACTCAACCGCTCCAGGCGCTCTTTCATGCCCTCGGGATCCATGACATCGAGATACTGCTTTCCCAGCTTGAGACCCTCCCGGGTCATGGGCGCAGCCGAGCCCCCTTCCGGGACATAGACGTCCCAGGCAAAGCTGCCGTCGCTCATGAAATGAGATCCCAGGATCTCGTTTCTGGGACAGTCCCGCTGAACCACACAGGCGGCCCCGCCTGCAGCCAGGTAGTACATCCAGCGTACCCTGGGGTTCTGATAGTCGATGAGATCCGAGTTACGATAGCCGCTGGCGATCAGCACGTTCCTGATCCCGTCGTCTGCCCGGATCATGTCCCTGGCCATCTTCAGGGCCACCAGAGTGGTGCCGCAGCGCTGCTGTATATCCAGGGACCAGGCCCGGTTCAGGCAGAGCTCCTTTTGTATCTTGGTGCCTACGGGCCAGTTCCGGTACTCCTTGATCTCCTCCCCGCTCCAGATGACCAGGTCGATGTCCTTTGGGGCCAGTCCCGAATAGTAGAGGGCCTTGCGGGCCGCCTTGAGCCCCATGGCCACGGTTCCGTCTCCGGGACCGGGTACGTTTTTCTGGCTCCAGCCCAGTTTGGTCCTGATGATCTCGGCCGGGGTGTCCGACCTGGCCGCAATATAATCGGCATCGTGATAGGCCCTGGGGATGTATGTGGCCAGGCTCAAGATGCCGGCCCGCGCCTTTGGATCTGGCATAAACAATTTTCTATTTTCGCTTTGCGATTTCCGAATTTCAATTTCAAAAACCGATCAAGGATCTGAAAAAAGAGCTTTTCACAAAGCAAACGATCTCTTCATCAAAGCAGCAATCGGCATTCGACAACCGGCAATCAGTCAACCCCGCCTTAGGAATCGTTCCCGAAAGGTCCCGGCGAAACCCTTGGGAAAGAAAAATACAACCAATACGAATAAGATTCCGAAATACAGGACCCAGCGTTCCGCAAGACGGTGGGCCGCTTCCACTTCCGGGAGAATGGCGGCCACAAGGTTCTGGAAATCAGGAAGCCAGGTCTCGGCAATCTTGACAAAGGCCGCTCCGATCAGGCCGCCGTAAATACTGCCCATCCCTCCG
>CAZUMF010000411.1:0-3760 GCA_964621385.1 uncultured Desulfohalobiaceae bacterium
ACATGCGCGCACCTGCTTCCTACTCGGCAATGACGAGCGTTGATCAATGCTTGGAGCTGTGACTCAATTCGTTTGAAGTTTTATACGAGTTTGCGGATTTTGCTTTTCCCGACACCTGACACCCCTCCGGGCCGGAGGCTGAAACCCGCCTTCGCTCAGAAGCT
The DNA here is from genome assembly GCA_964621385.1 of uncultured Desulfohalobiaceae bacterium. Lineage (GTDB taxonomy): Bacteria > Desulfobacterota > Desulfovibrionia > Desulfovibrionales > Desulfothermaceae > JAABTT01. Next base: position 165 of record CAZUMF010000411.1, read on the forward strand.
ACGGCGTGGCAAGCCAGAAACCAAAAGAATGTCCAATTTTAAGAACATTCCAGACATTGTTTATTATTTTAGAGTGTTAGTGTTCAACGGCGTAATGTCGGTACGAGGTCTGTAATTGGAGATAAGAGGGAGATATTTAGAATGAACTCCAGGCAGAAAATCCTGATCGTTGACGGCAAAAAGGAAAATCTCGTTGCCCTGCGCACAGTCCTGGCCGATCTGGACGTTGAAATCATCGAAGCGGCCAGCGGCAACGAAGCCCTCGTCCAGGAGCGGGTTAAGGAACAGGCCTGTTTGTACGGTGTTTCAGAAGTGCTGGCCGAATCCGATACAAGCTTGGATGATATCCTGCACCTGGCCGTAAACCGCATTCCATCCGGCTGGCAGTATCCAGATATTGCATGCGCCCGGCTGTGTTTGGACGATCGGGAAATCACCTCACAACCCTTTTGTGAGAGCCCGTGGCGCTTGGCTGCCGATGTCGTTGTTCAAGGACAAAGGCGCGGTACTCTCGAGGTGTACTACACGGAGGAGCGGCCGAATGCCGACCTGGGGCCGTTTCAAAAAGAGGAGCAGGCGCTCATCACAAACATCGCACGCTTACTCGGCCAGGCCATCGCTCGCGCCGAGGCTCTGGGCCGGGAGAAACATCTCAACGCTATTCTCCAAGGAATCCGCGATGTAAACCGGCTCATCGTCCGGGAAAAGGACCGCGAACGCCTGATCCAGGACGCCTGCGACAAGCTTATCGAGAGCCGCGGCTACTGCAGTGCCTGGATTCTCCTGTTTCCTGATTCCGAAGAGGTCCAGGCTTCGGCCCAAGCCGGCCTGGATGCGGAATTTCAAGCCTTGCTCGATTCCGTCAGGGAGCATGGCTTGCCTGAATGCGGGCGCAGGACAGCAGCCCAAGCAGATGTTCTCGTGATCCGTGATCCTGTCTCTGAATGTACCACGTGCCCCCTGAAAAAACACTACAGTGGCCGGGCGGGCCTCTCGGCCCCCCTGAGGCACAAGGAGAGCGTGTATGGGGTGCTGACCGTGTTCATCTCCAAAGACCTGGCGGATTCCAAGGAGGAGCACCTGTTGCTCCAGGAAGTGGCCGATGATCTCGGGTTCGCCTTGTATGATCTCGAGTTGCAGGACAAAAACAAACAGTCCCAAGCGGATTTGCTGGCAAGCGAAACCAGGTACCGGGAACTTTTCAACAGCATCCGCGACGCCATCCTGGTCGCCGATACCGAGCGGAATATCATCGACTGCAACAAGGCCTTTTCTGAGCTCTTCGGCTATTCCCCGGCGGAAATCAAAGGCAGGAAGACCCATGCCGTGTATGCCGATCAGGACGAGTTCGAGCGCATGGGACAAGAACTGAAAAAACAGAAGGATCAGCAACAATTTGTCTATACCATCCACTACCAGAAAAAAACAGGCGAGTCTTTCCCAGGCGAGACCAACGTCTTCTATCTCAGAAATGCAGAAAATACGATTACTGGATTTATCGGAGTGATCCGGGACGTCTCCTTGCGCGAGCAGCAAGCGGCGGAACAGAAAAAGCTGGAAGAACAGCTTCGCCAGTCCCAGAAACTGGAGTCCGTGGGCCAGTTGGCCGGGGCGTGGCCCATGATTTCAACAATCTCCTGACCACCATCACCGGCAATTCCGAAATGGCCCTCATGGAGCTGGCCAAGGAGGATCCGCTCTACGAGATGATCGAAGATATCAAGGTGGTGGGCGAGCGGGCTGCCAGGTTGACCCGCCAGCTCCTGGCTTTCAGCCGCAAACAGATTCTCCAGGTGGAAGTCCTGGACCTGAACGAAGTATTAAATGACATGCACAAGATGCTCAAAAGGCTCATTGGCGAGCCTATTGAACTGGAGACCGTCTTGTCCCCGGAGATCGGACCGGTCGAGGCTGATCCCGGGCAAATGGAGCAGGTGATCATGAACCTGGTGGTCAATGCCAAAGACGCCATGCCGGATGGTGGAAAACTGAGCATGCAGACGGACGAGGTGGAGTTGGAAGCGGCTCAGGCAAAGCAGCAGGGATTCGAGATACAAGCCGGGACCTACGTGATGCTCGCGGTGAGCGATACCGGGACAGGCATGAGTCCGGAGGTCCGGCCCCAGGTCTTCGAGCCCTTCTTTACGACCAAGGAAAAGGGTGCCGGCACCGGGCTGGGGCTGTCCATGGTCTACGGGATCGTCAAGCAGAGCAAGGGCTACATCTGGTGCTCCAGCAAACCCGGAGCGGGAAGCACCTTCACAATGTATCTGCCACGGATTGACAAACCGGACTCATCAAGCGAAGATAATCAGGAAGAACCGGAAGATCTCCAGGGCCAAGAAACCGTGCTCCTGGTGGAGGACGAGGCTGTGGTCAGGAAAACAGTCCGCAAGATACTCAGCAGATACGGCTATACCGTCCTGGAGGCCTCGGGAGGAGAGGAGGCCCTGCGTCTCTTTGCAGATAAGCAGGAAAGCATCGATATTGTGCTCACGGATGTCATCTTGCCTGGAATGAAGGGAAATGAAGTGGCCAGGGCCCTCAAAAAGCAGGCTCCGAATCTGAAAGTTCTGTATATGTCCGGGTATACAAATACTGGCGTGGTGCTTCACGGCGTTTTAGAAAAGTGGGCAACGTATCTCCAGAAGCCCTTTTCCCCGGAAGGACTGCTGCGCAAGGTCAGATCCGTCCTTGGGTCATGAAAAATGCCCATTATTTTCTTTGTCAAAACCCTGAACTCTTCGTGGCATATGTTTGCTCTTTACGAGCCGGAGGACGTGAACCATATATAACAGAATTTAAAAGCCAAGTAGAGATGAATATGGAGAGCAACATCGGAAAGATTCTCATTTTGGATGATGAGGCCACTGTCTGCCGCACTCTGGGACGGATCGTCAGGAAAATAGACCGGGAATTCGAGGTTGCCCACAGCGCCGAAGAGGTGAAAAAGTTGCTGCAGGAAGAGCGTTTCGAGCTTATTCTCAGCGATATCCGGCTCCCAGGCGAGTCCGGAATTGATTTCGTCCGGAATGCTGTGACCCATGATCCCGAGCTGGCAGTGATCATGATCACCGGCGTGGATGATCCCGAGGTGGTGGAGGAGGCCCTGGAGCTGGGGGCCTATGGCTATATCGTCAAGCCCTTCAAGGTCAGCGAAGTGCTCATCAACATCTCCAGCGCACTGCGCCGCCGCCAGCTGGAGGCCAAACAGCGGGCTTACGAAGAAAACCTGGAACAAACCGTTGCGGAACGGACGAAAAAGCTTGAAGGGGCTCTGGGAGGCATCATCCAGGTAGTGGCCCGGACCGTGGAAGCCCGTGATCCCTATACGGCCGGGCACCAGCAACGGGTGGCGGAACTCGCCGCAGCCATCGCCGGGAAGATGCAGCTCAGCCAGGATGCGATCCAGGGGATCACCATGGCCGGGACGATTCATGATCTGGGAAAGATTGCCATTCCGGCCGAGATTCTCTCCAAACCAACCCGGCTGACGGAGATAGAGTTCGGGCTTATCAAGACCCATCCCCAGGTGGGGCATGACATCCTGTCCGGGATTGAATTTCAATGGCCACTGGCCCGGATGGTGCTCCAGC
>CAZUMF010000412.1:0-3753 GCA_964621385.1 uncultured Desulfohalobiaceae bacterium
AACCGCTACGTCTAACCGCCCAAAGCCCCGTAATCCTGCAGCGCGGCCCGGATGGTGTCCATGGCCTCCTGCGACAGGGGCCGCAATGGCCGGCGGGCGGCCCCGCCTTTGTAGCCCAGGAGCGAGAGGGCGTATTTCAGGCCGGGGATTCCGTACTGGATGGTGACCAGGCGATTGATCTCCAGCATCTTCAGCTGCAGATCCGCGGCTTCCTTGTGCCGGCCTTCCTGGTGCAGCTGCCGCAGCCGGCAGCAGTCCTCCGGGAGGATGTTGGCCAGGGCCAGGGTGCCGCCGGCCGCCCCCAGGGTCAGGGCCGGCAGGAGATAGGAGGCGTTGCCGGCAAAGACCGAGAACGATCCCTTGATGCGCTGCAGCATCTCCGCGAGATGCACGATATTCCCGGAGGTGTCCTTGATGCCGGCGATCCGTTCGTGTTTCGCCAGGCGCTGCACCAGGGAGGCGGAGAGATGGATCCCGGTGTTCCCGGGCAGGTTGTAGAGCAGCACCGGGATGGGGGAGGCATCGGCCACTTCAACAAAATAGTGGTACAGGACCTCCTCGGTCATGGTGGCCTTGTAGTAGTGGGGCGGCAGGACCAGGACGCCGTCGGCCCCGGCATCCGCGGCCCGGGCGTTCAAGGCGATGGTGCTCGAGGTGGATTCGCACCCGGTTCCCAGGAGCATGGTTTTGGGCCGGCAGCGTTTGGCCACGTGGCGGGCCAGGCTGATTCGTTCTTCGTTGTCCAGGTAGGGGGCCTCGCCGTTGGACCCGGCGACCACCAGCCCGGCAAGCCCTGTGGCGCCCCAGCGCTCCAGGTTGTGGTCCATGCTCTTGGAGTCGATGGCGCCTTCTGGGGTGAACGGCGTGACAATGGGTGTAAAAATACCGGTGAAGTGATCGGTGTTCATGCGCGGGCCTCGAGTGCGGTTTGCATTTGGTTCATGGCTTTTTCCAGGTTTTCATACGAATTGGCATAGGAGATGCGGATGGTCCCCTCGGCAAACCGGCCAAAGGCCTCGCCCGGAACCACGGCAATCTTGGCCGTATTCAAAAGATACTCCGCGCATTCGCCGGCGTCCATACCGAGCTTGCGGACCGAAGGCAGGACATAGAAGGCCCCGCTGGGTTCGACCAGCTCGATCCCGGGCATCTCCTGCAAACGCTCGCACACCAGCCGCCGGCGTGCGTCAAAGGCCCGGACCATCTCCTGCACTCCTTCCTGGCTGCCGCTCAAGGCCTCCAAACCCCCGTACTGGGCAAAGGTCACGGCACAGACCGTGGTATACTGGTGCACCCGGATCATGGCCTCGGCAAGGGCCCTGGGCGCCGCGGCGTAGCCCAGACGCCAGCCGGTCATGGCGTAGAGCTTGGACAGTCCGTTGATGGTCACGGTGCGCTCGTGCATGTCCGGGAAACCGGCAAAGCTGAGATGGCGGTGTCCGTCGTAGATCAGCTTTTCATAGATTTCGTCGGAGAGGACAAAGAGGTCCTTGTCGCGGACGAACCGAGCCAGCGCGTCGAGACAGGCCTGGTCGTACACCGCCCCGGTGGGATTGTGCGGGGTGTTGATCACGATCATCCGGGTCCTGGACGTCACAGAGGGTTCGAAATCCTCCACAACCGGCAGGTAGTTGTTTTCGTGCTTCAGGGGCACCGGAACCGGCACGGCCCCGCAAAGCTTGGCGCATTGATAATAATGGGTCCAGCAGGGCGAGGGAACGAGGACTTCGTCGCCGGGATTCAAGAGGGCCATCATCGAGATGAACACGGCCTCGTTCGCCCCGATGGTTACGACGACCTCCCGGTCGGGATCATAATCCAGGCCGTTGTCCGCGGCCAGCTTGTGGGCAATGGCCCGGCGCAGTTCCGGCAGTCCAGTGTTCGGGGTGTAGTGGACCCGGCCCTGGTCCAGGGCCTGTTTGGCTGCGTTTTTGATGGCAAAAGGGGTGTCAAAGTCGGGCCGGCCGATTTCCAGATGGATGATTGTCTCGCCGCTTTGTTCCCGCCTGGTGATTTCCTCGAAGACTTTGCGGATCCCGGAAAACGGGATATCCTCCATGCGTCGGGCAGTTTTCAATTCGCTCTCCTTTGGCTTTCTCGATCTGCATTCCAAAAACGGCCCAGGCATAGAGCATTTTCCATGACCTGTAAAGTCCGTTCCGGCCACAGATCCGACCTGCGAAACACATCAGTCCAGGGGCCAGGGGGTGCAGTTCCGGCAGGGGGCATACCCGGCGTCAAAGGCCTGCCTGAGATTGGAGAACATCCGCTGGTTGTCGGGCTTGATGCGTCGGCCATAGGTACAGTCCGGGGTATGAAAGCGCAGGCTGCCGGCATTGCCGATGTAGGGCCGGTTGGCTGCGGGCATGGTCAGAATGCGTCCCCAGAAGCCCCGCCGCTCATGCATGGCCCGTTGCTGGCTGCGGAGCAGTTCGTCCTCATGGGGCTGGTCCTGCCTGGGGTGGGGATAGAAAAACGCGGCTCCCTGTCTGAGCAGGAGGCTGTTCAAAAAACGGCCGTCCGGCAGGTAGACATAGGCCAGGATGCGGCCGTAGCGGTCGGCATTCAAGGTTTCGGCCTCAATACTCAGGGTCAGATCCTCCACCAGATCCTCCAGCCGCTTCCTGGACTCCAGGGCATAATACTGCCGCGGGTTTTTTTCGTGTCCGGTTTCCGGGGCGTCGATCCCTTTCAACCTGACTTTCTGACCGGACTGCAGATAGAGGGTGTCGCCGTCAGGCACCCATCGGACCTGGACCTGCCAAGTGTCGGCCAGGCCCGGGCCGCTTCCGGCCAGGAGCAGGATCATGCAGGCCAGACCCATCCAGAACACAATCCGCCTTTTTCGCTCTTGCCCTACAACGCGTTTTGCCGTAGAATACCTTTTCATGTTCAACCTCTCTTCTGACGGGGGTTTTCAGCACGCGGATTCTCGTGTCATGAATATATACGCATACTTAAGGGGGAGTATGCTTTGAGGTTTTCCATTATATCAGTTAGATACCAGAAGTTGGCCCAACAGACAGCTCCTAGCCCACAGGATCGTGAAAAGCTTTTCTTGAAGGCAGAGACAAATGCGCCATTTCTGTCAACTTCTAGTATAGGCCAATAGCGCCTCGGTGTAAAGAGGAGTCGTCCCGGAGAATGCATCTTGACAGTGCTCTAAAAAAATGAAATAATATTTTCATTATTTGATTGAATTGATGTTTTTTTTGCATTTCAACACAGCGTCCAACTGGAAAGGAGGTGATCATACAGCCAAAAAAATCGTTTAGTAATCTGAAAACACACAACAAAAAATGACAAGGAGAAGCACGATGAAAAAAACCGTACTTTTGACACTGGCCGTAGTTCTGGGGTTGTTTCTGATGATGGGAGCCGGTCCGTCCGATGTCCAGGCTGCCGAAGACACCCAGTTCGTGACCATCGGCACCGGCGGAGTGACCGGGGTCTATTATCCCACTGGCGGGGCGATCTGCCGTCTGGTCAACAAGGGCCGCAAAGATCACGGAATCCGCTGCTCAGTGGAGAGCACCGGCGGTTCGGTGTATAACCTGAACACCATTGCCCAGGGCGAACTGGACATGGGTGTCTGCCAGTCGGACTGGCAGTACCATGCCTATCACGGCAGCAGCAAGTTCGAAGGCAAGCAGAACAAGGACCTCCGGGCGGTGTTTTCCGTGCATCCCGAACCGTTCACCCTCGTGGCCCGGGCCGATGCCGACATTGACGGCCTGAAAGACCTCAAAGGCA